>DASVWG010000461.1:0-4956 GCA_036389695.1 Pyrinomonadaceae bacterium
TTTTTCTGCATAAAACCACCCTGCCGTTTACCTGTTTGGTAAACGGTTTATGTTCGATACCTGACATTCTTGTCTGTCTTCACCTTACTATTATGAACGGCGAAAGTAAAGGGAAACATTTATAAGAAATGCTGATAAAAAATGCGGCGCGGCGAATAAATATTAGCGGCGCTGTCATTTAAAAGGCAGCGTTTTGTCGTAAATATGACAGAAAAATCGGCGGGCGACTGCTATAGATTGTTTGACGAAATTATTTTTTGACGAGGCGGGAAAAAATATGCGTTCTTCGCGGTCTCCGCGCATTCTTTATATCGACAATAATCAGGAAAGCGGCGAGTTAATCGCGGTGCTGCGGCACGCGGAAAATCATCCCTATCGCGTTTCGACGGCGAGCACGAGCGTCGAGGCGCTGGAATTAATCGCCAGCGAGCCGTTCGACCTTTTAATTCTCGAACATCAACTGCCGGAGATGTCCGGCGTCGAATTATGCCGGCGGCTTCGCCAGACCGACAAGCAGACGCCGATATTGTTTTGCGCCGGCAGAAACCGCCTTGCCGAAGGCGAGGTTTCCATCGCCGCCGGAGCGACCGAATATCTGGTCGCGCCCGTCAGCGCCGAGCATCTCATCGAAACCGTCCGCCGTCTTTTAAACGAATACCACGCCGCAAAAACGAAAAATCAGGCAGGCTGCTGTCTCGCCAAATAGCCGGTTCGTCCCTTGTCCTTTGCCGTTTGAATTTAATTCGGGAACACAATTTTCGCACGACCTGCGAACGACGAAGAATTATTTTCGTGTTTGGTCAGATAGTTGACAGACTGCGGCGCGGCGCAAGTCTTAAAGTAGCGTTATAGAAAAAAATAAATATTCCGACAGGAACAATCATAAAGCGGAAGTGCGGGTTATGGACGATAATTTACAAACAGGCAGAAGGAAAAAACTGGACAAAATCAAGGACGACCTTTTTTACGCGACCGGCGAGACAAACGTGCCCGTCGCGCACTTGATGAGCCGTCATTTTATTCTCGAAAACACGGATTTCGATTCGTGGGAAAACCTGCTCAGCGCGGCGCGCGTCGGCAGCGAAAACGATTTGGAAAAGCCGGATTTCAGCGAATTCGTCAAACGTCACACGCGTTTCGAAGATTGGGAAGCGATGCTGATTCACTCGGCAAACCAATATTCCTTACGCCGCGAAGCCGAATGAGCCGGTCGTCCTTCGTCCTTTGTCCTTTGTCCCGCGCCGGACGGAGCGATTGAACAAATTCAATAAAGACGAGCCGGCTTTTCGCAGAGACCGAGCCGATTACTCCAGTAATCGGTCTGCTTCTTTTAGTCAGCAGACCGATTACCGGAGTAATCTGTCAGATTATTCCGATAATCGGTCTGCTGACTGGACAAATCAGACTGATTACTCCAGTAAACAGGTCAATTACTCCGGAAATCAGGCTGCTTACTCCAGTAAGCAGGTCGATTACTCCGGAAATCAGACCGATTACCGGAGTAATCAGGTCAATTACTGGAGTAAGCAGAGTGATTACTGGAGTAATCGACCTGCTTACTGGAAAAATCTGCCAGCTTACCGGAGAAATCTGACAGTTTGCTGGAGAAATCTATCAGCTAGCTGAAGAAATCTTATAGGTCTCTAAAAGGTAGTGTGCTAATAGTGTGCTGCTGATAGCGACGTCGTTTACGGCGTGGTGACGAAGATTGAGAATCTGAAAAGGGCGTTTCAACGTCCTTTTGTTTTGGCTTGAGCCGAAGCCTTATTTGGGAAGGACGTTGAAACGCCCTTTCTTTGGTTCATTTATTCAACCCACGCCGTAAACGACGTGGCTATTTTATTTCCGGCAGCACACTATTAGCACACTACTCTCTAAAAAAAAATATTGATTAAATAGCGAATTTTTATTTATAATACCTGCGTTCTATCAGGTCGGAAGTCATCTTGCATCAGTTTTGAGCCTACACTTGATTCGACTTTCCGAAAAATCAAAAGCCTTCCGGCAAAGCTCAAAACGTATATTTCAAAAGCTTCCGCCCACTAAATTCAACAAAGGAGTTTGAAATATGCCGAATTATGTAACGGACGCAGGGCTTTTAAACCACCTGCAAATTCAAAAATCAAACATCGACCAATACGCGGCGGCAGTCGGCGCGAGCGCCGCCGACATTACTTCGATTCAGGAAGATTTCGCCAATCTGGAATGGATTCTGAATTTCGTCTCGCTCGTCGAGGAGTTCAGAAGCACAGCTTCCGCGATTAAGAAAAAATTTGTGCGCGGGGCAATCGGCGAGCCGCTCGGTGCTTTTGTCGATGCGCCTGATGCTTCGACGCCGTTTGCCCTGAAAGCGGGCGTCGAGAAACGCAGCCGGGAGCGCGACCAGCGGTTTCTGCACGCGGCGACGATTACGGAAGCGGCGCGCATGGCGCTGGATTTGGTCAGCGAATCGGGAAAAGTCCCGCCCGCTGCGGTCAAGCCGACCGCGCAGCCGTTTCCCGCCGCCGGAAATTACGAGCTTGCGCTGATTGTGGCGAATCGCGGTGATGCCGATATGTATGACGTGCAGGTGCGGCGCAAAGGCTCGGAAACGTGGACGACGGCGAAAAGCGGAACCGGCAAATCAATCAACGTCACGATTACGCCGACCACGCCCGGACAAGCCGAACAACTCCAAATCCGCGTCCAATTAAAGCGGAAAAACGAGAACTACGGTCAACCGTCCGACCCCGTGTATGTGACGGTCAACCCGTAATCCGGAAACGATGAACGCGGAACGATGAACGATGAATTGCAGTTTTCGCGTTTCTTCTTTTTTGTTCATCGTTCCGCGTTCATCGTTCATCGTTTATTTGGTTTTTGCGGGCACGCGGGCAAAAATGGTCGTGCCGCTGCCTTTCGAGGATTCGATTTCGAGCGTGCCGCCGCAGATTTTGGCGCGCTCGCTCATCCCGATTAAGCCGATGCCTTTCGTGCGGTTGCGCTTGTCTTTCGGGTTGAAGCCGATGCCGTCGTCCTCGATAATCAGCGAAATCGTGTCTTTGCGCTTTTCGAGCAGGACGGAAACCGTTTTCGCCTGCGCGTGCTTGTAGATGTTGTTGAGCGCTTCCTGCGCGATGCGGTAAAGGTTCGTCTCGACTTCGAAAGCGAGCCGCGTCCGCTTTAAGCCGTCCGCGTGAAACTCGGCTTTGACGCCCGTGTGGTGCGACCATTCCCTGGCGAAATTTTCGAGCGAGACGCGCAAGCCCAAATCGTCGAGCGAGGCGGGGCGCAGCTCCCACGCCAGAAAATCGACTTCGCGGTCGAGCTGTTCGGTAATTTCATCGACCTTTTCAAGCTCGTCGCAAATCTTCCGGTCGTCGCACATTTCCTTGAGGGCTTCGAGCTTAAGCCGCAGAACGGTCAACTGCTGCCCGATGTGGTCGTGAATGTCGCGGGCGATGCGGCGGCGCTCGTCTTCCTGCGTCGAGACAAACTGCGCCAGCATATCCTTTTCGCGGCTGACGCTGTCGGCTTTGACTTTCTCGGTCTGGTCGCGGCAGATTTTGACAAAGCCGCCGCCGTCGCCGAGCCGCATCAGCAAGCCGGAAGCGTAAAAGAGCGTGCTGTCTTTGCGGACGTGCCAGCGCTCGTCTTCGGCGCGTCCCTCGCGCAGCGCCGTTTTTAATTCCTTCTGATACTCGCCGCTCTGGCGGTCTTCGGGCGTAAACAGTATCGCGCCGTCGCTGCCGACGATTTCCTTTTCCTGCCAGCCGAAAATATTCTCCGCGCCCTTGCTCCACGAGCTTATCTTGTTGTTTTCGTCGAGCGTGAAAATGGCGTAGTCCGACGCGCTCTCGACGACGAGGCGGTAGCGGTCTTCGGAGGCTCGCAAAGCATCGGACGATGCTTTGCGAGCCGTGATGTCGCGCGCGAAGGTCGAAACGCCGATGACTTTTCCTTTGGCGTTTTTGACCGGCGAGAGCATAATTTCGAGGTCTATCTCGCGCCCGTCCTTGTGAACTCTCACGGTGTCGTAAATTTTCACCTTCCGGTTGTTTTTGATTTTGTCGATATTGGCGAACACCTGCTGGATGTCTTCGGGCAGCATCAGCATCGCCAGCGGCTCGCCGACGGCGTCTTTGGCGGAATAACCGTAAAGCCCTTCGGCAGCCTTGTTCCAACTGGTGATGACGCCGTCAAAATTGACGGTGACGACCGAATCCTGCGACGATTCGACAATCGCGGCGAGAAAGAACTTCGCATCTTCGAGCCGCTTCTGCTCGGTCAAATCACGCATGATTTTGACAAAGCCGATTGTCTTTCCGTCGTCGTCGCGCAGCGGCATCGTCAAGCCGGAGCCGTAAAATCTGGTTTCGTCTTTGCGCAAATGAAAGCGCTCGTTGGCGGCGCTTCCTTTTGACAGCGCGGTTTTGGCTTCGCGGGCGGGCGCTTTGCGCTGGCGGTCTTCGGGCACAAACAGAATGTCGCCGGATTTGCCGAGCATTTCCTTTTCCGTGTAGCCGAACATCGCTTCCGCGCCCGCGTTCCAGACGGTCACGCGGCGGTCTAAGTCGAGCGTGAAAATGGCGTAATCCTTCGCGCTTTCGAGAATCGTCCGCAGGCGTTCCTCGGATTCGTTCAGCGCGCGCTCGATGCGTTTGCGGTCGGTGATGTCGAGAAAACTCAAAACGACGCCTTCGATGCGGTCGTCCAGCGTGCGATACGGCACAAAGCGCGTCAGGTAGGTTTTGCCCTCGCTGTCGCGGATTTCGCGCTCTTTCGGCGTGAGCGTGCGCAAAACTTCCGCCGCGTCTTTCGACAAATCGGTGTAGTCGAGCTTGTGCGTAAAATGTTCGAGCGGGCGACCGATGTCCGCCGCCGAGATGTTGAAAAGCGCTTCGATGCGCGGCGTCAGGCGCTTGATGCACAGCTCGCGGTCGAGAAAAATCGTGGCGATGTCGGTCGAAGACATCA
>DASVWG010000462.1:0-4876 GCA_036389695.1 Pyrinomonadaceae bacterium
CCCGCCGATTTCGACGGCGACGGCAAAACGGATGTTGCCGTCTGGCGCGAAGGCGCGCAATCGTATTTTTACGTTTTGAACAGCTCAAATAACACTTTTCAAGCCGCCCAATGGGGGACGACAAATGATAATCCCAACGTCTCGCAGGATTTCGACGGCGACGCGAAAGCCGATTTTGCCGTGACCAGAAAGGAAAACGGCAAGCTCGTCTGGTATATTTTAAACTCGACCACCGGATTTCGCGCCGTTCAGTTCGGCAACCAGAACGACCGTCCGATTCGCGGCGATTATGACGGCGATACCCGCGCCGATTTGGCGGTTTATCGCCCGTCGGCTGACGCTCCGGCAAATACTTTTATCGTCTCGGCAAGCTCTAATAACGCGCTGATGACTTTGACCTTCGGCAATTCGGCGACGGATAAAATCGTGCCGGGCGATTACGACGGCGACAATCGCACCGATTTTGCCGTCTGGCGCGAAAGCGACGGCACATGGTATCTGATTAAAAGCTCGACCGGCGCTTTCAGCGGTTTCCAGTTCGGCACCGGCGGCGACTTGCCCGTTCCGGCGGATTACGACGGCGACGGTATAACCGATTTCGCCGTCTGGCGTCCGAATCAGAACGCGAACGAGTCGGGAATCTTTTACGTGCAGCGCAGCACCAGCGGATTTTCGGCTTTCGGCTGGGGAAATTCCGGCATGAAAATTCCCGGCAGCTCGATGCTGACGCAGTAATTACGCGCGAAAAGCGGAAAATAATTTTCGCGAAACGTATTTTTAAAACCTTGAGCCGCACTGTGTAAATAGCGTTGCGGGCGCTCGATGCCGGAGAACGTTGAGAAACGGCAAAGAAAGCTTAAATCTTTGCCGACGGTTTTTCGCCAATTATTTTCAGACAGATACAAACTTTTTTCCCGAATCGCGCGTCTAACTTCCGTAAGTTGGAAAAATCTCGGGAATAGTTATATTAATCTGAAAAACAGCGTTAATACGTGGTATTATCTTGCAATCACAAGGTTTTAGGTAGTATATTTATGATTCCGAGTCTTTTGGCACGGACGCCCCGACCCCCATTGGAGAATTTCTAAGAGTAAGGATTAACGCAATGAAAAATTTTTTGACCATCAGCGGCAAATTCGGTTTATTGTCTGTCTGCATTTTATTTTTAGCGGCGGCAGTTACCGCTCAGGTGTCTCTGCGCAAAGCATTGGATACCGACAATGACGGCAAAGCCGACTACACGGTGTTTCGCCCGAGCAGCAACATCTGGTATACGCTGAAAAGCACGGGCGGCTTTACCGCTCAGCAGTTCGGCGTTTCGAATACCGATTACCCGACGCCCGGCGATTACGACGGCGACAATAAAGGCGATATTTCGGTCTGGCGCGACACGGACGGCTATTGGTATCGCATCAACAGTCAGACCAACACTTTCTCCGCCGCGCAATTCGGCACAACCGGCGACGAGCCGATTGCGAGAGATTTTGATGGTGACGGTAAAACCGACATTGCGGTAGTGCGGCGTTCCAACGGTCAGATGTTCTGGTATCGCATCAACAGCCAGACGGGCAGCTTCAGCGCTCATCAGTTCGGTCTTTCGACCGATTTCACGGCGCCCGGCGATTACGATGGCGACGGTAAATTTGACCTCTGCGTGCAGCGTCCCGGCGCGACGGCGACCAGCCAGGCGACTTTCTATATTATCGAGAGCATGACCGGCAACCTGCGCGTGGCGCCTTACGGTTTCACCAACGACTATGTCGTGCCGGGCGATTATGACGGCGACGGCAAAACCGATTTGGCGGTCGTCCGCGAAGGCTCGACGGCGACTTCCAATCTTTTCTGGTTCATCAGCTTGAGCACCACGAATCAGGTTCTCGTTTACGCCTTCGGAACCACCGGCACGGATTTAACCGCGCAGGCTGATTACGACGGCGACGGTAAGACGGACGTTGCCGTCTGGCGCGATACGAACGGCTATTTCTACAGCCTGCGCAGCTCGGACGGCGCCTTCGTCGGCGTTCAATGGGGAACACCGAACGATTTTCCGATGCCCAGCTACGATTCGCACTAATCGGCGCATTAATTGGTCCAAGCAAAAGGTTGAAGGCTCGAAAGGTCTTCAACCTTTTTGTTTATCTTTTTGAGTTGTAGTAATTTATTTCTTAAGCTCGAATGTCAAACATCGCAGACACTATTCGCCAGGAATTTTCCCGAAAAAAAATCGTCATCGTCGGAGATTTGGTCGCCGACCAGTTTCTTTCCGGCAAGATTGCGCGCATCTCGCGCGAAGCGCCCGTTTTCATCCTCGAACACGAGCAGACCGAAACGCTGGCGGGCGGCGCGGCAAACGCGGCGGTCAATGTCGCCGGACTCGGCGGCGCGGCGTGTTTAGTCGGAATAATCGGAAACGACCGCAACGGCGAAGCATTGCTTGAAAGCCTGCGTAAATCGAATGTCGACTGCGCTTTCGTCGCCGCTTCCGAAAAAATTCAAACGACGACCAAGGTGCGCGTGCTCGCCAGCCAGCATTACGCCGCGCGCCAGCAGGTCATTCGCATCGACTATGAAAATAAGGAAAGCCTCGACGCGGAATTAATCGAAAAACTAAAGAAAAATCTACTCGCGGCAACCGAAAACGCCGACGCGATTATTCTTTCCGATTACAATTACGGCGTTGCGACGCCCGAAATCGCCGCGCTTGCCAGCCGGCTGGCGAAAGACAAAAAAATTCCTCTGCTCGTCGATTCGCGTTATCGCTTGCAGGATTTTGCGGGCGGCACTTCGGCGACGCCGAATCAGGAAGAAGCCGAGCAAATCTTAGGCGAAAAGTTTACGGAAATCGCGCATCTGGCTGACGCCTGCGTTCATTTGCGCGAAAAGCTCGGTTACGAATCGCTGCTCGTCACCTGCGGCAATAAAGGAATGTTTTTGATTGAGAAAAACCGCGCGCCGCTTTATATGGAAGCCGTCGGCTCGAAAGAACCGGTTGATGTGACGGGCGCGGGCGATACGGTCATCGCCGCTTACGCGCTGGCGCTGGCTTCGGGTTTGAATTTTGCCGAAAGCGCGACGCTGGCAAATCACGCGGGCGGCATCGTCGTGATGAAAAAAGGAACGGCATCGGTCAGCGTTGACGAGCTGCTTGCTTCCATCGCCAAAGACGAAATAATCGGGCATAAAACCCACACGCTGTAAACTTAAACTTTTATGAGTTCTACCGGAAATACATTCGCTCCCGTGCTCGAACGCAACCGGCTCATCGCGCGAGTCGCCATCGAGCGGCGCGGCGGCGCGCGGATTGTGCTGGCAAACGGCTGTTTCGACCTTTTTCACGTCGGTCATATACGCTATCTGGCGGGCGCGAAAGCCTTAGGCGAAATTCTCATCGTCGGCATCAATTCCGACGAGCAGGTCAGAAAACTGAAAGGCGAAAATCGCCCGTTTATGCCCGAAAACGAACGCGCCGAAATCGTCTCCGCGCTGAAATTTGTCGATTATGTGACGATTTTTCCCGAAGCGACCGTCACCGAATTGATTCGCGCCGTGCGTCCCGACTTTCACGCTAAAGGCACGGATTACACGACCGAAACCGTCCCCGAACGCGAAATCGTCCGCGAATACGGCGGACGCGTCGCCATCGTCGGCGACCCGAAAGACCATTCTTCAACCGATTTGATTAAAATAGTGAGCAGTGAGCGGTAAGCCGTGAGCAGTTGAAAAACGACTGCTTTACTGCTCACGG
Organism: Pyrinomonadaceae bacterium; assembly: GCA_036389695.1. GTDB lineage: Bacteria > Acidobacteriota > Blastocatellia > Pyrinomonadales > Pyrinomonadaceae > JALZHR01. The sequence goes on from DASVWG010000462.1 coordinate 3,746, forward strand.
CTTACCGCTTACTGCTTGCTGTTATGTGGAAATCGCGCACGAAAAATGATTTGATTATCGAAGTCTGGGAAGCACTCGACTGCGAATCGGTCGGGGCGCGGGAATTGACGGCGATTGAAACGGCGGTGCGCGAGCGTTTCGGGCAGAGCGCCGTCGACAGCCCGATGAAAATGGCGCGTCTTTTGGCGGACGAAGGCGCGGAGCTGCGCCATTCCGAGATTATGCAGCTCGACGTCGAGCGGCGTCTGGAATCGCCGTACGACGCGATGTTTCGCAACATCCTGAAATTTTCCGATTTCCGGCAGACGCTCGTTTCGATTCGCCAGCTCGAAAATTTGCGGCGCAAATTTCTGGCGGAAAACGACAAGGAAGGCTTGCGGCTGGTGCGCGAAACCGCGCGGCGCGGAAAAGCCCGCGCGCAGATGATTGCCGGAAACGAAAAAGTCGAAGCAGGCAAACGCGCCGAAAAAGCCGAAATCGCCGAATGGTTTACGATTTGGCTGCAATCGCCGGAAATTTTTGAAAATTGGGTCGGACTCAGGCAAAATTCGAAAGATTTTAAAGAGAAATTTAAACAAAACGATGAATGATGAACGATGAACGCGGAATAAAGAATTCGTCATTCGTCGTTCTGCATTCATCATTCATCGTTCATCGTTTCTTTTGTAATGCGACGTTTCTACGCTCCGCCGGAAAATTTTCGAGGCGATGAAATCACGCTCGATGCTGAACAGACGAAGCATCTGCGCGATGTTCTGCGTTTGCGCGAGGGCGAAAATACAAACGTTTTCGACGGCGAAGGACGAGAATTTTCGTGCGCGATTAAGGAAATCGGAAAGCGCGAGACGCGGCTTAAAATTATCGCCGAAGCGACGCCGCGCGCGCCGGAATCGGATTTGGATTTAACGCTCGCGGTCGCGCTTTTAAAAGGCGAAAAATTTGATTTGGTCTTGCAAAAGGCTGCCGAATTGGGAGTTACCCGGTTTGTTCCGCTTCAAACCAGACGCGCCGACGTCAAGCTGAAAGACGCCCGGGAAATTGAAAAAAAGCTCGAACGCTGGCGCAAAATCATTTTCGAAGCCGCGAAACAATGCGGGCGGGCGCAACTGATGCGGATTGAAAATCCGCAAA
>DASVWG010000463.1:0-8404 GCA_036389695.1 Pyrinomonadaceae bacterium
GATACGCGGCGACCATTACATTAATCAAAACCATCAATTGACGGCGCGTTTCGGCTACAATCCGAGCAACTTGTCCGGCATACAGGTCGAAACGCAAAACCAATCGCTCGGTCAAAACGATTTTACGCGCACCGGCATTACGGAAATCAAGGATTACGCTTTTACTGTCGGGCTTAATTCGACGCTCAACGCAAACACGGCGAACGAGTTTCGCTTTCAGTACGGCAAGCGCCAGACGAGCTTTCGCTCGCAAAATAACGAAGCCGTCGCCTTCAATATTTCGGGCACGGCGTTTATCGGGCGCGAGCTTTTCTCGCCCGTCGACCGCACGGAAAATCGCATTCAGTTTGCCGATAACCTGACGCGCGTTTACGGCGACCACACTTTCAAATTCGGCGGCGACGTCAACTGGATTAACATTCCGTCGGCGCTGTTTGAACTGAACTTCGCCGGACTTTTCAATTTCGGACCATTTGCGGCGGCGAATCTGAACTCGGCTTTCGCGCCGCTCAACCTGCCGGATTTAACGCCGGTTCAATCCTACGGTCTCGGCTTGCCGTCGCTTTATATTCAGGGCTTCGGCGACCCGATTAGTAAAATCAAAAACAAACCGATTGCCTTTTACGCGCAGGATACGTGGAAAGTAACTAACCGCCTGACGCTTAATTACGGCATTCGCTACGACGTCGAGTTTACGGAAACTATCGCGCCCGTCGCTTTCAAAGACCCGCTGACCGGCATCAATCTGGCGGCATCCGATATTCTGGCGGCGCAGGACGCGCTCGGCGTGCAGCAGGGCATTCCGCGCGACACGAATAACTGGGCGCCGCGTCTCGGCGTCGCTTACGACGTTTTCGGCAACGGCAGAACGGTTCTGCGCGGTGCCATCGGTCTTTTCTATGACCACCCGCTTTTGGCGGTTGCGTTTAACTCGGACATCGCCGACGCGGCGCAGCAGCAGCAGGCAGTTTTGACGGCGGGCAGCCCGGCTTTTACCACGACTCAGGTTATCAACGGCGTTCCGACGCAGGTTCCGGTTCTGCTGAACGCGTCGCAGGTATTTCAGGGAACGGTTTGCTCGGCGGCGACGGTCAATCCGCTTTGTCCGGCTAATTTCTCGACGCCGGGCGTCGCTCCGACGGCGCAATATCAATTCGGACGCCAGCGTTTCAACGACCAGACGTTTCCCGGTTTCGGTCCGGTTCTGCCGTTTACGCTGCCGGTCGCGAAAGATTTCAAATACGCTTCCGCCGTGCAGGCAAATCTGGCGATTGAACAGCAATTGACGAAAAATATGTCGCTGTCGGTCGGTTACATCTTTGTCGGCGCGCACAATCTGCCGCACCCGACCGATTTGAACACGCCGAACACGGCGCTGCAAATTCAGAATTTCCAGCGCTTTTTCGGCGGCGCTCTGCCGGCGACGACGCAGCAAGCCGTCGCTTTTTCGATTGCAACGACTCCTGCCGGAACGCAGACCGGCGTCAACTGCACAGTAGTTGTTCCCGGCATCATCGCGCAGTGTCCCGGCGGGCGCGTGGTTGCTCCGGCAGTCGCTAACTTCTTCCGTCCGAACGCGCCGAATTATTTTCTGGCGCAAGCCTTGTCGGGCGGCGCTCTGACCAAGCCGGTGCTCGATTCGCTGCTTGCCGGCAGCCTTCGAACGCCGGGCACGCTTTCGCCGTTCGGTTCGGTCAACGCGCAGATTTCCAACGGCAACTCGGAATACAACGCGCTGAACGTCGAGTTGAAACGACGCTTTGCCAACAACTTAACGTTTCAGGCAAGCTACACCTGGTCGCATTCGATTGACGATTCGAGCGATTTGCAGACTTTGCTTATCGCGCAGGACGTCCGCCGGTTCGATTTGGAAAAAGCCGATTCGCTGTTTGACCAGCGCCATCGCTTCGTCTTCAGCGGCGTGCTGGCTTCGCCCGCCGGCTGGCGCGGCGGCAACGGCTGGCAGAAATTTTTGGCGGACTTTACCATCGCGCCGATTATCGAAATTTCTTCCGGTCGCCCGTTCAATATCATCACCAACGTCGATACGAACAACGACCAATCGACGCAAACCGACCGCCCGAGCGTCAACCCGGACGGCACTCTGTGCCAGCCCGGAACGACCGGCTGTATCACGCCGCTGATTACCAACGGCGAGTTTTCAATCGGAAATCTCGGACGCAATATGGGACTGACGCACGGTTATTTTTCGTTTGATTTGCGCATCGCGCGGTCGATTCGTTTCGGCGAGCGCTTTCGTCTGGATTTGATTGCCGAAGGCTTCAACCTTTTCAATCGCTTCAACGAAGCCAGCGCCTCGCCGTTTCTGAGCGACGTCAACAACTTCGGCGAACGCTCCAAAAACGGACGCTATTTCAGCCGCCCGACGGCATCCTATGACCCGCGTCAATTCCAGTTTGGATTCAAGCTTAATTTCTAAGTTTTGATTCTCTGTCAGCGGAAGCCTAAGATGTCCAATTCGGGCATCTTAGGCGTCTAATTGCTTGGCTTTAACAGACTCGTCCCGAAATTTTGCTACAGTATCGGCTGAGTTCGATTAGTGTCAAGGCGCGGTTATTAACAGCCGATTTTCCTTATTTATTATTTTAAACGGCGTCGAAATAAAGCGCCGGCGATTGAAAGCGGCAAAATTACTCATACAAAGTTCGTCGTCGAGGTAAAAGCTCACTACGATTTACCATTCTTTTCCCACAGAAGAAATTTCAGATTAATAATTAGACGAATCGGTGCGCGACAGCGGCGCGTCTGATTTATACATTCGATTTAAAATAAACATTATGCTTAAAAATTTTCTGATTGCCGGATTTGCCCTCTCGATGATATTTTCATCCATTTTAATATTTAGCCCTTCATCTTCCGTCGCGGCGGCAAATCCTATACTGGACGCCGCATTCGGAACCAACGCGGGAAAAAATACGACCTCTTTCGGCGGACTATCCGAAGATGAGGCGGCGGATATTGCCATCCAGCCTGACGGCAAAATTGTCGTGGTCGGCACGACGCGGGACAACGGCGGCAGCGGCGGAAATACCGTCATCGTTCGCTATCGCGCCGACGGCACGCTCGACACCGGCTTTAACGGAACCGGAACAGTCGTCGCTTCATACAGCACGGGGCTTGACGCGGCGACGGCGGTGGCAATCCAGCCGGACGGAAAAATCATCATCGGCGGCGTGGCGAGTTTCTCGTTCGCGACCGCCGAAGATTTTATGCTTCTGCGCTATAACCCGAACGGCACGCTCGATACGAGCTTCGGAACCGACGGCAGCGGAGTCGTCGTCACGGATTTCGGCAACAATTTGAACGACCGTATCGACGACATCGTGCTGCAGCCGGACGGGAAAATCATCGCCGTCGGCTACAGCAAAATCACTTGGACCGAGATGGCGTTTGCGCGTTATAACCCGGACGGCACGCTCGACACAGGGTTTGGCACCGCCGGAACGGGCAAAATAGTCACGCAGTTTGGCGTCGGCGATGATTTTGCGACGGAAGTGGCTTTGCAGCCGGACGGAAAAATCGTCATTGTCGGAAGCCAATCAACTGCGGGCAATAATATCGCCTTGCTGCGTTTTAACCCGAACGGCACGCCTGACACGACGTTCGACGGCGACGGAATTTTAATTTACAGCTCTCTGCGCCCGGATGTGAGTCGCATTTCGCTGATTATTCAGCCCGACGGCAAGTATATCGCCGGCTTCACTTACAACAACCAAAATAATAACCGTGATTTCGCTCTCGTCAGATTTAATCCGGACGGAACGCTGGATTCGACTTTCGGCACGAACGGGGTCGTCATTGCGCCGGTCGGCATTTCAAACGACGTCCTAGGCGACATAGTTCTGCTGCCGGACGGAAAAATCATCGCCGGCGGCAGCTACGTTTTTCCGCCCGCCAATAAATCTTTTTCGCTCGTCAAATTTAACGCTAACGGCTCGCTCGACGCCGGTTTCGGCACGGGCGGAAAAGTGTTTACGACAGTTACTACGGGCGCTGATGAAGCCATCTTTAAAATGGCGCTTCAGCCGGACGGTAAACTGGCAGTCACCGGCGTCAGCGTCGGTAATACCAGCAACACAGATTTTACCATCGCCCGCTATCAGCCGAATGGGGCGCTCGACCTTAAATTCGGCGAGGTCGGCTTGGTTTACACGACGGTGCAGCTTAGCTCCGACGAAGTGCAGGACATCGTGCAGCAGCCGGACGGCAAAATCATCGCCGCCGGTGTCAGCCGAAACCAAAATCTCGCTTTCGACTGCGCTTTGATGCGCTATAACCCGAACGGAACTCTCGACCCGACGTTCAACGGTCAGGGAAGAGTCGTGACGTCGCTGAACAATCTGGACGACGGTATTTTCGGGGTTGCCGTTCAGCCCGACGGAAAAATTGTCGCGACCGGCTATTCAGGAAGATTTCCCGAAGCCGACCTGGCTGTTCTCAGATATAACGCGAACGGCTCGTTAGATACGACATTTTCCGGCGACGGGGTAATTATCCTGCCGCTCAGCACGTCAGCCGACGTCGGATATGAAGTTATGATTCAGCCGGACGGAAAGATTGTTGTCGCAGGTTATAGCTTTATATCCTTAACGAGCCATTTTACCGTGCTCAGATTTAACCCGGACGGCTCGCCCGATACTTCTTTCGACGCGGACGGCATCGCGACTGCAAACATAAACGGCTGGGGCGCTTTAGCCCGCGCCGCCGTCTTACAGCCGGACGGAAAAATACTTGTCGCCGGAGATTATCTGGGACCCGACCCGCGCGATTTTGCCGTTATGCGCTTTAACGCGGACGGCTCGCTCGACTCGGGATTCGGCACGGGCGGCAAGGTGACTACTCCAATCGGAACCAGCCACGACGAGGCTAACGCCATAACGCTCCAGCCTTCGGGCAAAATCGTCGTCGCGGGATTCAGCGCCAGCTCGACCGTCGAGGATTTTGCGGTCGTCCGTTATAATCCGGACGGCTCGCTCGACACCTCGTTTGACGGCGACGGAAAGATTTTAACTCCTATCGACGGCAACTCGTCCGATGTCGCTTACTCGGTCGTCTCGCAGCCGGACGGAAAAATTATAGTCGCCGGAGCGAGTTATATTCCGCCTAATTCCAATTCTAATTTTACGATGGTGCGCTACAATCCGAACGGGTCTCTCGATTCTTCCTTTGCTCCGGGCGGCAAGCTCGTGACTGATTACGGTCATTTAGGAGAACTTGCGCGGTCGATGATTCTGCAAAGGGACGGAAAAATACTGCTCGGCGGCGGTATAAATAAAAATGCCCTGCGACAGTTTGCGCTTGTTCGTTACTCGAATCCTTCCACCGTTCCGTTCGACTATGACGGCGACGGCAAAGCGGATTTGTCTGTTTTCCGACCGTCAAACGGAAGCTGGTATATCTCACACAGCTCGAACAACGCTTTTATCAGTGTGCAGTTCGGCGCTAACGGCGATTTAATCGCACCTGCTGATTACGACGGCGACGGCAAAACCGACATCTGCGTGTTTCGTCCTTCTGATGGCGGATGGTATCGTCTGAATTCATCGAATAATACTTTCAGCCCGGCACAATTCGGCACCAACGGAGATTTGCCTGTGCCGGGAGATTTCGACGGTGACGGCAAAGCCGATTTGACCGTTTACAGACCTTCAGCCGGAAGCTGGTATCGCATCAATAGCTCGAACAATCAATTCATTGCCGCGCAGTTCGGAGTAGCTGAAGATAAACCTCTTGTCGGAGATTTCGACGGCGACGGCAAAAGTGATTTAACTGTGTTCAGACCTTCTAATGGAACCTGGTATCGCATCAACAGTGCAACCGACTCATTCTCTCCCGCGCAGTTCGGCGCGCCTGGAGATTTACCTGTGGCGGCAGATTACGACGGCGACGGGAAAACCGATTTAGCCGTCTATCGTCCATCAGTCGGAGATTGGTATATCATCAACAGCAGCAATGCTTCATTTACCGGGATTCATTTCGGAATCACGGAAGACAAGCCCGCACCGGCGGATTTCGATGGCGACGGAAAAGCTGATTTGGTTGTGTTCAGACCATCAACGGGAACGTGGTATCTGCTCAGAACGACGGCTGGCTTTACCGGTTTTCAATTCGGAGCGAATGGCGATGTGCCCGCGCCGAATGCTTTTGTGAGATAAAATGCGATTTGGCTTACAAATATAAAGCTCAAGACTGATTGACCTTGCTTCGGGTCAGTCAGTCTTTTTTTGCCCTGAAAACTTTGTGTTAATCTTTAGCGTATGGCTTCTTTCACCGAAAAAATCAAAGAAAAAGCCTTTGAAATCGGCTTTCACAAAATCGGCATTGCGCGCGCCGAAAGGCTGGCGGCGGAAACTGAATATCTCAAAGCGTGGCTGGAAAAAGATTTTCACGGCGAGATGCGCTGGCTCGAGCGCGAGCCGGAAAAACGAACCGACCCGAAGCTGATTTTCGCCGAAGCAAAGTCGGTCGTCGCCGTCGCTTTAAATTATTACACGCCGCACGCGCACGAGCCGGACAAATCGAAAGGAAAAGTTTCGCGCTATGCGTGGGGCGACGATTATCACGACATCGTGAAAGACAAATTAAGAGAGCTGCTCGCCTGGATAAAATCTGAAAACGCGGCAGTTGAAGGCAAAGTCTGCGTCGATACCGCGCCGATTATGGATAAGGCTTGGGCGGCGCGGGCGGGCTTGGGCTGGATTGGTAAACACTCGAATCTGATTACGAAAGAATACGGCTCCTGGGTTTTCCTCGGCGAAATTCTATTGAATCTGGAGCTTGAATACGACGGTCAGAATGAGCCTGACCATTGCGGAAGCTGCACGGCTTGTCTCGACGCGTGTCCGACCGGAGCAATCGTCGCGCCATACAGGGTTGACTCGCGGGCGTGTTTGTCTTACGCTACTATCGAACTTCGTTCCCCTGAAATTCCCGCTGAAATTGAAAAAAATCTAAACGGCTGGCTTTACGGCTGCGACATTTGTCAGGACGTTTGCCCCTGGAATCGTTTTGAAAAGCCGACCGGAGAAACCGGATTCGAGCCGCGCGCGGGAAATGTTTCCGCCGACCTTGAAGAGATTTTAAATCTCTCGCCGGAAAAATACGCCGAACGTTTCCGCCGCAGCGCGATGAAGCGAACGAAAATTTCAGGACTGCAACGCAATGCGCGCGCATTGAAAAACAACTTAACCGCAGAATTCACTGCGGAGAACGCAGAGGAAAATTAACAGGACAAGAGAAAACGCGTGAACGCGCGGGCGCGGAACGATGAATTCTTTATTCCGCGCTGCGGCATTCATCATTCCGCGTTTTGAAAATCCTGTTTGAATCTTTGTTTGGAGAGAAAAATGTTTAGAGTTTTACAAAAATTTTCAAATCAAAACATCGGAATAGTCATCGCTTTTTTTATCTTTTTCGCGTTATGTTTTACCGATTCGGTCGAAAGCGCGCAGACTAAAAATTCGGCGAAAACAAAAGCCACGCCCGCGAAGAAAAACGCCAAACAAGCGCCGACGCCCGGCAAAAAGACGCAGGCGAAGGCAACGCCGACGCCGAAAAATTCCAAAGATAAAAAAGGCAAAACGACTTCTTCAAAATCCGAGACGCGCGGCAGCGACTCGAAAAATAAATCTGCGGACAAATCCAGACAATCTTCATCAAAAACAAACCCGAAAACTTCGGCGAAACAGACGAAGGATTCAAAGTCGAAAGACTCAAAATCGAAAGACGCCAATTCCAGACAAAACGCAAAAAATACGAAAAACGATTCCAGACAAAGCGCGAAAAATACAAAATCCAAAGATTCAAAATCAGACAATTCAAAAAACAAAGCGGATTCAAAAAAATCCACTTCTTCCCGAAAAGATTCAAGAGACACGAGCGAGAGAAATTCGGAAAGAAGAAATACGCCGACAAGAAATACAACGAAATCAACCACTTCGACAAGCAGAACAACGACAAAAACAGAGCCTCAAACTTCGACGGAGCTCCCGCAAATTATCGTCACGGACGTTTCGGCGCGCGTCCGCAGCCAGGCGCAGGCGAATGCGCCGGAACTGAGCCGCATTCGTTTGGGAACAATCTTAAAGGTCACGGAAAAAAATCCGGCGTGGTATAAAGTGCAATACACGGCGGGCGGAAAAACCGCGAACGGCTGGATTTCCGCCAATTCGGTCAATGATTTAAACGCGGGCGCGCGCGAAGAGCTTTATCGACAGATAGTCGACCGCAATTACAAAGCCGAGATGGATTTCGCGGCGGCTTCGGAAATGGTCGATTTTCTGACTCAGGTCGCGAGCGAGCTCGGAAACTCGAACTCGTCGGCGGAACTCGAACTGAAACGCCTGCTCGCCCTGAAAGCGGCTTTGAAAAAAATTCCGTCCGG
>DASVWG010000464.1:0-2080 GCA_036389695.1 Pyrinomonadaceae bacterium
GCTCATATTTTCAATCAATGTGCGAAGCTTGTATTCGCTTTCGCGCAGCGCGGTGTCCGCCTTGATGCGGGCGGTCACGTCGCGATTGATGCTCATTATCGCCGGTTTTCCTTCAAATTCGATAATCGAAGCGTTTATCAAAACATTAATCGACGTTCCGCCTTTTTGAAAATGGACGCTTTCAAACGATTCGATTCCTTCGTGTTTGAGCAGCTTGGCAAGACGCTGCTCGCCCTGCGCGACGTTTTCGGAAATTTCCTTTAAGCTGCTGCCGATTAATTCCTCGCGCGAATAACCGTACATTTTACAGGCGTAATCATTGACGTCGAGGATGATTTCGCCTTCCGGCTCGAAGATGATGATGGCGTCGTTGGCGAGCTTGAAAAGATTGCGGTATTCTTCGGATTTTCTTAAGGCTTCTTCCGCCAGCTTGCGCCCGGTGATGTCGCGCACGACGGCGGTAAAAACCCGCTCGCCGTCCGAATTATACTCGCCGAAGGTGATTTCGATTAAAAACTCGTGACCGTCTTTGTGCTCCGCCGGAATTTCGACCGCCTGCGTGAAAATATTTCGTTTTCCGCGCATCATAAAGCGCTCGAGTTTCGGGCGCATCTTTTCCGGCATCAATTTGAAGAATTTTTCGCCGATTAATTCCCGCGCTTCGTAACCGAAAATCCTTTCAGCGGTTTTATTAACAAACAAAATCGTCCCGATTTCATCAACCGTAATAATCGCGTCCGAAGCCGAATCGGTCACGATGCGGTAACGCGCTTCGTTTGCGTCGAGCTGAGCCGTGTTTTCGGCAATCTGGCGCATTTCTCTCTGCCCGCGCAGGCAAGATAAAATCAGGAAAACGTCTTCAAACAAAACCCACGCCGCGTGTTCGAGCCAGCGCCAGTTTTCCGCCGATAAAATGCCAAAAACCGACTGCGGATAGAAAATGCCGCGCAGCATATGGTCGAGCGCGACGACCACGGTTGCCGGAACGAGCACCCGCCAATCGCGGTAAAACGAAAGAAAAGCCAGCGAGCCGAAAACGTGAAAATGCGTTTCGATGCGACCGCCGCTCAGATGAATCAGGAGGCTCGACATAAGCATCTGCCCGACGGCAATCGTGTAGCGCGTCATCGCCTCGCCGGGACGCAAAACCGCCAGCAGAATCGGGAAAAAGCTGATAACGCCGCCGAGAAAGACCGCCGCCCAGACATGAATATGAATATCGCTGTCCTGCCCAATCCAGGTGCGCGGCGAAATCACCAAAGCGGCGACGATGCCCGCCAGCCATTGAATTGCCATCAAAACCGCAAACATCCGGTCGGTTTGCCGGTAAATTTGCTGTTGATGCTCCGCGTAGATTTGTTCCGCTTGTCCTTTAATCGTCCTTTTCATTTCTATTTACTGGTTCTATCCGACGCTTTATTATTGTGTCTTTTCCATTAACTCGCCCTGACAATCTTTTTTATGAAGCGGGCAGCCGAAAACAGCGGTCTCCGTTGTTTTCAAGGCATCTTTCATAATGATTTCAAAAATCGCGCGGCTTCCCGCATTGTCGCCTTCGTGCCCGCGCGAAGCCGTAATTCCGCCTTCGAATCGTAAATTTCCGTCGCGGTCGTAAAGCAGTGTCAAACCCGACGTTTGCGCGCCGAAAATCCCGGTTTCGCGCTCGTCCTCATCAATCACGACGCGCACGTTCGGAATCGTTTCGGCTTTCGCGCGTAAGTCCGTTTCCAGCCATTCTTCGCCTTCACCTTTCGGTTTGATAAAAACTACATATGCCTGCAATCTGCCGTCAACCTGCGCTATCAAACGCTCCAGCTCGCGCAGGCTCGCCCGCGTACAGGGGCATTTCGGATGAGCGAAAAAGACGAGCGTCGGACGCCCGGCATCACGCCCGATGCGGCTTTCCGACGGGAACGTCGACGGATAGAAAACATTCTTCTCCGCCGGCGTGTTTTCGTATTGCGCCAGATAAAAAACGCCGCCGACAGCTATCGAAAGCCACAATATATTGCCAAGAAAAAACAGAAATCTCATAGAAAAATTGCATTTATGCAAAAGCGAAAATGATTGGGGCTGGATT
>DASVWG010000465.1:0-4519 GCA_036389695.1 Pyrinomonadaceae bacterium
TATTAATGAGTGCGCCTATATTGAGACACGCTCCATCACTGTCGCGTTTCTGCCTAATTAAAAAGACCGGACGAAAGCAGTTTCGTCCGGTCTGAATCCCCACTCTAAAAGAATTAGAATTTAAGGAGCATACATTATCCCGACGGGCTGGTCGCCGTTCTGACCGAACCTGTAGGCGACAAAATCATTGTTGTCGCTGCGCAGGATATACCAGGTTCCGTCCGTCGGGCGAAAGACGGCAATGTCGGTTTTCCTGTCCGCATCGAATCTTCCGGCAACCGGAATGTCGCCGCTTAGTCCGAAGTGAACAATCCTGTAATCGGCGTCGATGCTGCGAAGAATATACCAATTTCCGTCCGACGGGCGGAAAAGCGCGATGTCGGTCACGCCGTCGCCGTCAAAATCGCCGCTTTGCGGAATATCGCCGCTCGCGCCCCATCTGACCGCGCCGAGCGCGCCGTCCGAGCTGCGGTTGATATACCAGGTGCCGTTTGACGGGCGGAAAACAGCGATGTCGTTTCGACCGTCGCCGTCGTAATCGCCTACGACCGGAACATCGCCGTCCAAGCCCCAGCGGATTCCGCTGTAAGTTCCGTTTGAGCTGTATCTGATATACCATGTGCCGCTCGACGGGCGGAAAACGACCAAATCGGTGCGGTCATCGCCGTCGAAATCAGCCGCCATCGGAATGTCGCCGCTCGAACCCCATTGCTCGGCGGAAAAAGCCCCGTCGGAGCTGCGCTGGATATACCAGTAGCCGACGCCGCCGCTCGAGCGAAATACTGACAAGTCGCCGATGCCGTCGCCGTCATAGTCGCCCAAAATGGCTTTGTCGCCGGCGAGACCGAAGCGCGCTGCCTGGAAAGAGCCGTCGGAACTGTTCAGCGAATACCAGTTACCGTCCGAAGGTCGGAAAACCGATAAATCGTAAAGCCCGTCGCCTTCAAAATCGCCGCCGATGTGAACGGCGCGCAGTTGACCGCGAATTTCTCCGTTAGGATTATTCACGCTGCTGATGACGACGTAACACAAACCGGCGCGGAGCTGTGCCGCCTGCTCGGCGGTAACGGCAAAAGTTTGAACCGGCAGAAAACCGCTCCTGCCGCCGACCGTTCCGAGATTGAAAACTGCCGGAGCGTTTTGTCCCGGCAGCGCCGGACAATTGATGCTCGCGGCGGTCTGATTGCTCGATAAGCCGAAGAATCCGGCGGAAACCTGCAGCTCGGTTCCAGCCTCGTTCAGGAGCGCGAAAGCAAAGCCGCGCGCCTGCGTCTGAACTTGCGGCACGACTTGATTGCCGCGTAATTTGGCTCTGAATAAACGTGACTGATTCGGCGACGGAGACGGCGACGGGCTTGCCGTCGGCGTAACTGTCGGACTGACAGTCGGTGAAGCAGTCGGGCTGACCGTCGGCGACACGGTTGGACTTACCGTTGGCGAAGCCGTCGGTGAAACTGTCGGAGATACTGTCGGTGAAACGGTTGGCGAAGCCGTTGGTGAAACGGTCGGACTGACCGTCGGACTAACTGACGGCGACGGGCTTGGCGACGGGTTGACGCAGAAAAATGTGCCCGAAAGAACCGTCGTGCTGCCGTTTCTGATGGTAATCACCGTGCCCGGCGTAATGTTTATTTGCGTATCAATAAACACCTGCCCGTTTCCGTTGTCTCGCAGTTCTATGTCGCCGACGTCCACGCCGCCGACGAAAACATCCAGCGTCGTATCATCCGGCAGATTCAGAAAGCGGACGAAAACTTTTAACTGGTTGTTGTTCGAATGTCTGAATTGGGCGAATCCGCGCGGCACGCGCCCGTTAATCGGCGCGCCTGTCAGCGTCGCAAACAGCGGTCCGTCGCCGCATACGGTTGGCGAGCCGGTCGGCGAAGCCGTCGGCGAAACGCTCGGAGAAACGGTCGGCGTCGGCGTGCCGGAGCTGACGAAAGTGCCGGAAAGTATATTGGTCGCGCCTTGTCTGACCGTTATCACGTCGCCGGCTTGAATGGTCGGCGTGTTTTGCTGATGGTCGCTGCGGAGTTCCAATTCGCCTGTCTGCGACGAATTGACGGTTATGTGACCGATAAGATTGTTGTTGACGTAAACGTCTAAATTTGTTCCGGCGGGCAAATTAACCGAAAAAATTTCCAGTTCGAATTTGCGCCGATTGTCTGCTTCGAGTTTGTACTCGGCGATGCCGAACGGAGAGACGTTGTTAATCGGGGTGCCGCTCAGCGACGCCTGTAGTTTTAGTTGTGGCGGATTCGGCGGATTGTTTGCCGAAACCGTCAGGAAACTGATTAGCGGAAAGCTGATCCAAGCCAAAACCGCTAACGTTGTCAACACAAACATCCAGCGTTTGCGGAAGAATTTTTTGTCTTTCATTTTCCTACCCTCTTTTTCGTGTTTTAGGGGAGAGCCATAAAAAAACCGATTTTCAGACACAAACAGCGGTTCTAAAAATCGGGGCTGCAATTAACTTATGTAATAAGGTTACTCTTTAAAAATAATAATGCAAGATTTTTTTATGTTTAACGAAATGTGATTTAATTCACGAAGAATTATGATTTTTGCGTGCAGGCAAGCTGCGAATGAAAAAAGGAAAAGACCGGACGGAAATAGTTTCCGTCCGGTCTTTCGTTGTCGTGCAGATTCATTTTAATTAGCGAACGTCTTCTTTCTCGACAAGGAGATTGTTTTTCACGCTGAAGACGCCCGAAACGCCATTTGCCAGAATTCTCATCAGGTTGTAATCGCCGCGATTGATAACGTAGCCTTCAAGCTCGACGCGACCGCCGTCGACGATGATTCTGACCGACGGTTTCGGCTCCTGAAGATAGCGATACAAACCGCTGTCGGCGTAAGTTCTCAGGATTCGGCGGCGAATCGAATTATCGAAACCCGAAGGCGGCAAAATTTCGATGTTGTTGATGACTCGCTGCACGCCGTTCAGGTCTTCAATCACATCTTCCGCGTCTTTTTTGTTGCGCGCGTCGGCGACTTTACCGGATAAAATTACGGTGTTGCCGCGCAATTCGTATTGGATATGGTCAAACACGCCGTAATGCGGCAGATTAATTATCTGTTTGAAAATCTTCTGCTCAAGCGTTCTCGAAGAATTTTTGGTATCGGTGTAGCGCTGCGCGTTTGCGTCGACCGCCGAAACACCGAAAACCGCAACTACTAAAATCAAAAAATATCTTATGAATTTCATATGTTCTCCCTCATAATCAAGTATGAATTTATTAATTAATCCCTCACTTGTTTACGACGAATATGATGAGAAAACTTGCCGAAAAGATGCCGCAAAACTTTATTTTTTTGTAAGGAATTTGGTTTGCCGGAGCGCTTCGTAAAGCACGATTCCGGCGCTGGTGGCGAGATTCAAACTGCGGATTTTCGGGTTCGGCATCGGGATGGTCAGACAATTTTCCCGGTTGGCTTTGAGCAAGTCTTCCGGCAGCCCGCGCGTCTCGCGCCCGAAGACGAGACAATCGTTGTCCTCGAATCGGAAATCGGTGTAAAGCTTGTCGGTTTTCGTCGTCAGATAAAGAAAACGCGAATCGGGCAAAGCCGCGTAAAGCGCGTTCAAATCGCGATGCCGAAAAAGCCGAACCTCGTCCCAATAATCCAATCCGGCGCGGCGCACGGCGCGGTCGTCCAGACGAAATCCGGCGACGCCGACAATATGCAGCGCCGTAAACGTCGCGGCGCAAAGGCGCGCGATATTGCCGGTATTCGGCGGAATTTCAGGCTCGACCAGAGCGACGTGCAGCATTTTTAAAGTGAAAAAGTTGAAAAGTGAAAAGGTGAAAAAGCATCTTGGCAAAATTCGATAAACTTTTTCACTTTTTCACTCTTTCACCTTTTCACTTTCTAAAAAGTTTTCGCAGAAGGTTTTCCATTCGATTTTTTGAAAGCCGAGCCAGCCGAAGTTTGCCGCCGCGACGTTGCGGACGGTTTCGATGATGCCGCCCGATTCGGAAACGTTCGGCTTTTCGTGCAGACCGATGACGTAAAACGCCAGCGCCGCGTCCTGTCTTTGCAGGCAGAAATTATTTCTCGAATCGCTCGTAAAAAAATGCGATGTCGTCTCTTTTTCCGATTCTTTTTCGGTCGGGTCGCGAGCCGGTTGGACGCTTATCACGACTTCGTCCGAAGTGTCGTGAATATCAACGATTCTCACCCAGTCGTATTTGCCCGAGCCGGGCAGCGAGATACGCACGAAATTTCCTTTTTGCGCCTGCCGCGTTTCCAGTCCTTTGCCGTTTTCGTCAAATAATTGAAACGCGGAAACGCCCGAATCGGCTTCCCAACGGTTGATGTCGTAAAGCTTTTTCCTGAGTGAATCGAAAGCCTCGCTCGCTTCTTCCGGCGATTTAAACTCGCGCTCGGCGCTGGCGACCGAGCTTTTTCCGTCCTGGGAAGTTTCGGCTTCTTTTAATAAATTCTGAATTTTTCCGTTCATTTTATCTATAGTAAGCCGCAAAAAATTGTCTGACAAGTATTTTCTTTGAAGCATCTC
>DASVWG010000466.1:0-10505 GCA_036389695.1 Pyrinomonadaceae bacterium
TTTATTTCTCGCCGCGCTTGTCGTAAATATACAGGCGCAGGCGCGAAAATCCGCGTCAAAGCAGGATAAAAACAAAGTCGAAAAGCAGGACAAAAACTCAAAGAAACCGACCAGAGCCGAGCTGGCGCGCGAAGCCGAAAATAAAAAACAGGCTGAGATGCGCGAGCGCGCCGACGAGAGACGCCGCGACGAAGCGCGACAGGCGGAAATCGCGCGCCAGCGCGCCCTTCAGGAAGAACGCCGTCGCCGCGAGCAAGCCGCCCGCGAAGCCGAAGCCCGCCGCCGCGCCTTCGAGCGCAATCTGAAAACCGAAACGCAGGCAAATATCGCCGGCGACAACCCGGAAGGCGAGGATTTGGAAATTCGCCGCGCCGCCGTCAACGCGCTCGGCGGACACGCCGGAACAATCGTCGTGCTTGAGCCGCAGAGCGGAAAAGTTTTATCCATCGTCAATCAGGAATGGGCGATTCGCAGAGGCTTCAAGCCGTGTTCGACGATTAAGCTCGTGACGGGCGTCGCCGGATTAAACGAAAGAGTAATTGATTCGACCGGCGAGATTCGCACGCGCCCGTTTCCGATGGATTTAAACGACGCGCTCGCCTTTTCCAACAACGCTTATTTCCAGAGAGTCGGCGTCACGGGCGTCGGCAATGAAAAAATGATTTCCTACGCCCGCGCTCTGGGCTTGGGCGAGCCGACCGGCATCAACGCCGACGGCGAAACCGCCGGAAAGCTGCCTTTCGGCAACAGCAACCCGCGTATTTATTCGCACGGCGACGATTTTGAAGTCACGCCCCTGCAGCTTGCCGTGATGGTTTCGGCGATTTCCAACGGCGGCAAAGTCATCGTGCCGCAAATCGCGCGCACGAAATTCGATAAAGCGAATTTTCGCGGGCAGATGCGTCGTCAAATCAATTTTTCCCCGCAGAATCTGCAAGGCGTTCTGCCGGGAATGATCGGCGCGGTCGCCTACGGCACGGCGCGGCGCTCGAACGGCGCGGAGCTGAACGTCGCCGGAAAAACCGGCTCGTGCATCGGGCAAGGCTCGTGGGTCGGGCTTTTCGCTTCGGTCGCGCCCGCCGTCAATCCGCAGGTCGCCGTCGTCGTCATCACGCGCGGGCAAGCCGAGCGCGGCAAATACGCTTCGGCAATCGCGGGTAAAATTTACGAGGCGATAAGTTATCGTTTTAAAAACGAGCGCCGCGAATTCGTCGCGAAAACGCCGCTCGAACTCGTCAAGCCGCAGCCGAAAATCAACGCGCAGACTTCCGCGATGCTCGACGACGAGGAAAACGAAGATGATTCCGACGAAGGCGACGTGCCGAGCGTCAAGGTTAAAAAGCAGGAAGCTCCGGCGCAGAAAACTCCGCCCGTCGTCCGGACAGCTCCGCCTGCGGCGCAAAAACCCGTGCTCAAACAAGCCGATAAAAACACTTTCGCGCCGGTCGTCATTAAATACAAACGCGACGGCGCCGAAGAGCCGGACAACTCTCTGCCGACGCGACCGCGCATCGTGAAAACAAACAAATAAGGCAAAAGGTAAAAGGTAAAAGGCAAAAGTAGAAGAAGCCTGTCGAGTTTATTCGGCAGGCTTCTTCAATTTTTCATTTTTTTGCCTTTTGCCTTTTGTCTTTTACCTTTTGCCTTTTTACACTTTTCGCTTGACACATATATAAAACTTGCGTGATTATTTTGTTTTTCGTATTTAAACAGGTATTCTGTATAAAAGAATAGCGAAAGTCGCATTTATATTTCCCCGACAAGATTAGCAACGTTTTTTTCGGGGAAAACATCTGAGATTACGCAATACGGAAGTCCCACAGAAACCACGAAGTTTTGCAGAGACGGACAACGTTTGGAGGATTAAATCGAATGAAAACAGTATTTAAATTTTTTGGACTGGCAGCGATGCTGATGGTTTTTGCCGCCGCACCGGCATTCGCGCAGGAAGAATGCGAAGGTTTGTATAATCAATTTCTCGCCAAATATAAAGGCAAGACTATCGACGAGCAAAAAGCGGCGATTGGCATCGGTGAACAGTTTATTTCAAAATGCAACAGCGAAGACTTAAAGCCGAATAAAGATTTCGTCGAAAAACAAGTTAAAAAGCTGCGGGAGATCGTAAACTCGGGTGAAACAATTGCCTGCTTTAACAATGCGGTCAAAGACCCGAAAACCGTTAATGCCGATAATGCCTATCGCTGCGGCAAGGACATTATCGCCGCTAATCCCGATTTAATTGACGTGCCGCTGGTGCTGGCGACGATTGGCTTTGACCGCGTGACCGCCGCCACGCCGAACGATACCTTTAACGCGCAGGCGATAGATTACGCCAAACAGGCGATTTCAAAAATGGAAGCCGGAAAAACTTCCGACCAATACGGCGCATACGCTTACATCTACAAAACCAAAGAATATCCGGACGGCAAAAGCAACGCGCTGGCGTGGATGAACTACACCATCGGCTACATTATGTATAACCGTCAGAATATGAAGAAGGAAGCCATTCCTTATCTTTATAAATCGATGCAGTATACTTCCGCCGTGAAAAAGAATCCGATTGTCTATCAGAGCATCGGCGACTGGTATAAAGACGAATACAACCGTCTGGACGACGAGCGCGCCAAATTAGCCGAACAGGCAAAAGATAAAACGCCGGAAGAAGCCAAAGCGCTGGCTGACAAAGCCAAAGAATTGCTTCTGCTGCAAAAAGGCTACGCCGACCGGATGATTGACGCTTACGGGCGCGCGTACAATCTTGCCGGCACTGATGCGGCTTACAAAGCCGGTCTTTACACCAACCTGAAAGTTCTTTACGCGTTCCGTTACGACAATAAGCCGACGACGCCGCTCGATTCGTATATTTCCACTTTAAGCGGAAAACCGATGCCCGACCCGTCCAGCACGGTGACGCCGGTGGTCGATACCACGACGACGACGACGACTGCGACGACGCCGACGACCAGCTCGCTGACTTCGACGCCGACCACGACGACGAACAACAACACCAGACCGACAACGGACGCGAACACGACGAAAGCGAAAACCGCGACGACGACCACCAAAACGCCGGTTAAAACAACGCCCGCGCCGAAAAAGAAAGGAACTCGTTAATCTTCAAAGCGTGAACAGTCTTTGAAAAACTTCTTTTATCCGGAGTCAGACGCTAATCTACGGCGTCTGACTTTCTTTTTTACAGCGTTTTTCTGATAATAACGTCTATGTCGCAAAATCTCGGACGGCTCGAACAACTGCTCGGTTACAAATTTCAAAACCTGGAATTGCTGCAACGCGCCCTGACGCATCGCTCGTGGGCTTACGAAAACGCGCCGACGACCGACAACGGCGACGCGGCTCGTAGCCTGCAAAACGAATCGCTCGAACTGGTCGGCGACGCCGTTCTCGGACTGGCGGTCGTCGAACAGCTTTATAATAAACACACGGCGTCGAGCGAAGGCGATTTGACGCTGATGAAACATCGTCTGGTCAGCACCGGAACGCTTGCCGAGGCGGCGCAGCGCATCAATCTCGGCGATTTTCTGCGCGTCGGCAAAGGCGAGGAAAAAACCGGCGGCAGGCGCAAGCAGGCGCTGCTCGCCGACACGTTCGAAGCCGTTCTGGGCGCGATTTTTTTCGACAGCGGCTATGTCGCGGCGCGCTCTTTTGTGCAGCGGGTTTTAGCCGACGAGATTCGCAGCGCGACGCCGACTTCTTCGATTGATTACAAAACTTTATTGCAGGAAACGCTGCAGGCTGATAAGCGCGAAGCGCCGACCTACAACGTCATCAAAACTTCCGGTCCGCCGCACAATCGCACCTTTCACGTCGAAGCCGCGTGGGACACGGGCGCGGTGCGCGGCAAAGGAACTTCGATAAAACAAGCCGAAATGATGGCGGCAAACCTGGCGCTGAAACAATTAAAGAAAGAAAAAAAAGCGGAAAACCAAACTTAAGAATTTTTTATTGCGTATAATTACCGAGCATTCACAACTTTTTAAAATGAGTAAAACAGAAACCGAAGTTACAGAAACCGCCCCGAAACCCGCCGGACCGCCGAAAGGCGTTTTCCGCGAATATTTCGAATCGTTTGTCGTGACGCTGATTATGGCGCTTTTCGGAATGACGTTTGTCATTCAGGCAGTGACGGTTCCGACCGGCTCGATGCAGAACACGATTCTGGTCGGCGATTATCTGCTGGTCAATAAATTTATCTTTGCGCCGGGCGGAAAGCCTCTGCCGTTTCTGCCGCAGCGCGAGATTCGGCGCGGCGACGTCATCGTTTTCAAGTTTCCCGGTTATCAGGACAAGCGTCTGGCTCCGGCTCTGGAAGTGCAGGGCGCCGGCACGCCTTATACGACAAACTTCGTCAAGCGCGTTATCGGAATGCCGGGCGAGACGGTCGAATTTCGCAACAATCAGGTTTACATCAATGGTGAGCTGCTGCCCGAACACCGTATCGTCGCCGATTCGCCGATTGACCGCAACGGCGATGAAAACGAGGAAGCGCCGCTGATGGTCAAAAGCGAAGAATCGCGCGAGGACAACGAAAAATACAGCGTTTATTACAAGGAAGGCACCATGCAGGCGGCGGAAAAAGGCAGATTGCCGGTCAGCGGCAGATACGGCGTTCCGGGCGGACAGATAAAAGTTCCCGACGACAGCTATTTCGTCATGGGCGACAGCCGCGACCATAGCCTCGACAGCCGTTACTGGGGCTTTGTTCACCGCGATTTAATCATCGGACGCGCCATGTTCGTTTACTGGTCGTGCGACCGCACCAACAGCAACGGGACTTTCGACTGCATTACCAGCCCGCGCCTCGACCGCATCGGCAAATTTATAAAATAGTCATTAGTCCTTCGTCCTTTGTCCTTCGTTTGTTGAAATAAATCCGGGAACCTGAGTTTTATTTAACTTGCAAAGGACGAAGGACTAATGACGAAGGACTAATAACAAATGTTAAAATTCAGCGAAGAAGTCGCCGCCGCTTTAAAACATAAACAGCCCGTCGTCGCGCTCGAATCGACGGTTATCGCGCACGGGCTTCCCTTTCCGCAAAATCTCGAAACCGCGCACAATCTGGAAAAAATCGTCCGCGAAAACGGCGCGACGCCCGCGACTATCGCTGTTTTCGATGGTGAATTCTACGTCGGACTCGACGAAAATCAAATCAACCGGCTCGCCAACGACAAAAACATCCGCAAAATCTCGCGGCGCGATTTGCCGATTGCCGTCGCCGGAAAATTAAACTGCGCCACAACCGTCGCCACCACGACTTTTATCGCTCACCGCGCCGGAATCAGGGTTTTTGCGACGGGCGGCATCGGCGGCGTTCATCGAGGCTTCGCGGCGGACGTCTCGGCGGATTTGCCGGAGCTGGCACGGACGCCGATTACCGTCGTCTGTTCGGGCGCGAAAATCGTCCTGGATTTGCCCGCCACGCGCGAATGGCTCGAAACCAACGGCGTCGCGATTCTCGGCTGGCAATGCGACGAGCTTCCCGCTTTTTATTCGTCGAAAAGCGGTCTTCTCGTCGATGAACGCGTCGATTCGCCGCAAGAAGCCGCGCGCATCGCGCAATCGCGCGACGAATTAAACTTACAAAACGCGATTCTCGTCGCCGCGCCCGTTCCGCCCGCATTTGAAATCGATTCGGACGAACTCGAAAAGATTTTGAGCGACGCTCTTGAACTCGCCTCCGAAAAAAACGTTCGCGGCAAAGAAATCACGCCGTTTCTGCTCGCGCAAATGTCCGAACGAAGCGCCGGAAAAACTTTAGCGGCAAACATCGCCCTACTGGAAAACAACACTCGTATCGCCGCGCAAATCGCCGCGTCTCTGAAACAAATGTAGGGGCAGGTCTTGTGCCTGCCCAATGAGCGTAGCGAATAAATGATTAATTAAATTCAACATTGAATTTAATCTAAATTGATTAGCGTCCATTCGGACGCTTTGGGCAGGCACAAGACCTGCCCCTACATTCCTTTTGACGCTGCATCTTTTCTGCTAGGGCGGGAATTTTGATTGGAATTAAAAAAAATTCTTGCCAAATCCGTTCTCAATTTGCTAATCTAACCGACACAATTAAAAGTCGCCGAAGTTATCTAAAAAATAACACGGGGGAACCAACTTTTCGGGGCGTATCTGTTTTTACAGAAGAAGACTTCTTCGCTTCCAGCCCGTCAGCTAACCTCGTAGGCGTAACGAAGGAGGACACGACCCGTTTTCTGGAAAGGTATGATGCGTGTGCTTCATACCTTTTTCTGTATCCGAAAGGCGAACCGAGTCGTTCCTGCCGCGAATAAAAACGGAGGTTTAATTGATATGAATCGCAGATTTTTTTGGCAAGTTCCCGAATACATCAAATTCCGCATCGTTTTCGAAACGGACGAAACGATTTTAGGCGCGACCGGCGATAACGAATATCGTCTGTTCAGAAAAGACACGAACCGGATAGTTTTCAGCATCTGCGAAGCTTTGGACGTCAGCTTCGCCTCGCTGATGAAGCAGGAGCCTGAATCTTTAACCCGAATCGAGGCGGGCATCGTATGAAAAAAATCATCTTCGCCCTGATTTTATTCGGCAGTTGTTCGCTTTTCGCCCACGCGCAGACATTGCTGGACGAGGAAGATTTTCAGTCTTGGAACGATTTGCAGTTGACCGTTCCGATGACGAAACATTTCGATTTTTGGACGCAGGTCACGATGCGTTTCGGCGGCAACGTAACGCGGCTGAACGACGGCAGATATGCTGTCGGGTTTGTCTGGAAACCGTCGAAATCCTTGTCGTTTACGCCGTTTTACTGGAACATTCGCGCGCGCAATTCGGCGGGCAGATTCCGCACCGAGCATCGTCTGAATCTGCGCGCGCAATATCGTTTCCCGTTCAAAAAATTCGGGCTTTCGCATCGCAGCACGTTTGAATATCGCCTGCGCAACCCGCGTAATTCGTGGCGCTATCGCCCGTCGCTAACATTTGAGAAAGACATCCCGAAAAAATTTATTCCCGCCGCTAAATTTTATATTACGGAAGAAATCTTTTATGATTCGCTATTAAAAGAATTTTCGCGTAATCGTTTGACGGTCGGAATTACTAAAACTTTGACGAAAAAGTTATCGCTCGACCTTTATTATATGCGGCAAAACGACGGATTTTCCCGCCCCGGCGATTTGAACGTTATCGGCACGAGCTGGAAAGTGCGCCTCTAAGACGAGCGGCGCGGGAGATTTGAAATATGAAACATTCGTCTAAAAAATTTGTTTCGCGAGCGGCATTTTTCGCAATTCTCGTTTCGCTTCTTTCGGCGAGCGGCTGTCTGCCCGGCGCGCCGGAAACCAGGCACGGCAGCCGGACGATTACCGTCTACGGTTTTTCGATTATGAAAGAGGCGCTGGAAAAAGAAATTTATCCCGCGTTTGCCGCGAAATGGAAACGCGAGCACGGCGAAGACGTCCAATTCGTTTCGTCTTTCGCCGGTTCGGAAACCGTGACCAATCAAATTTTGCAGGGCGCGCCCGCCGACCTTGCCATTCTTTCCATCGAGCGCGATGTCGAAAGACTTTCGAGCGGCGGCGCGGTGACGCAAAACTGGAAAGCCGCGCCGAATAACAGCATCGTCAACAAAACGCCTTTTATCATTCTCGTCCGTCAGGGCAATCCGCTCGGAATTCGTGATTTTCCCGATTTGGCGAAGCCGGGCGTGAAAGTTATTCATCCCGACCCGGTGAGTTCCGGCGGCGCGCAATGGTCGATTCTGGCGATTTACGGTTCGGAACTGAAAAAAACCGAGCGCGCGTCGGGCACGATGAACACGACGCAGGCTTTGCAGACTTTGCAGGCAATCTGGAAAAACGTCATTTCCACGCCGGAGAGCGCCCGCGCCGCGCGGACGCAGTTTGAAACCGGCTACGGCGACGTTTTGATTACATACGAGCTGGAAGGTTTATTAATGAAACAGGCTGGCGCGCCCGTCGAAGTCATCGTTCCGCAATCGACGATTTTCAGCGAGCATCCGGCGGTCGTCATCGACCGCAACGTCACCGCCGACGAGCGCGACGCGGTGCAGGGTTTTCTGGCTTATCTTTGGAGCGAAGAGGCGCAGAAGGCTTTTGTCAAATACCATTTTCGCTCGATTACCAACGAATCTTTTAACGACGCCAACGCGGAATTTGCCAAAATCGAGATGCCGTTTACCGTCGAAATGTTCGGCGGCTGGACGCGCGCTTATCCCGAAGTAATCGAAAGCGTCTTTCGCGATAAAGTGCAAAAGAAGTGAATAACTGATAACTGATAACTGATAGTGAAGCAAAACTATCAGTTATCAGTTATCAACTATCAGTTATCAGTTATCAACTATCAGTTAAAACCATGAGCGCGAATATTTCCAACGTTCGACACGTGCGCGGCTTCGATGTTGTCAAGCCGCTCAGCATAAGCGCGATGATTGCGATTATGCTGCCGCTTATCCTTTTGCCGCTGGCTTCGATTTTTATTTTCGGGACGAGTAAAGGCTTGGTCAGCTTCTGGCACGCTTTGATGGCGCCGGAAGCGATTTTCGCGCTTCAGCTTTCGATTGTGACGAGCTTCTGGGCGACGGTTTTCAACGTTCTTTTCGGCTTGTTCGCCGCCTACGTTTTGACGAAATATAATTTCTGGGGACGCAACGCGCTCATCGTCATTATTTCGCTGCCGACCGCGATTCCGACGGCGGTCGCCGGATTCGCCCTGCTTCTGCTCTGGGGCAAATTCGGAATTCTCGGCAGCATTCTCGAACCGCAGGGCATTCAGTTGATGTTTACCGCGACGGCGATTATCCTCGCCAATATTTTCGTCACGTTTCCGCTGGCGTTCGGCGTTATCAAGCCGGTTTACGAAACGATGAGCCAGTCGCTGGAAGAAGCTTCGGCGACGATGGGCGCGACGCGCTGGCAGACTTTCCGGCACGTGACGCTGCCGTCTTTGCGCGGCGCGATTGTCACCGGCGCTTTGCTGACGTTCGCGCGCGCGGTCGGCGAATTCGGCTCGACGATTCTGGTTTCCGGCAATCTGGCAAACCGCACGCAAACCGCGCCGCTGTATATCTACGCCAAATTCAACGAAGGTCAGGTCGAAGCCGCCAACGCGATTGCCATCGTACTGGCGATTTTTTCTTTTCTGATTTTCAGCATCCTGTTTTTCGCGCGCGACTGGCTCGATACGGAATAAAAAATAAACGATGAAGGATGAACGCGGAACGATGAATTGCAATTTTCGCGTCTCATCATCCATAATTCATCGTTCATCGTTCCGCGTTCATCGTTTAACTAATGGTTGAATCAAACGAAAACAAACAAATCGCCGTCAGCGTCCAAAGCGTGAGCAAAAGCTTCGGCGCGACAATGGTTCTCGAAGACATCAATTTCGATGTCGACGAAGGCGAGACGGTCGTTTTGCTCGGCGCTTCCGGCAGCGGCAAAACGACTATCTTGCGCGTCATCGCCGGGCTGGAAAAACCCGATTCCGGTCGCGTCATACTGCACGGCAAAGACGTCACGGAGCTGCCCGCGCGCGAACGCGGCGTCGGCGTCATCTTTCAATCCTACGCGCTTTTTCCGAAAATGAACGTCGAGCAGAACATCGGCTACGGCTTGCGCCTGCGCCGTCGTCCGAAAAGCGAAATCAAGGAAACTATCGACGGTTTAATCGAGTTGATAGGGCTGGAAGAACATCGCCGCAAACATCCTTCGCAGCTTTCCGGCGGTCAGCAGCAGCGCGTCGCCATCGCCCGCGCGCTCGCCTACAAGCCGGAAGTTTTGTTGTTTGACGAACCGTTCGGCGCGCTCGACGCGCAGATTCGCACACGCCTGCGACGCGAGATTCGCGCGCTTTTGAAAAAAATCAACGTGCCTTCGATTTTTATCACGCACGACCAGGAAGAAGCGCTGGAGCTCGGCGACCGCATCGCCGTTTTAAACGCCGGTCGGCTCGAACAAATCGGCACGCCGTATGAAGTTTACAACCAGCCCGCGACCGAATACGTCGCCACGTTTGTCGGCGCGGCGAATCTTCTGCTCGGCGTCGTTCGCGGGCGCCAATTTGAAGTCGAAAACGTCAGTCTCGAAATCGAAGACCAGACGAATTTTCGCGACGGGCAATCGGTCAAGGTGGTTTTTCGCCCCGAAGACGTTTTTCTCCGCAAACCGGAAAATCTCACCCAGCATTACCAGAAATTAAGCGAAGGAACCGTCGAAGAAATCAATTTTGTCGGCGCGTTTGAAAGAGTCGTCGTCCGTCTCGATTTATCGACGCGCCAGCCGATTATCGTCACCCGCCCGAAAACCGAAACGACCGCCTTCCCGCTCCGCATCGGGCAACACGTCACAATCGGCTTGGTCAGATTCCGCATTCTGCCGAATTTCACGCTCGCTTCCGAACGCTCCAGCCGAACAGTTGATGCCGGTTGAGATATATAAAGGCAGAAACGCGGGCGGTGATGGAGCGTGTCTCAACATTAAGAACTGAAGACA
>DASVWG010000467.1:0-2712 GCA_036389695.1 Pyrinomonadaceae bacterium
TCTTTCGCTGTGGATTGCCGATATTGAAAAAGAACACCCGGAAATCGCTTACGAAAACGCCATCAATTCGATGATGGAGAAATATTCGAAATTGAAATATGCGACCGCCGGAATCATCCGCCGCCGCGACGATATCGACGAGCGGTTTAAAAAATTGACTGCCGAACTGGCGCAGACCGAAGCCGAGCTGGACACGGCGGTCGAAACGAACCAGGACGATTTGGCGGTGGTTCTGATTCAAAAGAAAAACGCGCTCACGGCGGAACACGCCGAATTGACCGCCGAAGCCGAAACCGCGCGCGCCGACGCCAATTCGGCGAAAAGCTCCTTGATGGGCGTGCAGTCGGAAATCAAAAAACTGCAAGCCGAGCGCGACACGATGCTGGCGAAATTTCAATCGGCGCAGGCGCGCGTCAAGATTCAGGAACAGCTCGACGGGCTTTCAGTGGATGAAGAAGTCCGCGCGCTCGACAACGTGCGCTCGCACATCAAAACGACGATTGCCGAAGCCAATCTCGGCAAAGAGTTGAGCGAATCTTCGCTCGATTCGCGGCTGGCAAACCTGAAAAATCAGGTCGGCGACGTGCAGGCGAAAAAACAGCTCGAAGAACTGAAAGCGAAAAAAGCCGCGCAGCAAGGTCAGCAAGGTCAGCAGAAAACGATGTAAGTTTAGCGAGTTGACTGAAAGTTGACTGAGTTGACCGAGTTGAAAACTTTTCTTAACTCGGTCAACTCAGTCAACTTTCAGTCAACTTTCAGTCAACTATCTAAAAAACTATGAGATTAACACCGTTAGCAAAAGGTTTTATTACGCTTGTCATTCTTGGCGTTCTGGGTTTTGTCACGTGGTATTGGCTCGGCGGCACGATTAAAAATTGGGCGACCGGCGGAGGCGTCGGAAACGGCGGCGGGGAAGTCAAAAAAGAAGATTTCGACCCGCTGAAAAATAATAAGTTTAACGACCCGAATTATAATCAGGGCTCGACCGGCGTGACCGCCGCGCAAATCGGCACGGGAAAATTGAATCGTCCGCTCGTCGTCGCGATTAACACATGGGCTGGACACGCGCCCGGAATCGTTTACAACAACGGTTTGGAGCCGAACGCGAGCTCGTTTTACAAGCGAAATTTCGGAATGGACGTGAAATTCGTCGTGATTGAAGACCCGGCGGCAAAGCTCGCCGCGTTTCGCAAAGGCGACGTCGATATAATGTGGGACACGGTCGACAACTGGGCGCGCGAAGCTTCGCTGCTGGCGGAACAGAATCAGGCGGCGAAATCAATCATTATGCAGGACTGGTCGCGCGGCGGCGACGGCATCGCGTCGCTCGCGTCCATCAAATCAGTCGAGGATTTGAAAGGCAAGAAAATCGCCTGCACGCAGTTTACGCCGTCGCATTTTCTGCTTTTGTATCTGCTTTCGCAATCGGGCTTGTCGCCGGAAGACCGCACCGCGGTCGAGAAAAATATCGTGTTTTTCCAGGACGCGGCGCTGTCGGCGGCGGCTTTTCGCTCAAAAAACGTCGATGCGGCGGTTACCTGGGAGCCTGACCTTTCAAGCGCGGTCGAAGCGCGCGGCGACGAAGCGCACGTTCTCGTTTCGACTGCGGCGGCGACCAACGTTATCGCCGACACGCTCGTGGCGCGGCAGGATTTGATTGAAAAAGCGCCGGAAACAATTCGCGATTTTGTCAACGGCTGGTTTGACGGCATCGAGATGATGCGCAGCAATCCGAATCCGACCAACGAAATCGTCGCCCGCGCTTTAAAGCTCGACGCGGAAACCGTCTCGGGAATGCTTTCCGGCTTGAAGCTGACGCCGTATGCCGACAACGCGCAGTTTTACGGCTTGACCGGCGCGAAGCCGCATTACGAAACGCTTTTCGACACGGCTTTCGTCATCTGGCGCAAAAAAGGTTTGGTCAATAAAGCGGTTTCGGCGAAAGATTGGGCTGATTCGCGCTTTGTTTCCAACCTGGCGACGAAATATCCGGGACAAAAAGTCGAAGAAAAACCTGTCGTGGCGAAAGCGCCAACGAAAGACGACGTGCCGATTTTGCAGCAGCAGATTCAGATTCAATTTACGCCCGGCTCAGACGAAATTATGCCCGGCTCATACTTTTTGCTCGATAAACTGGGCGAATTGATGACCTCGTTCGGCGGCACTATCCTGCGCGTCGAAGGCAACACCGACAGCACCGGCGCGGCGTCGGCAAATGCCACGCTTTCGGAAAAACGCGCGATTGCCGTGCGTAATTACATCACGAAAAATTTCCCGAATATTCAGGCATCGCGCTTCCAGACTATCGGTCGCGGCTCGACAAATCCGGTCGCGCCGAACGAAACCGAAGCCGGACGCCAGATGAATCGCCGCACGGATATTAAGGTTATTTTGTCGAATGAATAAATAATTAGTAGTCAGAAGACAGAAGTCAGTAGACAGCATAAAAAGAGCTTCTGCTGACTTCTAACTTCTGACTTCTGTCTTCTTTTTTATGTTTGAACTACGTCAGCCGCTCCCGCGCTCCCGTGCTCTGGTCATCAGCTTTATCGCTCCGATTTTGCTGGTCGCCGTCTGGTGTCTTTTGACCTACGGCAATCTGGTCAGCCCGGACACTCTGCCGACGCCGACCGAGGTGATTCGCGGAACTTTACAGCTTTTTATCGAGCACGATTTGGCAAGCTCGATTTGGATTTCGTCAAAGCGAATCGG
>DASVWG010000468.1:0-4537 GCA_036389695.1 Pyrinomonadaceae bacterium
CTGATTGCGTCGTGGTTTAATTACATCAATCGCGTCGCCGACGCGCTCGGCATCGGAAGAAATTTTGAGGGATGAGGGATGAAGGATGAGGGATGAAAAAGAGATAAAATCTGAATCACAAAACGAAAATTTAACAATGACTGATGACGCGAAATCAGAGGATTCCGATTTCATCCCTCATCCCTCATCCTTCATCCCTGAATCGGCTGCGCCGATTCTGCGAATGCAGGGCATCAGAAAAGTTTTTTCCGGCGTGGTCGCGCTCGACAATATCGATGTCGAGTTTGAAAAAGGCAAAGTTCATTCGCTCGTCGGCGAAAACGGCGCGGGCAAATCGACGCTGATTAAAGTGATGACGGGCGCGTATTCGCGCGACGGCGGCGAGATTTTTCTGGAAGGCAATGCGGTAAATTTTCGCTCGCCCGAAGAAGCGCAACACGCCGGCGTGGTCGCCGTTTATCAGGAAGTCAATCTGCTGATGTTTCGCACGGTCGCCGAAAACATCTTTTTAGGACGCGAGCCGCGCAAATTCGGTCTGGTCGATTGGGCGCGGATGAATAAAGAAGCGGGCGAGCTTTTGCAAAATCTCGGGTTGAACATCAATCCGAAAGCCGAGCTTGGAAGCTTAAATATCGCTCTGCGGCAAATGGTCGCCATCGCGCGCGGCGTTTCTCTGGGCGCGAAAGTTCTGGTTCTGGACGAACCGACCAGCAGTTTGACGGAAAAGGAAGTCGGGATTTTGTATGACGTGATTCAGCGGCTGAAAGCGCAGGGCACGGCGATTGTTTACATCTCGCACCGTTTTGACGAGCTTTACGCCGTCTGCGATAAAGTCACGGTTTTGCGCGACGGGAAACTGGTCGGAACGCGCGATTTGGCTGGCTTGGAGCGCATCGACCTGATTTGCATGATGCTCGGCAAACAGCGCGAGGAACTGGAAAAGAAAGGCGCGACCGCTTTCGGCGAGCAGCACGAAGCGCAGACGGAATCGGTTCCTTTGCTGAAAACGGAAAATTTAAGTCGCGGGCGGCGTTTGCGAAACGTCTCGCTCGAAGCGCGGCACGGCGAAATTCTCGGAATGGCTGGACTTTTGGGTTCCGGACGAACGGACGTGGCGCGCGCCGTCTTCGGCGCTGATAAAGTCGAGGGCGGAAAAGTTTCGCTCAACGGGAAAGAACTGAATCTGCATTCGCCGACGGATGCCATCAACGCCGGAATCGCTTTTTTGAGCGAAGACCGCAAAGCCGAAGGCATTATTCCCGAATGGTCTGTGCGCGAAAATCTGACGCTTGCCGCGCTGCCCGCGCTGACGACGATGGGCGTCGTTTCGCGCGCCAAGCAAAACGAGATTGTCGATAAATTTATCAAACGTCTCGGCATCAAAACGTCGGGCGCGGAGCAGAAAATCCGCGAGCTTTCCGGCGGCAATCAGCAGAAAGTCTTGCTCGCGCGGTGGCTCTGCAAAAATCCGAAATTTATGATTATGGACGAGCCGACGCGCGGCATCGACATCGGCGCGAAAGGCGAAATCCAAAAGCTCGTCAACGAACTGGCGAACGAAGGCTTGGGAGTTTTGATGATTTCGTCCGAATTGGAAGAACTCGTCGAAGGCAGCTCGCGCGTCGTCGTGATGCGCGACGGCGAACTGGTCGCCGAATTACATCGCAATCAGATTTCGCAGGACGCGATTATCAACGCGATGGCGGAAGCCGACGACAAGACCGCGACGAACGGAGAAACAGCGACCAACGGAGAAAACGCGGGTGTCTAACTTTTCCAGAAAATTTGCGGCGCTCATTTTCGTTTTGCTTTGGTGCGTTTCGGGCGTCGTCGCTCAGCAGCGCTGGACGGAGCAAAAAGCGAAAGATTGGTATGCCGCGCAAGGCTGGCTGGTCGGCGCGAATTTTGTTCCGGCGAGCGCGATAAACGAGCTGGAAATGTGGCAGGCGGAAACTTTCGACGCGAAACGAATCGACCTCGAGCTCGGCTGGGCGGAAAGCATCGGGATGAATACGATGCGCGTTTTTCTGCACGATTTGGCGTATCAACAAGATCCGGAAGGCTTTAAAAAACGGCTCAATCAATTTCTGGAAATTTCCGCGCGGCATAAAATCAAGCCGATGCTCGTTTTGTTCGATTCGGTCTGGGACCCGAATCCGAAAATAGGAAAACAGCGAAGCCCTCGTCCGGGCGTTCACAATTCCGGCTGGGTTCAATCGCCGGGCGCGAAAGCTCTGGCGAATCCGTCGGAGTACGCGCGGCTGGAAAAATACGTGAAGGACGTGGTCGGCAGCTTTGCGAAAGACAAACGCGTTAATTCGTGGGACATCTGGAACGAGCCGGACAATCTCAACGGCGGCGAATACGCCAAACAAGACCCGCCGAACAAAGCCGAATTAATCAACCGGCTTTTGCCGCTCGCCTTCGGGTGGGCGCGCGCGGTAAATCCCGAGCAGCCTTTAACTTCCGGCGTCTGGAAAGGCGATTATGCGAAGGCGGGAAATCTGGACGCGACGGAGAAAATTCAAATCGAAAATTCGGATTTCATCACGTTTCACACGTATGAACCGGCGGACGAATTCGAAAAGCGCGTCGTGTTTTTGCAAAAATACAATCGCCCGATTGTCTGCACCGAATATATGGCGCGCCCGCGCGGCTCGACGTTTGTCGCCATCCTGCCGGTCGGCAAAAAACATAATGTCGGGATGATTAACTGGGGCTTTGTGCAGGGCAAATCGCAGACGAATTACCCCTGGGATTCGTGGGAAAAACCGTATGTCGAATACGAGCCGTGGATTTGGTTTCACGACGTTTTCCGCACCGACGGAACGCCGTATCTGCGCGAAGAAACCGATTTGATTAAACGACTGACAGGCAAAGTTAAAACAATGAAGTAAAGGTTCAAAGTTCAAGGTTCAAAGTTCAAAGTTTGGATGGTCGCCAAACTTTGAACTTTGAACCTTGAACCTGAAACTCTTTAATAGTAAGCAGGAAAAATTAAAAATTATGGCAGAAGCGACACCAATCAATCCGGCGACGGCAAAAGGCAATTTTCGATTGGCGGACTACGCGCCGACTTACGGCGCTTTAGCCGCGCTGATTTTATTGCTGGTTCTGAACGCCCTTTTCACGCCGAATTTCGCCGCCTTCGACAATTTTCGAAACATTCTCGTCCAGGCGACGCCGACGATGCTCGTCGCGGTCGGGATGACGTTTGTGATTTCGACGGGCGGCATCGATTTGTCGGTCGGCTCGATAATGGCGATTGCTTCGGCGGTGGCGGCGATTTCGCTCGATTACGGCGCGGGCGCGGCGATTTTGATTGGCTTAACTGTCGCGACTGCTATCGGCGCGTTTAACGGCGTATTGATTGCGGGCTTTAAGATTCAGCCGATTATTATCACGCTCGCGCTTTTGATTTCCGGACGCGGCATCGCGCAGGTTATCAGCAACGGCGGGCAATTGATTCCGTTCAGCAATCCGACTTTCGAATATTTAGGAAAGGGCGTGCTTGCCGGCGTTCCGTTTCAGATTATCCTGCTCGTCGTCGTCATCCTGCTCGCCATTTTTCTGCTGCGCTCGACGATTTTCGGGCGCTACATCATCGCCGTCGGCGGCAACGAAGAAGCGGCGCGGCTTTCGGGCGTGCGCGTCAATCGCGCGAAAATTTCGGTTTACGCTTTGAGCGGACTGCTCGCCGGATTAGCCGGATTGATTTACACGGCGCGGCTCGGCGCGAGCGACGCGTCGAAGGTCGGCGAGGGAATCGAGCTCGACGCGATTGCCGCCACGGTCGTCGGCGGCACGCCTTTGACCGGCGGTCGGGCAACGATTATCGGCACGATTATCGGCGCGCTGATAATGCAGATTATCACGACCAGCTTTAATATGAACGGCATAAAATTTTCCTATTCGCTCGTCATCAAAGCCGCGATTATCCTGCTGGCGGTTTACATCCAGCGCCCGAAACTGAATTAGGAAATTTTAGCCACAGAGGACACAGAGAACACAGAGAGAAATTTTAGCTTTTATGAAGTTTCACAAGTCAAAAATAAATTTTAGTTTGCGTAATTTTCTGAAAAATCTCTGTGTCTCTCTGTGTTCTCTGTGGCTAATTTTTCTTTTTGCGTTTCAAACTCAGGCGCAGACTTACGTTAATCCCGTGATTCCCGGCGATTTTCCCGACCCGTCGGTGATTCGCGTCGGCGAAGATTATTACGCGACGGCGACGACCGGCGGCTGGTCGCCGCATTTTCCGCTTTTGCATTCGAAAGATTTGATTAACTGGGAAATCATCGGCGCGGTTTTCAGCGAAAAGCCGGCTTGGGCGAAAGGCGATTTCTGGGCGCCGGAAATTATCGCCGATAAAAATCGTTATTTTGTTTATTACACGGCGCGGCGCGACGAAGGGAAAAATAAAAAAGGCACGCTCTGCGTCGCCGTCGCCACGGCGGAAAAACCGCAGGGACCTTACACCGACAAAGGCGCGCTCGTCTGTCAGGAAATGGGTTCGATTGACGCGTTTTTCGTCCGCGAC
>DASVWG010000469.1:0-1523 GCA_036389695.1 Pyrinomonadaceae bacterium
TTGTTATAAATACCTAATTCTACAGGATTTTTCAAATTTTTCAGCCGCAAAATAAAAAATTCAATGTCCGCAGCCGTTTATTATCGACTGCGGACATTGAATTTTTAGATTTTAAATCGGATTAGTTGCCAATCGGCAAACCGCCCGGCAGCTGCGGCATTTCCGGCGCGGGTTCCTTGATTTCCGCCGCGCGCGTCGGGTCTAAAGCCTGCAGCTTGGTGCGCGCTTCGCGTGCCGTCTGCGAAGGCTGAATCGCTTTTCCGTCCGCGTCTTTGGCTTCATAGGCGGGCTTGGCGATGTTGTAATAAATATTCGCGGCGTCTTCTTTTTTGCCCTGTTTTTCGTAAATGGAAGCGAGCGCGAAATTGATTGTGTCTTTCGAGATAATCGGGTCGCTTAAAGCGGCAAGCTGGCTGTAGAGCGCGGCGGCTTCGTCGGTTTTGCCGTCGCCTTCTTTCGCCTGCGCCAGCGCGAATTTCGAAAGCGTGCCGACTTCCCCGCTCGATTTCGCTAAGTTTTCGAGCTCGGCGACGGCGGCGGCGCGGTCAATCGAAAGCTTGTTGACGGCGATAAAATACTGCGCTTTTTCGCGCACCGGACTGCCGTATTTATCGGCGACCGTTTGAAATTCGGCAATCGCGGCTTCGGCGCGTTCCTTTTCGGTTTTAAAGGTTTTCTCGGTCGAGCCGGCGAGCGCGGGCTGCGTCGTCACCTGCGCTTCGGACGTTTCGATGGCTCTGCCGAGCGCAAACTGCGCGGCGGCGTTCGAGCGTCGATTCCACGAAACGAAAATTCCGAGGAGAATCGCCAGAACGGCGAGCGCGCCCAAAGCGTAAAGAATCGTTTTGCCTTTGCCTTCGACCTTTTTAGTGACGTCTTCGAGGCGTTTTTCCGTTCGGCGCTGAAAAGCGTCCTGGTAACGCGGCGTTTCTTTCGGCGTCGCGTCTCCCGCGACCGTTGCCGGTTTTACTTCTTGTAATCTTTTCTTTCTTGTAGCCATTACTGCAATATTCTGCTTTCTTAATCGTTCGGATGATAATTTGAGTTTATACGAAAAACTCAAATGTAGCGTAAAATGCTTGCGGGTGACAAGCGAAGAAAGATGTTTTATGCATCTAAAGGGCGGGCGAGCTAAATAAATTTTAAAATTTCCGCAAAAAAATATTCATTTTTGGGGAACAAAATTTTAAAATCGGTGTCTAATGGATTAGTTCGCGCCAAAAAACGCGGATGAGCAATTTGAAATTCTCGCTGCTGGAGACAGCCGAGATGGAGAAAAGGCAGGAAATGTTCTTCAGCAAGTCAATCGCTTTTGACGAAGGAGAATTGACGAGTGTTCCAGTTTCGGCAACACAGGTTTCGACTGCCCGCTCACCGGTCGAGGCGGAGTTCCTTGAAAGATTAAAGACAGGCGACGCGCAGGCGTTCGATACGCTCGTCGTCCGGTATTCGGCGGACGTTTACGCCTTTTTGATTCGTTTGACCGAAGACGCGGAAGAAGCGCGCGATTTGACGCAGGAAAC
>DASVWG010000470.1:0-5788 GCA_036389695.1 Pyrinomonadaceae bacterium
TTAATTTTGTTGCGTGCCGCTTATTTTCAAAACGGAAAAGCGCCGGTGAATATAAATTAATTTCAATAAAGCTCGTATAAGAAATTTTGTTGACAACTAAATTATATATAAGCGAGAATAATCGTACCTGCTTTGCAAACAATTAACTGTTTATTTACGAGCACGCTGGTTCAGGCTCTGAAGATTTCCAAAAATATCGTCGCAATCCGCATTCGGCTCGCTGTTTTTGCGGACGGCGAAAGAGTCGATTTAAAAGCGCTGTTCGTCTGAAGGAAGAAATTATGAAAAGACAAAAACTCGTCGGAATTAAATTTTACCGTGCGATTGCCGTTTTATTAATGCTGTTTGGAATGATTTGGGCACAGCCCGCGCTGAAGGCTCAGACCAGAACCGAGTATCGCGCCTTCTGGGTCGATACTTTCAACACTTCGCTCAATAACCACAGCGACGTTTTGACGGTCGTCAACAACGCGAAAGCGGCGAAAGCCAACGCGCTTTTCGTGCAGGTGCGGCGGCGCGGCGATTCGTGGTATCTGAATTCGCTCGAACCTTTGGGCGACAGAACGCCGATTCAGCCCGGCTTCGACCCTTTGCAGGACATTATTAACGAAGCGCACGCGAACGGCATCGAGGTTCACGCCTTCGTTATTATGAGCGCCGTCTGGGGACGCGCGCCGAATCTTTTTCCGCCCGAAAATCCGAATCACGTTTTCAACCTGCACGGCGGCTTTAATCCGACGACCAACACGATTACGCCGGGACCGAACAACTGGCTGACGCGCACCTTGCTTGCCGACAACGCGGCGGCGCAGATTAGCTATCAGGGACACCGTTTCGGCAGCGATTTCTGGGTTGATTTCGGTCACCCGGACGCCGCCAAATATACGGTCGATGTCGTGATGCATCTCGTCCGGAACTACGACATCGACGGCTTGCATCTAGACCGCATCCGCTATCCCGAAATCAACGTCACCGGGCAGACGCCTTCGACCGGCACGAACATCGGTTATAACCCGACGAGCGTCGAGCGCTTTCAGCGCTTCTACAATATTCCAATCGGCGCGCCCGCGCCCGCGCCGAATAATCCGCAATGGAACCAATGGCGGCGCGACCAGGTGACAAATGTCGTGCGCCGCGTTTATCTGAACGCGCTCGCCGTCAAACCGAATTTAAAAATCTCCGCCGCGCTTATCGCTTTCGGCGGCGTGGGTTCGACCGAAGCTTCGTGGAATTCCGCCGAAGCCTTCTGGCGCGTCTATCAGGATTGGCGCGCGTGGACGCAGGAAGGAATTCTTGACATCGCCATCCCGATGGTTTACAAGGCGGAACACACCGCCACCGTCCGCCCGCAATACGACCAGTGGGACGCGTGGCTGCGCGGGCATCTCTACAATCGCGCCGGAATGATGGGACAAGGCGCACAGAATAATGCCATCGAAGGCACGCTCCGGCAGGCGCGCCGCACGCTTTTGCCCGCTTCCGGCACAAACAATCTGAGCGGAATCATTTTCTATTCGATGGCGACGAGCAATATCGCCGTGACGAATAATCCGTTCGCGATTCCGTCGCCAATCACGACGCCCGCGCGCCCGTTTGCCGAGTTGGCTTCGGGTTTAACGACCGGGAAATCGGTCAACGGCGCGACATTATACGAGCCTGCCGGACTGACGCCGATTTTCAGCGAGCTGGCAAATATTCCCGTTTTCCCCTGGAAAGCAGCGCCGACGCTCGGACACATCAAAGGCGAAGCGCGACGCGCCGACAACACGCCGCTCGACACCGGCGCGGTGACTATCCGCAATCTCGACAACAACACGACGCGCGCGACGGCGACCGACGGCGGCGGATTTTACGGCGGCGTCGATTTGGCTCCCGGACAATATCTGGTCAAAGCCGTGCTCGGTCAGGACGTGCTTTATTCGTGCGTCGCCAGCGTCACGCCCGGCTCGGTCACGACGGCTGATTTAGGCGTGGAAACAATCGCGCCGGTCACGACCGCGACGCTCGCGCCTGCCGCGCCGAACGGCTCGAACGGCTGGTATACGACCGACGTCACGCTCAGTCTCGCCGCGACCGACAATTGCACCGGCGTCGAGCGAACCGAATATTCGATTGACGGCGGCGCAAGCTGGCTGCCTTACGCGGGAAATATTCTCGTCAATCAGGAAGGCGCGACCACGATTTCGTATCGCTCAATCGACCGCGCGGGCAATGTCGAAAATGCCGGCAGCACAACCATCAATATCGACAAAACCGCGCCGACGCTTCAGCTTGAAGCCGCGCCGACGCGCATCTATCCGCCAAACGGAAAACCCGTCAACGTGAAATTAACGGGCAGCGGCGCGGACGCGACTTCCGGCTTGGCGCAGGTCATCTACGCGGTGACGGACGAATACGGAACGCCTTTGAGCATTCCGACGCGCGCATTGAGCGGTAATTCGGCAAACTGGATGGACAATCTGATTGTCGAAGCCAGCCGCCACGGAGACGATGCCGACGGACGGCTTTATCGCGTGACGGCGACCATTACCGACGCCGCCGGAAATACAACGACCGCAACGGTCGATATTATCGTTTCGCACGACCGCAGACCGTAATTGAAACCTTATAAGTAAAGGAGATGAATTGATATTAAAATTAATTCATCTCCTTTACTCTTTTTAAATTAGCGAGACGGCTTTTATAAAACCTCAATCAAACGCGCCGCTTCCCTTTCTAAAAACCATCGACACTTTCCGTTTTCCGGCTTGATTAAGCTTGAAGGCAAATCGATTGTTTCCGACGAAAGAACCTTTTTTATCATCTCCGCTTTCTTCGCGCCGGACACTAAAAACAAAACATTTTTCGCCCGGTTGATGGCGCGGAAAGTCATTGTCAGGCGATTGGCGTTTAATTTTTCGACGTAATTTGCCGCGACGAGTTTTTCGGTTTCGCGCAAAGCCCGCGACTTCGGAAAAAGCGAAGCCGTGTGCCCGTCGTCGCCCATTCCGAGCAGAATCAAATCGAACCGCGCGTTTTCGCCCAGAGTTTTTTTGATGATTTCATCGTATTCGAGCGCCGCTTTTTCCGGTTCGATTTCGCCCCGAAGGCGAAAAATATTTTCCTTCGGAAGCGGCACGCGCGCCAGCATTGCCGCATTTGCCATTCGATAATTGCTCTCCGTGTCGTCCGGCGCGACGCAGCGCTCGTCGCCGAAAAAAGCGAGCGTTTTTGTCCAATCGATTTTATTTTTAAATGCGTCGGAAGCCAGCAATTTATAGAGCGATTCCGGCGTCGAGCCGCCAGCCAGCGCGATGGAAAATTTATCGCTCGTCCGCAGGATTCGCGAAGCGATTTCGACAATCAATTGCGCGGCGGCTTCGTTGAGCGCGCCGACGTCGGGGAAAATTTCAACTTCGCAGTTTTTGGTCGGGGCTTTCATAAAACTAAAGTTTTTGGCGTAAATCAAAAGGCAGAAGCCCGCGCGTCGGGCAAGGGCGCAAACTATTTCGGATTTGAGATTTGGGATTTGGGATTTGCCATTAGATAAAGTTGAAATCCGCATTCCGCAATCACAAATCTTTGTCCGCCCTTGCTCACGCGCGGGCTTCTGCCTCTAGATTTCAAATCTCAAATTCCGCCACGACCGGCGCGTGGTCTGACGGGCGTTCGGCGCCGCGCGGTTTTCTATCAATCCAGCAGGCGGTGCATTTTTCCGCCAGCGATTTGCTCGTCCAGATGTGGTCGATGCGCAAGCCCTGGTTTTTGAAAAACGCGCCTTCGCGATAATTCCACCACGAGTAAAGCTTTTCGTCGCCGTTCAGCTGGCGAAAAACATCGACAAAGCCCCATTGTTTGACGTGATGAATCGCCGCGCGCTCCGGCTTGGAAAAATGCAGCTTGCCTTCCCAGAAACCGACATTCCAGACGTCGCGCTCGTCCGGCGCGACGTTAAAATCGCCGCACAATAAAACATCGGAATTTTTGTCGCAGGTTTCGTCGAAAAAACGCCGCAGGCGTTGCAGCCAATCTAATTTGAAAGTAAATTTATCCGTCCACAGCTCCGTGCCGTTCGGAATATACGTGTTGACGATGCGAACGCCGTTTATAGTCGCGGCAATCAGACGTTTCGGCGCTTCCGCGTCGTCGTCGGGAAAATTCATCTGCACATCTTTAATCTCAAAAGGCGAGAGAATCGCGACGCCGTTGTAGGATTTTTGACCGAGAAAAGTCGCGTTGTAACCGGCTTCGAGAAAAACGCCGACCGGAAATTTGTCGTCCGTGCATTTCGTTTCCTGCAGACAGAGCGCGTCTGGCTTATGGTTTTCGAGCCAGTTTAAAATTTGTTCGAGCCGGATGTTGATGGAATTGACGTTCCAGGTTGCGATTTTCATAACATTAAAGAAGCGATCAGCGCCGCGCGTTTCGGAATATCGGAAATCAAAATATGCTCGCGCATCGTGTGCGCGCCGTCGCCCGTCACGCCCAGACCGTCGAGCACGGGCACGCCGAGCGCGGCGACGAAATTTCCGTCCGACGCGCCGCCGACCTGCGTTTCGCCGAGCTCGTAATTCATCTCCGCGGCGATTTTTTCAGCTTTTTTGTAAAGCTCGACGATAGAATCGCTCCGTTCGAGCGGCGGGCGATTCATGCCGCCTTCAGTCCAGACCGAAACGCGATGGTCGAAGGATTTCAGCGTTTGAATTTCGTGAACGATTCTTTTGGCTTCGCGCATCGTGCTGAAGCGCGCGTCGACGTCCATCTGGGCAAATTCGGGAATGACGTTCGAAGCCGTGCCGCCTTTTATCACGCAGACATTGACGGTCGTGCCTATTTCCGGCGCGTTCATCGAGTGCAGTTTTTGAATTTGTTTCGATAATTCCAGAATCGCCGACGCGCCCTTTTCCGGCTCCAGCCCGGCGTGCGCGGGAATGCCGCGCGCTTTGACCTTCATTAAAACCGTGCCCTTGCGTCCGGTTTTCGCTTTCCCGCCTTCCGACGGCTCGCAAACTAAACTAAATGCGGCATTTGCGACTTCGGCTTCGAGCAGCGGGCGACCTGACAGGCTGCCGACCTCTTCATCGCACGAAAAGAAAATCGTCAACGGATGCCTGGGCTTTAAATTCAATTCCGTAAAGACGCGCACGATTTCCAGCATCAAAATGCAGTTCGCCTTCATATCGAAAATTCCGCAGCCGTAAAATTTGTCGCCCTCGATGCGCGTCGGATTTTCCCGAAAGCTTCCGCGCGGGTGAACCGTGTCGGTGTGACCGAGCAGCAGAATCGGCTTTTCGTCCGCGTTTTCAAAGGCGCGAATGATGAGATGCTCGCCGTAGCTTTCGCGAAAAATACGCTCTATTTTCAGATTGCCGGAAATTTTTTCCGCTTCTTTAATCAAAAAATCGACGGCGTTGCGGCTTCCGCCGATGTCATAGGAAGGCGATTCGATTTCGACAAACTCGTGAATCGAATCCAGAATATTTTGTTGGCGGCTTTGAAAAAATTCGAGCAGTTTTTGTGCGTTCATTCAAATTAAAAATTGATGTCCTTAATGTCGTTTTTCTTCGCGTATTTCTCGGCTTCTTTTCTGTTTTTAAACACGCGGACGACGTCGTATTCAAACATTTGAAATTTTCCATCGACATTTATCGAAAACATCGGGCGCGCGACCATTCCGCGATTTTCGGGACAGAGATTCAGGAGCGCGATTCGGTTTTTGACGTTTTTATCAGCCCTCTGCGTCACCGGATACGGCACGACGCGAATGACCTGACAGTTTGGCGGATTAACGGGTTTTGTCTCCTGCGCC
>DASVWG010000471.1:0-9196 GCA_036389695.1 Pyrinomonadaceae bacterium
CGGCTGGCGATAGATTTTATGGCGGTTTCCAGCTACAAGGACGCGACCGTTTCCAGCGGCGACGTGGAGATTTTAAAGGATTTGACCAATCCGATTCGCGGCAAAGACGTTATCGTCTGCGAAGACATCGTCGATACGGGCTTAACCTTGTTTCGCCTGATGGAAATCTTAGGCTCGCGCGGCGCGAATTCCTTAAAAATCGCGACCTTGCTCGATAAACCGGAGCCGCGCCTTAAAAAAGATTTGAAAATCGATTACTGCGGCTTTCAAATCCCGAACAAATTCGTCGTCGGCTACGGCTTGGACGCGGCTGGACGTTATCGAAATCTACCGTTTATCGGCGTAGTGAAAAATCCCGACGAATTGTAATTTAAGACGAAATTTAATTTAAATGGAGAAAAGAATGTCTAGAAAATTTTCTGCTTTGTTTCTTTTGCTGTCTTTTTCTTTGCCCGCCGTCTTTGCCCACGACAAGCACGAAAACGGGCAGGACATCGTGGTCAAAACGCAAAAAGTCAGCGGCAGCGTTTCGATGCTGCAAGGTCGCGGCGGAAACGTCGGCGCGTCGGTCGGCGCGGACGGCATTTTGATTGTCGATGACGATTACGCCGAAGTTTCGCCGAAGCTCGCCGAAGCTTTAAAAGCTTTAGGCTCGGAAAAGCCGCGTTTCATTTTGAACACGCACTGGCACGGCGACCACACGCAGGGCAATAAATATTTCGGCGGGAAAGATTCGCTCATCGTCGCGCACGCCAACGTCCGCAAGCGCCTGTCGGTCGAGCAGATAATTTTCGGCGAAAAAATTCAGCCGTATCCCGCGTCGGCGCTGCCCGTCGTCACTTACGAGCAGACGATGTCGATTTATTTCAACGGCGAAGAAATCCGTCTTAAACATTTTCCGAACGGTCACACCGACGGCGATTCCGTAATCTTTTTCACCAAATCGAACGTCATACACATGGGCGACCATTTTTTCAAAGACCGCTTCCCGTTTGTCGATTTGGACAGCGGCGGCAGCGTTCAGGGCTTGATGCGAAACGTCGGCGACGTTATCAAGCAATCTCCGGCGGACGTGAAAATCATTCCCGGTCACGGCTCGCTCGCCAGCCTCGACGATTTGAAAAATTATCATCAAATGCTGGTTGAAACGATTGACATCGTGCAGAAAGGCATCGCGAGCGGCAAAACTGCGGAAGGCTTGAAAAAAGACGGCTTGCCCGAAAAATACAAATCCTGGGGCACGGGCTTTATCAAAACCGATTTCTGGATTGAGACGATTTACAAAAGCCTGACCACGAAAAAATAATTAAGGAATCCAAACCAAATGCAAAAAATATTTCTCATTTTCGCCGTCTTCAGCCTATTCTTCGGCTTAACCGCGAGCCTCGCCGCGCAGGATAAAACGCCGGACAAAGCGCACGTCAAACAGCTTGAAGCCATTTATAAACAGCTCGACGCGGCAACCAGAAAACGCGATTTAAAACCATACGAAAAATATCTGGACTCAACCTTCGAAGTCGAGCATGACAACCAGAAAATCTCGCGCCGCGAAATTTTTGAACTAATGAAGCAATTTTTAGATTCGGCAGTCGAAATAACCGAAGCCGCGTCGAAAATCGAAAAAGTCCGCGTCACCGACGGCAATTATTTTCTGGAAGTCAACAGCCTTTTGAAAGGCAAATTCAAAACGCCGGACGGCAAAATCTCAAATCTCGAAATCCGAACCCAATCCACCGACGTCTGGATAAAAACCGAAAAAGGCTGGAAAGAAATCTCCCAAATCTCGCGCGGCTCGAAGGTTCTGGCTGACGGCAAAGAAACGTAGAAAATGCAAAACGCAAAATGCAAAGTGCAAAATGAAGAACTGCTTTAATCTTCAATCTTGAATCTTGAATCCTAATATTTTGCATTTTGCATTTTGCGTTTTGCATTAATAAACGTTTTGCATTAGCATTCCCACCTCTGCAAAACTTCCCAGACTTCGCGCGAAAGCTCGATGCCCG
Source organism: Pyrinomonadaceae bacterium (assembly GCA_036389695.1). Taxonomy (GTDB): domain Bacteria; phylum Acidobacteriota; class Blastocatellia; order Pyrinomonadales; family Pyrinomonadaceae; genus JALZHR01. Next base: position 2,004 of record DASVWG010000471.1, read on the forward strand.
ACGGGAAATGGTTTAGAAAATCGGCGCGCAGGCGTTCGGCTTCGCGGGTCAGATATTTGTCGAGCGCTTCTTTGTTGAAGGCTTCGTAGCGGATGCGGTAGCGATTTTCCGTCGAGCAGGTGAAGGCGGCGCCGGAGAAATAGCCGGTTTCGAGCAAATCGGGAATATGCCGCTCGCGCATATATTGTTCGTATTTTTCGACCAGCTTCGGTTGGACGACGGCAGTGACTTCGTAAATTATCATCTTCTTTTTCGACCTTTTCCTAACGAAAAGGACAAATTAAATTTCATTCAAAAAACTCTCGCCGTCTTTCAGCCGCAAACCAAAATTTTCGGCAATCGTCTGCCCGATGTCGGCGAGGCTCGCGCGCGTTCCGAGATTGACGTTTTGCCGGGCGGATTTTCCGTAGACGAGAAGCGGCACGTATTCGCGCGTGTGGTCGGAGCCTTCTTTGGTCGGGTCGTTGCCGTGATCGGCGGTGATGATTAATAAATCGTCGGCGCGCATCGCGTCTAAAATTTCCGGCAGGCGGCGGTCGAAATGTTCCAGCGCTTTGGCATAGCCTTCCGTGTCGCGGCGATGACCGTAGAGCATATCGAAATCGACTAAGTTGCTGAAAATCAGCCCGCGCGAACCGGCGTTCAGAGCGTTGACGGTCTGGTCGATGGATTGGTCGTTATTTTTCGCGGTCAAATCTTCGGTGACGCCGCAGGAATCGTAAATCGAAGCGATTTTGCCGATGCAGACGACGTCCAGATTATTGTCTTTCAGAAGCGGCAGAAGATTATCCGGCGGCGGCGCGACGGCGTAATCGTGACGATTTTCGGTGCGTTTGAACGTTTCCGCCGTTTCGCCGACGAAAGGACGCGCAATGACGCGCCCGACTTTGTCTTCGCCGTCGAGAATTTTTCGCGCAATCTCGCAGATTTCGTAAAGGCGTTCGACGGGAATGACTTCTTCGTGCGCGGCGATTTGAAAAACCGAATCGGCGGACGTGTAGACAATCGGCTTGCCCGTGCGGACGTGTTCCTCGCCGAATTGCTTGATGATTTCCGTTCCCGAAGCCGGAACGTTTGCCAGCACGCCCGGCACTTTCGCCTCGCTGACGAATTCGTTAATGATGCGTTCGGGAAAGCCTTTCGGAAACGTCGGAAACGCTTTTTTCAGAATGATTCCAGCCATTTCCCAATGTCCGGTCGTCGTGTCCTTGCCGTTGGAAAACAGAGTGCATTTGCCGTAGCCGCCGATTGGATTTTCGATTGACGGCAAATCTTTAAGCGGGCGGATATTTCCCAAGCCGAGCTTTTGCAGATTCGGCAAATCGACCGGGCGCGATTCGAGAATGTGTCCGAGCGTGTCCGCGCCCGCGTCGCCCCAATCCGCCGCGTCCGGCATCTCGCCGATTCCGGCGCTGTCCAAAACCATCAAAACGATTCGGTTAAATTTCGAGTTCATAACTTAATAATAACAAAAATTAACCGCAGATAAACGCAGATGGACGCAGATAAAGGGAAATTCAAACAGGATGGACAGGATACACAGGATAAATAAGAAACTTCAATGTTTTGAGTTTCAAATTATCCTGCTTATCCTGTCCATCCTGTTAAAATCCGCGTTAATCTGCGTTCATCTGCGGCTTCTTTCTATTTCGTCGGCGCGGTGTAGCCTTCGCGGGCGCGGATTTGCGCTCCGGCGGGGACGCCTTTTAATTCGACTTTGATTTTGCGGTAAGTGCCGTCGCGTTTATCGTTTGAAGGATAATAGCCGAGACTGTATTTCGTGCCGATTTCGTCGGAGACTTTTTTAAAGGCGGCGCGGACTTCCGATAAATCGGCGACGGGAAAGACTTTGCCGCCCGAAGTTTTGGCTAAATCCTGCATTTCGGCATCGGCTAATTCGTAGAGCTTTTTGCTGATGGCGAGCCGCTCGAAATCGCCGAGCCGGCAGAAATCGTAGACTTTTTCGATGTCGGCTTTCGGGTAGAAGGTGCGATAGTAGCGGCGAATCTGCGCGGTCGAAAAGCGCGTCGCGCCTTCGCAGTCGCCGAGCAGGTTTTCCTCAAAAAACTCGCGCGTATCGACCTGCACGAAATAGCTGATGATGCCTGCCTGCTGAAATTTTTCGCGCACTTCCGAGAAATCCGAGAGGCTCACCGAATCGACGCCGTCGGTCAAAGCGACAAGGGCGCGCCGACCGCGAAATTCGTCTTTCGGCTTACCGGCAAAAACGCTGTCGACGACCTGCAAAAGCGAGTCGTAATACGGCGTGCCGTTCGTCATCTGCACCTGCGAGAGAACGTCGCGCAGCTTTGTGCGGTCGTCGGTCAGATTTGCCAGCACGCGGCTGACCGCCGTGCGCCTGCCGCCCAGCACAGCCGAATCGAAAGCGATAATCGAAACGCGGTCGCCCGGTCGTAATGACGCGATAAAATTTTCGGCGGCGCGTTGAATCAAAGGCAAGTCCGAGCGCGTCGAGCCCGAAGTGTCGAGCACCAGAGCGACTTCGAACGGCGCGGCGGTGGCGACAAAATCCGAGATTTCCTGCGGCTTGCCGTCTTCGTAAACGACGAAATTGCTTTGTTTCAGATTCAAAAGCGGCTTGCCGGTTTTGTCCGTGATAACCACCGGCACATCGACTAATTGAGTATCGACGCGGATAACGTCTTCGTCTTCATCCGGCTTTTTCGTCTGCGCGAAAAGATTTGCCGAAAGATTAAAAACCAGCATCAACAGTAAAAAAGCTTTCGTGAAACGCATCTTTAACCTCTCAAAACGGAAATTCGCTTACGATTTTAGCAGAAACCGCCTCTGAGACAAGCCTTTGGCGCGCGGACCGAAAAATTTCTTGCCGGAGCCGGAAAATTTTTCCGAAAAAAGCGCTTTCCGAAAAATTCAGTAACCTTTTTCTCACTTTTCTGTGTTATTCTTTTGATAACCCGAAGAAAGACATTTCACTTCAGACAAGGCTTTTGCTCCCATGAAGAACGCATTTGTCTTTGCATTTTTTGGAAGTTTTAAGAGGAGAAAAGAATGAGAAGGACTATTTTTTTAAGCGTTACCGCTTTATTGATAGCGAGCGTGTTTACAAACTTTACGTTGTTTGTATCAGCCAACACCACGCCGCAGACTTTGCCGTTTAGCCAGCCCTGGACGAACACCGCATTAATTACCACCAACGATGACTGGACAAATGTTCCGGGCATCGTCGGTTATCTGGGCGACATCGGAACCACCACGCAGGCGAATCTCGACCCGCGCGCCATAACTCAGGATTTCGCGACGCAGGACGTCATCGCCAATCAAACCAATCCCGACACGCAAACGTCGGGCGGCGTGGCGGAATTTGAAATCACCAACCCGACCATCGCCCTGCAAGGCTCGGGCACGGCTGACGCGCCGAACATCGTTATCTATCTGAACACCACCGGACAAAGCAATATCCGCGTGACTTTTAACGCCCGCGACATCGACGCTTCGGCGGACGACACCAACCAGCAGCTCGCGGTTCAATACCGCGTCGGCACGACCGGCAACTTCAGCAACGTTCCCGGACCGGGCGCTTATTTCGCCGACGTGACGACCGGAGCTACGGCGACGCAGGTCACGCCGGTCGCCGTCACTTTGCCGCCGACGGCAAACAATCAGCCTAACGTGCAGGTTCGCATTCTGACGACCAACGCGCCGGGCAGCGACGAATGGGTCGGCATCGACGACATCGTCATCTCGGGCGGCGGCGCGCAGAATCCGTTTCGCACCGAATCGGATTTCAACGGCGACGGCAGAACCGATTACGCCGTGACGCGCAATCTCGCGACGCTGATGCAGTGGATTATCAGCCCGAGCACGGGCACATCCGGCTCGCCGGACAGCGCCAGCGTGACGCAGTTCGGAAACTCGACCGACCGTCAGGTTCCGGCTGATTACGACGGCGACGGCAGAACCGACATCGCGGTTTATCGTCCGGCGGCTGCGCCAAATTCATTCTTTTACGTTCTGCAAAGCTCAAACGGCACGCTTTTGTTCCGCGAGCTCGGCGCGACGGGCGACGACCCGACTATCGTCGGCGACTACGACGGCGACGGCAAAGCCGATATGGCGGTTTATCGCGCCAGCGCCGGACAGGGCTTTTTCTACTATCGTCCGAGCACGGCGCCGACCGGCATCGTCTTCGTTCCTTTCGGCAGCGGCACGACGACCCGTGCGGTTCCCGGCGATTATGACGGCGACGGTAAATTCGACTTCTGCGTGCGGCGCGACGCCGGCGGCGGTCAGGCGCAATTTGTCGTGGCGAAATCGGCTGGCGGCACGGATTACGTCAATTGGGGAATTATGTCGGATTTAGTCGCGCCGGGCGATTATGACGGCGATTTGAAGTGGGACTACACCGCCGTTCGCCCGACCGGCGGCAACCATTTCTGGTATGTTCTGGGTTCGACTACCGGAGCCTTCAACGTTGCCTGGGGACTGACGAGCGACACGCTCGTGCCGGGCGACTATGACGGCGACGGCAGAACCGACATCGCCGTCTGGCGCGGCGCGGTTGACCCGACGCAGAATTTCTACTACATCCGGCAGTCGTCCGCCAACTTCGGTCTCGGCGCTGTCGAATTCGGACAAACCGGCGATTATCCGGTGCAGAACTTCCGCGTTCGCTAAGCTGAATTTTCAGCCAAAACTAAAATCGGAGAGATTTTTAAGTCTCTCCGATTTTTTTATGTGCAAAAAAGGGTCGAAAATGCAAAACGTTAAAAATGCAAAACGTTAAAAATGCAAAATGCAAAATGCAAAGTGCAAAATGGAAGAAGATTTAATCTTGAATCTTGAATCTTGAATCTTAAATCCTAATATTTTGCATTTTGCATTTTGCGTTTTGCATTTTCGACGTTTTGCGTTTATCACGTTTCGGTTTCCAAGCCTTCTTTAATCCACGCCGCCGTGCCGCCCGCGATGTTGTAAATTTCCTGAAAACCTTTGCGCTCTAAAATGCTCGTCGCGGCGCTGGAGCGATAGCCGCCCTGACAGATGACATAAGTCGGGCGCGATGCGTCGAGTTTATCCGTTAATTTATCCAAATCCGATAACGTCAGATTCAGCGCTTTCGGCGCGTGCCCGCTTTCGTATTCGCCCGCGCGGCGCACGTCCACAAACTGCGCGTCGGGCGTTTCGGCAAGGCGTTTCCGCGCCTCGCGAACGGAAATTTGTTCAATCGTTTTTGCTTCAAAACCCGCATTTTTCCACGCTTCGATGCCGCCTTCGAGAAAACCTCTGACCGATTCGATGCCGACTCGCGCCAGGCGCGTCACGGCTTCATCAACCTTTTCTTCCGATTCGGCGACGACGGCAATCGGCGTTCCGATTTCAATCAAAGTTCCCGCCCACGAAGCGAATTGCCCGCCCAGCCCGATATTCAAAGCGTTCGGCACGTGTCCCGCGCCAAAATCGTCGGCGCTGCGGACATCTAAAACCAAGCCTTCAAAGCTGCGAATTTCTTCGGCGCTCAGGGCAAGCGGTTTTTCGATTGCCTCCAGACCGCTTGCGCCGGAACGGTTCCGGACGACGCTTTTCGGAAAATAAGAAGGCATTTCCGGCACGCATTCGGTCATCATCCGCACAAAATCCGCTTTCGTCATCGGCTGCAGAGCGTAATTTAATTTACGCTGCTGACCGACGGTCGACCACGTTTCTTTCGACATATTTTTGCCGCACAGGCTGCCCGCGCCGTGCGCCGGATAAACTTCCGTCTCGTCCGGCAGCTTTAATAATTTTTCGTGCAAGCTGTCGTAAAGCATCTCCGCCATCTGCGCGGCGCTAAAGCCCGCGCCGCCCGCCAAATCCGGTCGCCCGACGTCGCCGATAAAAAGCGTGTCGCCGGTTAAAACTTTTTTCGGCTCATTCTCGTTTTCGGCGTCTTCGACCAGAATCGAGATTCCTTCGGGCGTGTGACCGGGCGTTTCGAGAATTCTGAGCTTGACGCGCCCGACGCTCAGCTCGTCGCCGTCTTTGACCGCGAGATGCTCAAGCTCGGCTTTTGCCTTTTCGCCGAAAACGATTTGCGCGCCGCATCGGGCGGCAAGCTCGGCGTGACCGCTGACGAAATCGGCGTGCAGATGCGTTTCGATAATGTATCTGACGCGCTGCCCGTTGGCTTCGGCTTCCGCCAGATATTGCGACACGTCGCGCTGCGGGTCGACAATCGCCGCTTCCTCGCCCGAACCGATGTAATACGAAGCGTGCGCCAGGCAGCCGAGATAAAATTGTTTGAAATTCATAAAAGTCTCTTTTCTGCAATCACAGCCGGAGAATTCCCGCTTCTTTGGATTGTATTTAAAGCCGGGCGATTTTTCAAAAAATTTGAATCTTTCAAAGCTTTAAAAAATTTTTATTGCCTTTTTGCGAAAATTCGATACAATCGGGATACCTGTTTCAGAGACTCTTCCACGCGCTCTTAACGGAAGAAAACTGCTCAATCAAAATGGAGGAATGACTATGGCTAAAAAGCTGACAATAAAAGGGATAACGTTTCCGGATTTCGGCGACGACAAAAGCAAGAAAAATTTTCGACTGGTTTTTTATATCGGCTACACCGATAAAGACGGCAAAGCCAACGTCGCGGTTATTTCCAAACCCGCCAGCGGACACTGGCAGTGGAGAAGCGCCAACAAAGACGCTTATCTCAAGCCGAAAATCGTCGGCGATTCGGCGGTGCTGGACACGCTCGTCCTGCAGATGGGCGACGGCAAGAAGATTGCGCCCGGTTCAGACAGCATCGGCGAAATCGACGGCGAGATTACGGGCGTGAACGTGCAATTTATGGATGTTCACGATTCGACGCTGGTGGATTTTTTCGTCAAAACCGTTTTGCCCGACCTGATTAACGCCTGGAAAACATCGGGTTTGAATCCTATCGACTCGGCTCCGATACCGGGCGGCATCAAAATCCTGCTCAAAGACAAAATCGACCTCGCGCAGCTTGCCGATAAATCCGTCGCGTTTTTTACCAAAAAACTCAAAGACAAGGTTTTGAATTCAATCAGCCAGACATACAACGGCGGAACTGAAATCGACCTCACCGAAAAAGACGTGCCGTGGGGAAATAAAGGCAAAAAAGGAACTTACGCCGTAACCATCGGAGTCGCGTAAGTTTTATAAAGGGTTTAATGCGTTTGAGGAAATAACGGAAAGCAATCTTTTTA
>DASVWG010000472.1:0-12999 GCA_036389695.1 Pyrinomonadaceae bacterium
CCCAATAGCGTCCCTAAACCATACCACACAGACACTAAGTAGCCTACTAAAGCAAGCATCAAAGACAGCTTTGCAAAGTAGGGAAGAGTTACAAGAATATCTTTAGCAAAGGTTATCGTGACGGCAATTATTGCCGTCGAAAGAGTAATGAGCTGCTTTGTCGAATCGGCATAAAAATCAAAAGCTTTTTGCGTTCGCTCATTAAAATTTTCATCACTCATCTTCAGGATCTCCGCAAAAGGGCGGACACCACATGCCGCCGGTTTTCACCAACTTAAATGTCTGTATATCTATGGCTGTCGCCCCTTTAGAGTTTGCAGTATCTATCGCTCGTATTGTAAAACGTCGTAACAGTTTCTCTGCTTTCGTAATCTGCCTAGATGTAGCGCGATTATTAAGTAAATACAAGACACCACTACTAATAAAGTTATTGAAATGGGGTTTACATCCGGGTGCGATTTGGGTAGAGTTAGCGCTCAATTCATGGTCAACAATTGCCCGAAATTTATCACGCAATTCATCTAAACTTGTCTCCGAGTCTAATTCAACGTCCAAACGAGATTCTGTACTTTGCGGCATTTTATTTTCCTCCTCTTCTTATAATTTCCTGAGTATTGACTATTATTGGAAGTGATTCTTCACAAATTTCAGGATTGAGAAACTTTGTATACAAGGTTATATGCCAAATTACTTGTAAAGTAAATATCTTTTTTGACCATAAAACAAAATGCGGCGAAATACTGTTGCATTTTTGACTGCATACGAGTATTTCGCCTTTAAGTTATCCGTCTAAAGTTTCAGAACGCCGTTTTCGACAATTGTTTTGCCGTCGATTTTCACGGTTGCTCCGGCGAGCTGTCCGCCGAGACCGTATGATACAGTATTCGTTCCGCCAGCCCATGTATTGCCGCCGGTGCCGACGGAGACCATTCCGGCGGAAACCCAGTTGCCTAGTTTGGTGCTGGGCGCGAGAGTGTAGTTCGGATTGATGCCGATGTCGACGTAGGCTAAAAGCTCTTTGCCCGCGCCGTGCGTGTCGTAGTCGGCTTTTAAGGCGGCGAAGCCTTCGCCTTCGCCGGTCATTTCGGTCAGTTTTCCGCCCGCGAAATTGAAAGTCAGATTGCGAATTTCTTTACCCTGATAGAATTGTTTTTCGATGACGAATTTTCCGTCGCCGGAGTTTGCCGCCGGAATAACGGCGGCTTCGCCCGCCGGGAGAAAGACGTCGAGATTGCCTTTCGCCACGTCGTCCGCCGAGATGATGCCGTCGCTGATGTAGGCGGGTTTCGCGTCGAGATTTAATTTCAGATTCGTGCCGTTCGGATGCGTGATTTCGAGTTCTTTTCCGGCTAAGGCGGTGCGCGCTTTTTCGCCGGTCGCCTGCAGATTTGTGTAGTCGATGTTCACGCCTTCCCAGAAAAGCCTGGCGAAAGCGTCAAGCGGCATTTCAAAACGCTTTGCGCGCCAATCGGTCGGGTAAAGCTCGTTTCCGACGCTGACGTTGCGGACTTTGTTTTTTATAAACTCGCTGGTCACGGGCTCGCCTGCTTTGGCGCGGGCGGCGCGGCGGGCGGGCGAAACTTCAGCCAGCAAATCCTGCGTTTCGCCTGAGTCGACATTAATCGTCACGTTCATAATTTTCGCCAGCGCCATACCGAGTTTGGGTTCCTGCGCGTCGTATTTTTCGGGCACGTCCGTGTAAGAACGTTTCGTCATACGCTCGCTGTTAATCTCCAAAAGCGCGTGCCCGCCGACTTTTTGAACTTCGGTGACGATATTTTCGAGCAGCTCCAAATCGCGGACGCTGCCGCTGACAAAGACGATTTCGCCTTCTTTCACTCCGGCGCTTTGCGTCACAATTCTCTCCGCAAGCTTGTTCAAATCGGTCGGCACGGTTTTCGTGGTCGTGGCGGGCGTCGAATTGGCTGCCGCGTTCGTGTTGTTGGCAGTCGTGTTGGCGGGCAGCGAAGCGTTGTTCGCCGGCGCGTTTGCCGTCTGGCAGGCGCTGACCAGCGCCAAAGCGAACGCGAGAGCGGCTACGAGTTTCGTATTCATAGCAAAATCTCCTTAAAAATCGGTTTGTAGTTGGAAAATCAATCTACTTTTATGCTAAATCGGCGGGTAAGTCAATTAAAATAAATATTTTCAAGGTCGGAAATTATGATTTTGTGAGGTAAAAAAACGTTTTTGTGTATTACAAAAATGATTCTTGTACTGCGCGAGAGATGTAGGGGCAGGTCTTGTGCCTGCCCGATGAGCGCGAAAGCGCGAAAAAACGATTAGCCACGAAAGAACACAAAAAAGACACGAAAATTATTTAATTCCTTTTCGCGTTCATCCGTGAAATTTCGTGGCTAATTTCTTAAACGCTTATTCGCTACCGCTCATTAGGCAGGCACAAGACCTGCCCCTACAAATATTTTCACGAATCTAACAATTTATTTCGCCGCGTCCGGCAGAAAAGCGATGATGCGCAGAGGCGCGCCGCTGCCGCCTTTTATCTTCATCGGCAGGGCGAAAATCTGCGCGCCTTTCGTGGGAACTTTGTCGAGATTGGCGACGTTTTCAAACGCGGGAACGTTTTGCGTCATCAGCGCGACGTGGCTGCCGAAAGTTTGCGATTGCCCGAAATCGATGCTCGCCGTATCGATGCCGACGGCGTTGATTTGGCGATTTTTCATCAGCCAATCAGCCGCTTCCGGCTGCAAGCCGGGAAAATGCAGCTCGGCGACGGCTTCCTGACCGCTGCCGTCCGTGCCGAGATAATTCTTTTTGTCGCCCCAGAATTTTCCCCAGCCGGTTTGCAGCAAAACGATACAGCCGTCGGGAATTTTCCCGTTTTGCGCTTCCCAGTTTGTAAAGTCTTCGACGCCGATTTGATAATCTCGATTCGACGCGACTTTTGCCGAAACATCGATTTTAACCGCCGGAGCGATAAGTTGATTAAGCGGAATTTCGTCAACCCTTTTGCGTCCTTCGGCGAAATGAACGGGAGCGTCGATATGCGTTCCGCCGTGTTCCGCCGCCGAATAATTATACGCCGAATAATAATAGCCTTTCTCCGTCTGACCTTCGGCGACGGTCTCGCGTTTGAAAGGCTGCGCCGTCACCCAATAGATTGTGTCGGACGAAAAATCATAAGACAAATCCACCCATTGACCAGCCGGAAAACCGCCCGTTTCGCGGTTCGTCGCGCAGGCGTTTAGAAACAGACACGCAAAAAAGGCGAGCAAAAATAATTTGAATTTCATGATTACCTCCGTTTTGAAGACAATCTTTTTATACTCTCACTTCGACTTTCGAACAACTCGGAGCGTAGCCCGGAGCGCGTTTCGTCACCGGAAAAACGCGCGCCGAAGCGATTGCCGGCGCCGGTTCGACCAAGCCTTCTTCATTTCGGGCGATTACCCGTCGTTTTCGACACGGATAATCGCTATTTGTAAAGCGAAAATTTTCTAAAAACAGTTCAGTGAAAGTTTAGTTTAAAACGGCGGGACCGTTCGGATTATCTATCACGCAGCGCCATTTTCCGTCCGCGCTGCGGCGAAAAACCGAAACGGCGATTGATTCGCGCGTGAAAGCCGAGCCGTCCGGCGTTTTGCCGGAAAAAGTCCATCTGGAAGTAAAAAGCGCGAGGTCGCCCGCTTCGATGACGTTGGTTTTTATCTGCTCCGCCACGCCTTCGAGCTTGAAAATCCATTCAAACGCCGCGCGAATTTCGGCTTTGCCGCGCGCCAGCCTGCCCGGCTCTAAAACGACGACCGCATCTTCTTCGTAAAAATCCAAAACGGCTTCAATATCGCGTCGATTAAACGCTTCGTCGAGTTTTTTAACCGTTTCTTCGAGGCTTTGCTGCGACATTTATTTTATTTATTTGGCGCGGGCGCTCGCGTCTTTCTCTCCGAAAACAATCGCCGCCAGTTTATCCGCGATTTTATTCGCGCCCGCCGTGTCGATATTGCTCAAAACAATCACCGTCACTTTTTCGGAAGGATAACGCACAATCGAGTTGGAAAATCCGAACGAGCGCCCGTCGGCGCGATTCAGAGTGCGTTTGAGCTGCGGGAAAATCTCCCAGCCGTAGCCGAAATTTTCCAAACCCGGCGTCAGGATTTTTGCCGCGGTCGTTTGTTTGACTAATTTTTCCGTGTAAAAAGCCTGTTCCCACAAGTATAAATCTTCGACGGTCGAATAAAGTCCGCCCGCCGCGAAAAGATAATCCAGATTATAAAAATCGAAATTGCTCAGGCTTCCGTCTTTCGCGCGTTGATAACCGGCGGCGCGATTTTTGGTGATTTCTTTTTGATGGTCTAAGCCCGTATTACGCATTCCGAGCGGCTTAAGGAGGTTTTCTTTCAGAAAATTTTCGTAAGTTTTGCCCGAAACTTTTTCGATGACGGCGCCTAAAATATTAAAAGCCTGCGAGCTGTAAGCGAATTTTTCGCCCGGTTTAAAGTCGGGCGTAAACGTTCGCGCGCGGTCGAGCGCCTCGGCAACGGTCATCGGATTTTGGCGAAAACAATCGTCGGCGTTTTGCGGCTTGCCGAATTCCGTGATGCCCGACGTGTGATTCAGAAGATGTTTGAGAGCGACGGCTTGCCAGCTTGCGGGACACGGCGAAACGTATCGGCAAACCGAATCTTCGATATCGCCCGCGCTCCTGCAAAATCATAATTGCCGCCGCCGTAAACTGCTTGGTCAGCGAAGCCAGACGAAATTTTGTCTGCGGCGTGTTCGGCGCGTCCGATTCCAGATTCGCCCTGCCGTAGCCTTTGCTCAAAATCACTTTTCCGTTTCGCGCAATCAAAACCGCGCCGCTAAACGCGGTCTGCGGCGCGAGTTCGTTGATATATCTGTCGGCTCCGGCGGCAATCGTTTTGTCGGACATTTTTTGCTGTGCAAAATTATTAATACAGAGGAAAGCTGATATTTGTCCTAGAATCAGCAGTCGAATCAGTTTATTTTTATTCATCGCGCTCGCATTACTGTTTCGCAAAATTTTCGCGGTAGCGGCTTTTTTCCAGAAAAGCGGGGAAGTCTTTCGTTTCCAGAATGTCTTTCACCGCCTGTCGTTTATCTTTCGCGTTTTTGTAATACGCGTGGCTGATTTTATAGCCCATATAATAGCCCAAATCGGGCGGGCGGTCGCCGGACGTGATGCCGTTATACATCCAGTTACGGTAGTCCGCGCCGGACATCTGCGGTTCAAAATCTTTCCACAATTCGGCTTCGTGCCGGTCGCCGTAGATTTTCTGCTGCAAGTTCAAAGTTTCGCCCGCCGTTTTTTCGGCGATAAAATCGCACGCGCCTTCCTGCACGGATTTTGCCAGCAGCGTCTTCAGCTCGGAATATTTCTGGTTGAAATGACACGATTCGTGCGCGACCAGCGGCGTTACTTTTTCAATCGGCTTGAGCATTATATTTAAAAGCCTTTCGGTGCGCTCGCGCAATTGTTTTTCGTCCAAATCCTTCGGCGCGCGCTTGCGAACAGCCTCAAAAAACTCGTCGCGCGGCGTCTCGGCGGTCAAACCGTATAACTCGGTTCCGACGAGCAAGCCGTTATCCGAAGTCGTTCCGCCCGTGTTCACGATGCCGATGACAAAATAAACGTCCGGAAAAACGGCTTCCGGGTAAATCTTCTTAAATTTGACGAAAGCTTTCCGCACCTGCTTTTCCATTTCCTTGACGCGCAAACTGCTCGCCCTGACCGAAGCGTAAAATCGCGGCAAGCTTTCCACAGTGTCGGTCAAATCCTTCGCGCTCTTGATGCGAAGGCGTATGAAATCTTTCAAACCGACGCTGCCTTTATCGAGATATTCCGTCTGAAAAATAGCGATTTTCTTTTCGCGGTCGGTTTCCTTCGCCGCCAAATCAAACGCCCGCCAGAAATTATCGATGTCCGACGTGACAAACTTCGCCTTTTTCGGGTCGTCGTTGACCTTTTGAGCGAAAACGCCGAAAGCGCAGATAACAAAACACAGGGTGATTTTGAATAATTGTTTCATATTTACAGATTTTAATTTTTTTCGTTTTGAGTGTAATACAGCCGTTTTTGCTGATGGCTTCGTTTATCTGCACAGGGGTAAATTCTTGCGCTTTTGCGAAAGACATTAGCAAAAAAAGCGCAATGATAAAGTATAACGTAATTTTCATACGCAATTGGCGGCGCTGCGTTTAAGGGTTTTATTCTGACTTATGGTTCTAAAGTTCCGTCTCGAAATTCGAGCTTAACCCGCGTTCTGGTAACGTTTGTAAAACCGCCGTGTTCTAACTCTACTGATAATAATCGAAAGCTTTGCACATCTGACCCTTCTCCGGGCGGCGGCGCGTTTTCGAGTGCTTGTTGAAGTGCCTCAACGAGCATTACCCGTTTTTCTCCGAAGGGACCGCTCACCTCTCCAATACTAATTTCCATACAATTCTCCTTTTGGATTCTGTCCAGTCTAAACTGTAAATAGTAAATGATATTCCCATTGATGATAATTTAAGCAAATAGTATTTTCAAGCTTTTTTCTTTCGCTATTTTGCAAAAAAAGACAGGCTTGCGAACCTGTCTTTTGAAATTTTTTATCTGTTTTCAATAAAGCTAACTTGACGCAATTGCTTTGGCTTCTTCGTCGTCGGCATAAGCGTTGTGCAGATGAACCGGCTCGACTTTTTTCCGCAGGCGCATATTCAAAAGCTCGACGATGACCGAAAACGCCATCGCGAAATAGATGTAGCCTTTCGGGATTTTCTGGTGAAAGCCTTCCGCCAGAAGCGTCACGCCGATAAGCAGCAGAAAAGCGAGCGCGAGCATTTTCACGGTCGGATGCCGCTGGACAAACGCGCCGATTGAGCCGGCGAAAAGCATCATCGCGATTATCGAAATGACGACCGCCGCAATCATAATCCAGATATTATCGACCATCCCGACCGCCGTTATCACCGAATCGAGCGAAAAAACGATGTCGAGCAGCATAATCTGGACGATAACGCCCGCAAACGAAGCGTAAGCTTTTTTCGACGCGTGACCTTCTTCGCCTTCGAGCGAGCCGTGAATCTCGTGCGTCGATTTGCCGATTAAAAACAAGCCGCCGATAATCAAAATCAAATCGCGACCGGAAATCGGATGCCCGAAAATCGAAAAAAGCGGCTCAATCAAGCCCATCACCCACGTCAGCGAAAACAATAAAATCACGCGCATAATCAAAGCCAGCGCCAGCCCGATATAGCGCGCTTTCGGCTGCTCGGCGGGCGGCAGCTTGCCCGAAAGAATCGAGATAAAAATTACGTTGTCGATGCCCAGAACGAGCTCGAGAACGGTCAAAGTCAAAAACGCAATCCAAATTGCAGGGTCAGACAGCCATTCCATTTATAAAGCCTCCTGAAAAAATATTAATGAGTTGTTGTATTGGGTGTTAAAAAAGTCGAGAGTCGAGAGTCAAGAGTCGAGAGTCAAAAGAGAAATCTTCCTGCTCTCGACTCTCGACTCTTGACTTCTCGACTTCTCATTCGATGCTGATGCGGAGCGTGTAATTGGAAGCGTTGTGGCGGCGGGCGAAAGCGCGCGGCTGCAGGACGCGGATTTTATAGTCGCCCGTAAATTCCGTTTCGACCGTGAATCGGATTCCGTCTATGCCGCCGTTGATGTTTTCGCCCGACGGCGCGAAGATGACGAATCCGGCGCTGCCGCCGGTCTCCAGTTTGAGCTTTAACGTCTGACCGGCGCGCACGACGGTGATGTAATCGATATATTTATAACCCGTCACGCGACCTCGAAGCGTCGCGGACGAAGCGCCGCGTGCGAAACGAACGCGAACGCGCGCCTGCGCTCCGACCTGGTTGGCGGAAGCGAGCAAAGCGAGAGCGGTTAAAAATATCGCCGTCAAAGCGCATTTTCTGAACATTGGATTTTAAATTTTCTCCAAATAAAATCTGCCGTCAACAAAAAGATTTTATCGCCCGCGCCCGCTGCCGTAAAGCGGCACGCCCGGCATTTTGCCGGTCATTTTCTGCCCGTCGAAAACGATTTCGCCGTTGACGACGACGGCTTGAAAGCCTTCGGCGTACTGGTGCGGATTTTCAAACGTCGCTTTATCGGCGATTTTGTTTTCGTCAAAAATCACCAAATCAGCCGCCATGCCTTCGCGGATTTGCCCGCGGTCGCGCAGGTTGAAAGTCTGCGCGGGCAGCGAAGTCATTTTGCGAATCGCGTCTTCGAGCGAAATGATTTTCTGATTGCGCACGTATTCGCTCAAAACGCGCGCGTTGTTGCCGTAGCCGCGCGGATGCGGCACGCCCGCGCCAAATGTGCGCACGCTGCTGTCCGAAGCAATCATCGTAAACGGCTCGCGCAAAATGTTTTTCACGTCTTCCTCGCTCATCACGCGATAAACCATCGACGCGCCGCCTTTCTCATACATCTCGAAAATCTGCTCAATCTGCGCGTCAAGCTTCTTTTTGCCGCGCGTCAACTTTGTAATTTCGGCGATGTTTTTGCCGTTAAATTCGGGATTCGGCGCGTAAGAAGCGACGTAGGCGAAGCTGTAATCCTTAAAATCCTTTTTCTTCAACTCTTCCTTCATTTCTTTGACGATTTTCTCGCGCGTCGCCGCGTCAGCCAAGCGTTTTTTGCCTTCCGCCACGCCGCCCGCGACCGCCCACGTCGGCATCCGCGCCGTCAGCGAAGTCGAAGAAGCCGTGTAAACGTATTGGTCGACCGTCACGCTCAAACCGCGTGTCCGAGCCGATTTGACCAAACCGATGGTCGTCGGGCTGTTGCCCCAAAGAGCTTTACTGGAAATTTTAAAATGCGAGATTTCGACCGGCATATTCGCCTGCTCGCCGATGTTGATGGCTTCTTCGATGGCTTTGACGACGTCCGTTCCTTCGTCGCGGATATGGCTGGCGTAGACGCCGCCGTAGCGCGAAGCAACTTTCGCCAGCCCGACGACTTCTTCGGTTTTCGCAAAGGTGCCGGGCAGATAAATCAAGCCGGTCGAAAAGCCGACCGCGCCGTCCTTCATCGCCTGCTCGACCATCTGCTCCATTTTCGTTTGTTCTTCGGCGGTCGGCGCGCGATTATCCAAGCCCAACACTTTGGCGCGCACCGTATTATGACCGATGAGCGCGGCGAGATTGACGGCGAGCGGCTTTTCCTTCATTTGTCCGAGAAATTCCTTAATGTCGGTCGCCGAGCCGCCGCAGTTTCCGGTAACGAGCGAAGTCACGCCCATCCGCACAAAATTTTCCGCGTTCGGATTGCCGTAAATCTCTTCGACGTGCGTGTGGACGTCGATAAATCCCGGCGCGACGATTTTATTCTGCGCGTCAATCGTTTCTTTCGCTTCATTCGCATTGATATTTCCGACTTTGATGATTTTGCCGTTTTTAATGCCGATTGCGCCGCGAAACCAAGGGTTGCCCGTGCCGTCAACGATTCGTGCATTGATGATGGCTAAATCGTAAGACTTTTCATTTTGAGCGGCGGAAAGCTCGATTGGGACTAATAAGGCAAAATTCAACAGCAAAACAAATGCCAGCAATAAATACACGATTTTCATAATTTTTTCGGAGAAATTGAATGTAAGCAAAATTAAACCACGAAACAGTTTAAATGAAAACAATTTCAAACGAAAAATGTTGAAATACGCGTCAATCCGGTTTACGCTTACAGACGTTAAAATTACAGTCGTTTCAAAAGGAAAAAGGATGAAAAAACACTGGAAAAAATTTATCGCCATGATGCTACTTTCGTGGCTGGTCGGCGCCGGAACGGTGACAATCTATCTGTCTGAATACGCGGCGGAAGATTTTTTCATCCATGATTTGATTCCGTTTTTTCTGATTCTGGCGATTTTCGGTTTTTTGTTTTGTGTTCTTTCAATGACTGCTCTGCTTTTTCTAAAAGAAAAGTTGAAAAGCCGTCTGGCTTTGACGATTAATCCGCTTATCAGCATTGTTTCGGTCGCCGCTCCGGTTGCTCTTTATACGGGTTTAAGAGCTTTCGTTTATAATAATCTTCCGGTTGCCGAGTTTGTCCTGCTGACCTCGGCGTTTTTCGCTGCGGGCTTCGCTTTCGGACTCGCGTTTCTTTGGTTTTATCGCTGGAGAAAATGGCTGCCGACGCTCACATACATTTTTTTAATATGTGCCGCGATGTGGTTTATCCCGAATTCGATTCCGCACATTAACGAGGCTTTGCTTTCCGATAAAGCGAACGGAGCAGTGGCGCGGGCGGCTCAAATGTCCGAACCGCGCTCGGCACATACCGCGACACTGCTGAAAAACGGGCGCGTTTTGCTGGTCGGCGGGATGGTTTCGGTTCTCGGTCAGGAACTGCCGACGGCTTCCGCCGAAATATTCGACCCGCAGACGAACACGTTTGAGCCGGCTGGAAAAATGCTCGTGCCGCGCGCCGGACACACGGCAACTCTTTTGGACAACGGCGATGTTTTAATCACCGGCGGCGTTGACGAGAAGCAGCCTGTCTCAAGCGCCGAATTATACCGTGCGGCGAGCGGAAATTTCGCTGCCGTCGGCTCGATGCAGGTTTCGCGCGAGCGCCACTCAGCCACTTTGCTGAAAAACGGAACGGTTTTGATAACGGGCGGAACGATTGCCCAGCCGAGCGACCAAGCCGAGATTTACGAGCCGCAAAGCCAAGCTTTTCGCATAATCGCGCGGATGAACGCGCGGCGCGCCGCGCAAACCTCGACGCTTTTGACCGATGGTCGAGTGTTAATCGCGGGCGGAGCGGAAAGTCCGGTTTCGATTTTACCGAGCGTGGAAATTTTTGACCCTGGCACCGAATCGTTTCAACCCGACGGGCAAATGCAAGCCAGCCGCTACAAACATTCCGCCGTTTTGATGCCGGACGGCAAAGTTTTTTTGCTGGGCGGCGCTGATGAAAGAGATTGGTCGGGGCGGCGCAACAGCGTCGAAGTTTACGACCCGGCGAAGCACGCCTCGCAAATTGTCGGTAATATGAATCGCGCCCGTTTCAAAATTCCGAATTCCGTTGTTTTATTAAGCGGCGAAAAGATTATAGTCGGCGGCGCGGGACGCCGCGTCGAGATTTTTGATAAAGCGACCGGCAGTTTTCTGGTCAGCAGTGGAAGTTTGGAAGACGAATGGTTTTATGCTACCGCCACGCCTTTGCCCGACGGCAGAGTCTTTATCGCAGGCGGTTATAACAATTCGCTGATTCCGACCACACAAACCTGGCTTTATCAACCGCAGGCATTAACAGCGCAAATTTTGCCTGAATATTAATCAAAGGACAGAAACTCGCTTTCTGCCTTTTAAGCCCGAGAGTAAACAATTGTCCATGACTCATTATTTTTACAGATATATAAAGCACTGCTTGTCAGGCTTTTGCTGTTTACAGTAGAATGAGGGGTTCAAATTTCCCACGCTCAAAAATGGAACAGAATCAAACAGACAAACGCCGCACGAAAAAAAAGGAGCGCGTTTTCAAATTGCTGCTCATCACGTGCGGTTTTATTTTCGGCTTGCTCGTGCTGGAAATCTGCCTGCGCGTGGTCGATTATTCGTATCCCGAATTTTATCAGCCGGACGAATCGCGCGGTTATTCCTTGATACCGAATATGCAGGGCTGGTATCGAAAGGAAGGCGAAAGCTTCGTCAGCATCAACTCGGACGGTCTGCGCGATGAAGAGCACGCGCTGGAAAAACCGGCTGACGTTTTTCGCATCGCGATTATCGGCGATTCTTATTCGGAAGCGCCGCAAGTAATGGTGGAAAACGCTTATTGGCGAGTGTTGCGGGCGCGGCTCGAAGCGTGCGGCGCGTTCGGCGGACGGCGCGTCGAGACGATAAATTTCGGCGTCTCCGGTTACAGCACGGCGCAGGAGCTTGTCACCTTGCGCGAGAAAGTCTGGCGTTACTCGCCGGATTTGGTTCTGCTCGCCATGACGACGAACAATGATATGACGGACAATCTGCGGCATTTCAAAAAAACGCCGATTCCGTATTACGTTTATCAGGACGGCGCGCTTGTTTTAGACAACAGCTTCCGCGACGATAAATCTTTTCGCGCCCGCAATTCGACGCTCGCGCGGCTCGGCACGTGGCTGCACAATCATCTGCGTTTCGTGCAGGCGATTCACGAAATTCAGGTCGGGCTGAAATATCGTTACAACGCGTGGCGGCGCGGCGAAACGACGCAAAATCAAACTTCGCCGCCGACGAATACAAATTCGGCGCAAACGAACATAAAACCCGCGCCGCCGGGCGAAACCGGCATCGACAATCAGGTTTATCGCGCGCCGCCGGACGAATTTTGGAAAGAAGCGTGGCGCGTCACCGAAGGCATTTTGTCGCTGATGAAAACGGAAGTCGAAAATCATCAGGCGCGATTCGTCGTCGTGACTTTGAGCAACGGCATACAGGTTAACCCGGACGCGGCGACGCGCGAAGGATTTGCCAAAGGCGTCGGCGCGGACGATTTATTTTATCCCGACCGGCGAATCAAAGCTTGGGGCGACGCAAGCGGCGTCGAGGTGATAAATCTCGCGCCGGATTTGCTGCGATACGCCGAGCGAAATAATGTGTTGCTGCACGGCTTCGGCGAAAATCTCGGCTACGGGCACTGGAACGCGGAAGGTCATCGCGTCGCGGGCGAAACGCTCGCCGAAAAACTCTGTCACAATAACGCGCCCTGACATTTTTTATAAGATTCAAAAATAAAATCTTTTCGCCATGTATATTCTCGGCATCTCGGCTCATTATCACGACGCGGCGGCGTGTCTTCTGAAAGACGGAGAAATCGTTGCCGCCGCGCAAGAGGAAAGATTCACGCGCCGCAAGCACGACGCGCGGTTTCCGTCGTCGGCGATTGAATTTTGCCTGCGCCGCGCTCGCATAGAGACGCGAGAGGTCGATTTCGTCGTTTATTATGAAAAGCCGCTGACCAAGTTTGAACGGCTGCTCGAAACCTACATCGACTACGCGCCGGACGGTCTCCGCTCGTTCATCAAAGCCATGCCCGTGTGG
>DASVWG010000473.1:0-8812 GCA_036389695.1 Pyrinomonadaceae bacterium
GTTCCACGGGATTCACTTTTAAGTCCAGCCAGAATCTGTACTCGTGTCAGTTAATGGATGTTCCCGGGGGAACGTCCTATTATTCGTATAATTACGGCGTGTCTTATACGGCAACTTATTTTTATGTCGCGCTGTCGGCGACCGGTTAATCGCTCGCGTTTCATCATTTGTGAAGAAAGTCGGCGGGTTGATTAGTCTCAAGGCGCAGCCTGTTCGGGCTAGCTTAAATCGCTTCTTATCTAAAGTGTGAATTTTCGGCAGGCTTACGCTTTATTTTTGAGCTTTCGGCAAAGTTATGCTTTATATGGCATTAATATATTTGATTCACCGGCGAGAAAGTCAATACGGGAAATCTAAGAAGGTGTCAGTAGCCCAGGCGTCAGCGCGGGCTTCTCGCTTAACGGAAAGTATCTTAAATTGTCCGACGCCAAGCCCGCGCTCACGCCTGGGCTACTGACACTTGTTGTCGCCATTCTTATATTCTCAGGTGAATCAAATATATTAATGCCCTTTATATTTATTTTTAGCGGCAGAATTTAGTGTCTCTAAGTTGTTGATTCGACATTCAGCGTCGGCGAACTTATGCTTTCGATAGCGGCAAAGATATGGTTAAAGCGACACAATATGTCGCTTAAAGCATAAGTTTGCCGAAGCCCCGGCTCGCGTCGCAAATAAAAGTGCGGCGCGAGTTTTTTTATTTGCGACATTTCTTCCGACGTGAAAAAATCTTTTTATGAAATCCGTTTTACTGAAAAACGCGACGGCGATTTTGCCTTTTGAAAAAGCCGAAAATGTTTCGCTGCTGGTCGAAAACGGGAAAATTGTCGAAATCGAGCGGGGAAATAAAACCCTTCAAGCCGACCGGACAATCGACCTTTCGGGCGCGACCGTTTTCGCCGGGTTTATCGACATACACATTCACGGCGCGGTCGGCGTTGATGCGATGACCGCCGACGCCGGCGATTTGCGAAAAATGGCGAAGTTTCTCGCTTCGAAGGGCACGACCGCGTGGCTTCCGACTTTTGTTCCCGCGCCGGACGACGATTACCGGAAATCGATTGCGGCGATTGACGAATTGATGGAAACGCAGGGCGTCGAGCCGATAGCGCAGGCGCTCGGCGTTCATTACGAAGGCGTTTTCGCCAGCGAAAAAATGTGCGGCGCGCTCCGACCGGAGTTTTTCAAAAAGTTTACCGGCGACGAAGTCGAAAAGCTGCCGCGATTAAAGGCGGAAAATGCGGTTCACTTAACGACTTTCGCGCCGGAAATCGAAGGCGGCATCGCGCTGGTCAAAGACTTAATCAAACACGGCTGGATTGCGTCAATCGGTCACACGCGAGCCGACGCGGAAACTCTGGACAGAGCCTTCGCGGCGGGCGCTAAACATATGACGCATTTTTTCAACGCGATGACCGGCTTGCATCATCGCGAGGTCGGCGTCGTCGGCTGGGGCTTGACGAACGAAAAAATCACCTGCGACATTATCGCCGACGGCATCCACGTTCATCCGAAAATGCTGCGGCTGGCGCACAAAATCAAAACGTCCGAAAATCTGATGCTTATCAGCGACGCGGTTTCGCCGACCGGCTTGGGCGACGGCGAATATGAAATCTGGAACGAAAAAGTTTCAGTCCGCGAAGGCAGAACCGAGAACGAGCGCGGAAGCATCGCGGGTTCGGTCATCACTCTGCTGGACGCGGTCAAACAGATGCTTTCGCTCGGCATCGCGGAAAGGGAAGTTTCCCGCATGGCGAGCCTGAATCCGGCGAAGCTGCTCGGCGTCGAAGATACTCAAGGCTCAATCGAAACCGGCAAACGCGCCGATTTGGTCGCGCTCGACGAAAACCGAAACGTGAAATTAACTTTAACCGATGGACGCGTGGCTTTCGTTGATTTCTAATTTTCGCTTTCGCGTCACCAGAAAAACGCCGGAAAATATCAAAATCGCCGCGAAAATCGTCCACAGCGTAACTTTTTCGGCGAGAAAAACGACCGCCGTAGAAAAACCTATCAGCGGCTGAAGATAAATATAAACCGCGACCACGCTCGGATTGACGCGCGCCAGCGCCCACGCGTTCAAAAGATACGGCAAAAGCGTCGCCACCAGCGCGATATACAAAACCAGAAACCATATCAACGGGCTGACGTTTGAGATTCGGACGCCGGAAAGCGAATAAAATCCGACCGGCACGCAGATTAAGCTCGCGAAAATAAACACCCACGCGATTGACTTCAAAGCGCCGTTGCGCGTGATAACGTCTTTGGAAATAACCACATAAACGCCGTAAGAAAGCGAATTAAGAATAATCAAGACATCGCCGAGCGTCGTCTCCGAAGAAAACGAAGCATTGCGCGGGTCAATCAACAAAACCACCCCGACAGCCGCCGCAACAATTCCCAGAATCGTCACCGAACGCAGCCGTTCCACGCCCAAAACAGAACCGACCGTCAAAGCGAAAATCGGAATCGTCACCGCCAAAAGCGAAGTATTCGAAGCCTTCGTCAACGCCAGCCCGCTCACAAACAAAAACTGGTTCAAAGTCACGCCAAAAAAACTCAAAACCAGAAAACGCCAGTAATCGGCGCGCCTCGCCAGCCGCAAATCCCCGCGAAATCTCTGCACCAAAAACAAAGCCAGCGCCGTAATCCCGACCCGAAACCCGACGAGCGCAAAGCTCGGAATAATTTTTAAAACGATTTTCCCGATAACCGGCAGCGACCCGAAAGTCATCTGCACCAGCAAAAGCGCCACGTGCGGCGCGTAACTTTTATCGTGAGAATGCGAGGAATTATTCATCAATCGTAAATAAAGATGCTAACAAATTGTCGAGCCATTTGTCAGGCAAACGAAAAATAACTTTTTTCTTCACAAAAAGGCTCTTTTATTTTATGATGCCTGATAAACATTTCGTCACAGGAGAAGCCTCCGGTAATGATAAAAAAGAAATTAACCATTGAGGATTTTGAGCCTATTTCAGCCAGAGATTTGGCTTATAAAATCAGAGCCGTCGATTTCGGCTTCAAAAATCCCAAAAGCGAAGAAGCGCGAACGAATCGCCGTCCGAATCTCGCTTTTTTTCTCGGCGCGGGCGCGTCGAAGGATTCGGGCATTATTCTGGCAGGCGAAATGATGAAGATATTCAAAAATGAAATCTTTGAAATTAATTGTCCCGAACTGGAAACCGATGAAGAAAAAAGCAATTGGCTAAAAGAAAAAGGTTGGTATAAAGACGGCAAAAAGGAATACGGCTGTCTTTTCGAAAAATTCCGCGATACTCGCAATGACCGTCAAAGATTTATCGAAAAAATCTGTCATACAAACCCGCTTACCGGCAAATCCGTCGAGCCTTCTTTCGGTTATTTGATTCTGGCTGATTTGCTTTTGCGAAATTACATCAACACGGTCGTCACCCCTAATTTCGATGATTTGGTTTACATCGCCTCGACCACTTTCACCGGCAACCGCCCGATTGTTTACGCTTACGGCATCTTGGCTTCGGAAATGAAAATCAACGATTCTCATTCCAGAGTCTTAAAGCTTCACGGCGATTATCTTTATTCAAACATCGTCAACACCGACGACGAAATGGACGCCAAATCCGACGCGATAAACACGCCCGGCAAAGACGCGCGCGAAATCATCAGCCATCTGAATATGGAGCGCCAGGTGCGAACCGTGCTGGATAATTTCGGCTTAATCGTCGTCGGCTACGCGGGCGGCGACAAAACGATTATGCAAATGCTCGAACAGGTTTCCGAGCATAACGGTCTTTACTGGTGCTACATCAAAGATTACCCACCCGATGTGGACGTCTTGAAACTCGTCAAAAGCAAAAATGGCAAACTGGTTAAGATAGCTGGGTTTGACGATATGATGAAAGAAATCGCCGATGTCACAAATTTCAGCATTGACGACCTTTTAACCAGTTTTGAAAAACGCAAGGAAACTCTCGTCGAGCGTATTACAAAATTTAATGAAGACTACACTAAAAAGTCTTTGGGCGAATATGCGGAAGAGTTAACTGAGAAGCAAAAAGATAAACCTTCTGAAAATCTTTCAGCGGTTGATTATTTTGTTTTAGGTGATAGAGCCTACAAAGATGGCAATTATGTCTTGGCTGAAGAAAATTACCGTAAGGCAATAGAATTAAATTCAACTCATTCGGGCGTTTACGTCAACCTTGGTAATATTCTTGCGGGTGATAAAAAATTCCGGAAAGAAGCGGAGGAAACTTATCTACGAGCGATTGAATTAGATCCATTAAATGACGTGGCTTACAATAATCTCGGCGTCTTTTATATGTATGAGTTGAAAAGGCTCGAAGCGGCAGAAGAAAATTTTCGGGAAGCTATAGAATTGGCTCCTACCAAATCTATGTATCATCTTAATCTCGGTGCTTTACTTTACGCCCAAAAACAAATAAATGAAGCAATAGACTCTATTAAAAAATCGATAGAACTTGACGAAAGAAATTCCAGTGCGCTTATTACGCTTGCAGCGATTAATAAAAAGTTGGGCAATACGAATGAATTAAAGAAATATATCGAAAAAATCCGGTTAATTATAGAGAATGATGATTATTATAGTTTAGCTCGCCTAAATTCGATACTTAACGATAAGGAAACTGCTTTAAAAAATTTGAAGCAAGCAGTTGATAAAAATTCATTGCTCAGAGTGTCCGCAAGAGAATCATATGCTTTAGAGTGGATACGCGATGATGAGAGGTTTTGGGAAATCGTCGGCAGAGATGAATGAGAACGTTTATCAGTTGTTATCTTTCACCTTTTATTTGTGATTTGTAATTGAATTCACATCAGCCTCAGAATCGAGTTTTCGAGCGTTTGTTGCGGACGCGCGGCATTGGTCTGAAATTATTGACAAATAAAGGATTTCGTTGCATTATAGGCTAATTCATTCAACACGTTTCAAAACAAAAATTCAGTTCGTTTAGTCAGGTGCGCCGAGGTTTCATTTTTATTTTGTAGACTTTGATATTCAGACGCAAATTATCGGAAACTGTGTCAGAACACCGTTTAAAGCGTAGAATTTACAACTCAATATATGACAAACAATCTGCATATAGTTCATTCAAATGCAAAATTTGAATCGTCTATAAAAGTGCCTTTTCAACGCCCGTCGCTCGGTGAAGACGAAATCAATGAAGTGGTCGAGACTCTGCGTTCCGGGTGGCTGACGAGCGGACCGAAAGTTAAAAAATTTGAGAAGGAATTTGCCGCGGCGGTCAATGCCGAATACGCGATAGCGGTTAATTCCTGCACCGCCGCGCTTCATCTGGCGGTCGAAGCGATGAATTTGCACGCCGGTCAGGCGGTGCTTGTGCCGACGATGACATTCGCGGCGACGGCGGAAATAATTCTTTACAAAAACGCCCTGCCGATTCTCGTCGATTGCTGCCCGGTGACGGGAAATATGAATTTGCGCGATGCCGAAGAAAAGCTGCAAAAATTTAAAGCGGGCGATTTCAATTTCAATCATCAACAGCCGGTCGAAGTCGTCGGGATAATTCCCGTTCACGTCGGCGGGTTTATGATGAATGTGGGCGAAATCAAGGATTTTGCCGAAAGGCACGGACTCTGGATAATCGAGGACGCGGCGCATTCCTTTCCGGCGGCTTGGCGGGCTGATTCTCAAAGCGTCTGGGAGCATTGCGGCGAGAATACGGCATCGGTCACCTGTTTTTCGTTTTACGCGAATAAAACCATCACCACCGGCGAAGGCGGAATGGCGGTGACTAATGATAAAGCAATCGCGGAAAAGATTCGGATGCTGTCGCTGCACGGACTTTCGCAGGATTCGTGGGAGCGTTACTGCGCCCGGAGCAGTTGGGATTACAAAATCGTTTTGCCCGGCTACAAATACAATCTGACCGATATTGCTGCCGCTATCGGGCTGCATCAATTAAAGCGCGCCGAAACAATGCGCCGCGAGCGCGAAGCCGTCGCCGAACATTATCTGGATTCATTAGCGGATGTTTCGGAAATCGAACTGCCGCTCAGAAGCGACGACCGCATTCATTCGTGGCACTTGTTTCCAATCCGGCTCAGGCTCGAAAGCCTTTCGATTGACCGCACGGAATTTTTAGATAAGCTGCGGGCTGGCGGCGTCGGCTGTTCGGTTCATTGGCGACCGCTTCACCTGCATCCTTTGTATGCCGAAAGATTCGGCTGGCAGGAGACGGATTTTCCGACTTCGACTCGGCTCTGGCAGCGTATTATCAGCCTGCCCATTTTTTCTTCGATGACGGTTTCGGAAATCAAGCACGTCATCGAGACGGTCAAAACGCTTTGCGCCGATTTCAGCACAAAAGCGGCGAAACTGGTTGCCTGATGCAAAATCGAGCCGACAATCGGGGACTTCCGCGAACGGCGGAGATTTGTCTCGCGCTGGCGGGCTTGGCGCTGCTGTTTCCGCTGTTCGTCGTGCTCGCCGTCATTGTCAAATCATCCTCAAAGGGCGCGATTTTTTTTCGTCAAAAAAGAATCGGGCGCGGCGGAAGCGAATTCGTCTTATACAAATTCCGCTCGATGCGGAGCGATTCCGCAGGCTTGAAATTAACCGCCGAGGACGACCTTCGCTTGACGCGCGCCGGAAAATGGCTGCGCCGTTATAAACTCGACGAGCTGCCGCAATTATGGAATGTTTTTCGGGGCGATATGTCGCTTGTCGGACCGCGCCCGGAAGTCGCCGAATACGTCGATTTGAAAAATCCCCTGTGGCGGGAAATTCTGAGCGTTCGTCCCGGCATTACCGACCCGGTTGCGCTGCGGCTGCGTAATGAAGAACAACTGCTGGCTTCAATCGAAGACAAAGAAGCTTTTTACACCGAAATCCTCCAGCCGTTCAAGCTTCGCGGCTGGGCGGAATATGCGCGTCATAAAACATGGAAATCCGATTTGTCGATTTTACTGCGCACCTTCAAAGTGATTTTGCTGCCGGGCACGGCGGCGCCGCCGACGCGTGAAGAATTGTCAATCGCCGTTATCGAATAATCATTATAAAATTATTGTCTGAAAGCCTTTAGAGTGAGAATGAACAACACGGACGAGCTTTTGAAATACGTCGAATGGGACGTGCGAAACTGGGGAATCGCCCTGGATTTCTGGCTGGCGCATTCGACAAAACGTTTGTCCGAATGCAGGGTTTTGGAAATCGGCACAAATACCGGTCGTCTTTCGCTTTGGCTTGCCTCGCAAGGCGCAAAAGTCGTCTGTTCAGACGTTAACAGAGTTCGCCAGGAAGCCGTCGAGCTGCATCAATCAAGCGATTTGGCGCATCTCATCGAGCATCAAACCATCGACGCCAGAAGCATTCCATACACGGAAGAGTTTGACATAGTCGTTTTCAAATCAGTTATCGGCGCCATCGGCGACGGCGCGAAAGAGCCGCAGGCAAAAGCCGTCAGCGAAATGCACAAAGCGCTGAAAAAAGGCGGTGAATTATTTTTCGCCGAAAATCTGGTCGCTTCGCCGATGCATATGTTTTTCCGGCGGAAGATGATTAGCTGGGGCGCGACGTGGCGCTATATCACTATCGAAGAGATGAACGAATTTCTCGCGCCGTTTGCAGAAAAACAGCTCCGCACCATCGGTTTTGCCGGCACATTCGGCAGAAACGAAGCTCAAAGAAACCTGCTCGCGCTCGGCGACCGGCTTATTTTTGAACGAATCGTGCCCGAAAAGTGGAAATATATCATCGCCGGCGTGGCGAGAAAATAATCGAACGCCGGCTGAATTGTTTTTGAGATTGAAAGTAAAAAGGCGAAAGATATTTGTTTTCACATTTTATCTTTCGCCTTTCTTTGTAATTCGTAATTGAATTTACATCAGCATCAGAATCGGGTTTTCGAGCATTTGCTTAAACGTCTGCAAAAACTTCGCGCCCGTTGCGCCGTCGATGACGCGGTGGTCGCACGACATTGTGACGTTCATAATGTTTCTGGTGACGATTTCGCCGTCGCGGACGACGGGCGTCGGGGTCGCCGCGCCGACGGCGATGATGGCGGCTTCGGGCGGATTGATGATTGCCGTAAATTCCTTGATGCCGAACATTCCCAAATTTGAAATCGAAAACGTCGCGCCGGTATATTCTTCGGGCTGGAGTTTTTTCTCGCGGGCGCGTCCCGCCATTTCCTTGATTTCGCGCGAAATTTCGGTGATGCCTTTGCGATTTGCGCCGCGCACGACCGGCGTTATTAAACCTTCGTCGATGGCGACCGCGACGCCGATGTCGGCGTCTTCGTAGAAGCGAATCGATTTGTCCTGATAGGAAGAATTGACGAACGCGTGTTTCAAAAGCGCCTGCGCGGCGACTTTGACGATAATGTCATTGACCGAGACTTTTTCGTCTTCTTTAACGGCGGCGTTGATTTGTTTGCGAAATTCCAGAGCCTTGTCCATCTCGATTTCGACCGTCAGATAAAACGTCGGAATCGGTCCGATGGATTGGGCGAGGCGCTGCGCGATGACCTGCCGCATCTTTGAAGTGTTTTCGTCACGATATGCGCTCGCGCCCTGAACCTGCGAAGCCGAAAAACTCGGCGCAGCTTGCGTTTGTTCCGGCTGACCGCTGACCGCTGACCGCTGACCGCTTTCCATCGCCGCTTCGATGTCGCGCTTGATGATGCGACCGTTCGGACCGGAACCTTTGACGGATTTCAAATCGACGCCGTTTTCCGCCGCCATTCGCGCCGCGATCGGCGAAACAATCATTCTGCCGGAAGATTGGTCTGCGGTTTTCGGGGTTTGGGCTTCTGCTTGTTCCTTAGCTTCGGGTCGCTGCTCGTCGTAGCTG
>DASVWG010000474.1:0-5622 GCA_036389695.1 Pyrinomonadaceae bacterium
AGAAACGGAGTCTAAGTTAATGAAAAAGGTTGCGGTCGTCCTTTTGTCTATATTTTTTCTTTTCAGCGCAAACGGAATTTACGCTCAGGCGCGCCGCGTGACCGCTAACGACGGCAATGGCAAAGCCAATAAACGAGAAGCAAAACCTGCCGCCACGCCGACGCCGCAGGCGACTCCGACCGAAGAAACCGCGCCGACCGCGACCGAACCGGTGGTTGAAGATGACGAAGTAATCAGCGTTGACACCAACCTGGTGACGATTCCCGTGCGCATTTCCGACCGCAGCAACAGGTTCATCGGCGGTTTGAAGAAGGAAGATTTCAAGGTTTTTGAAAACGACGTCGAGCAGGAAATCGCTTATTTTTCCAACGAGGAACAGCCTTTTACCGTCGCGCTCGTGCTGGATATGAGCATTTCCACGACGTTTAAAATCAACGAGATTCAAAACGCCGCCATCGCTTTTATCGCGCAATTGCGCCCGAACGACAAGGTGCTGGTCGTTTCGTTTTCCGAGCAGGTTTACGTTTTGTCGGAAGCGACGAGCGACCGCCGCCGTTTAATCAGCGCCATCAAAAGCTCGCGCATCGAGTCCGGCACGAGCCTCTACGAAGCGGTCGATTTGGTCATCAACGAGCGCTTCAAAAAAATTCAGGGACGCAAAGCGATTGTGATGTTTACCGACGGCGTCGATACGACCTCGCGCCGCGCCAATGCGATGAAAAACGTCAGCAACGCGCTGGAGCTTGACGCGTTGATTTATCCGATTCAATACGACACGTTCAGCGACGTGCAGGCGATTAAAAACAAGCCGATAATTACGAATCCGGTTCCGACCGGACTTCCGCCGACCACTCCGAACCCGACCGGGCTTCCGTTTCCTCTCCCGACCATCGGAACGCCGGGCAGCCAGGGCACGACCGCCGAAGATTATCGAAAGGCGACCGAATATCTGGCAGACCTCGCAGACCGCACGGGCGGCAGAGTTTACGAAGCCAGCACGCCCGCCAATCTCGCGCTCGCCTTTGCAAACATCGCCGCCGAGCTTCGACAGCTTTACAGCCTCGGCTATTATCCGAAAGAAGAAGGCAAAGCGGAACAGCGCCGCAAAATCAAAGTGCGGACGACCAGACAGGGATTAGTCGTCAAAGCGCGCGACGGCTATGTTGTCGGAAAAAAAGAGAAAAAGAGCTAATTTGCGCCGCAAATCGGCTTTTATGAGCGCAAATCTGCTTTAATTAATCATTTTTGGTTGTGAATCTCCGTCATTTACCTGTGAATCTTTAAAGATAAGCTGTGAATCCTCGTCGTTCACCTGTGAATCTACGCCGTTCAGTTGTGAATCTTCGTCAATCACTTGTGAATGTGCGTCGTTCGCCTGTGAATGTGCGTCGTTCAGTTGTGAATGTGCGTCGGTCAGCTGTGAATCTTCATCTGTCAGGTGTGAATCTTCATCTGTCAGGTGTGAATGCGCATCCGTCACCTGTGAATTTGTATCCATCAGCTGTAAATACGCGAATTTCGCGGCAAATTTGTCATAAATCGGCTGTTTTGGCGTAAGTTGTTTGTAAAAAACTGTGAAAAGACGCGAAAATACGCGAACGATGCGAATAAACATTCGTCAAAGTTCGCGTTTTTTCGTTTTCTAAAAGGGAATTACTTTCTCTCGTTTTCGGGTTTAATGTCCGCCGCTTCGGCTAAGTTTTCCTCAATCGCGGCTTTGTCCGGCGTCATTTCCCACTCTTCGATTCGCTGGGTGTCGGTTGCCGATTCGATTTGCGATTCGATGGCGTCCGGCACATTGGCGAAAAAGTCGTAGCCGGTCAGCGATTCGACGTAATCGACGCTGACGCGGAACTCGCGCCAATCGGTGCTGATGCCGTTTTGATTCGGCATCCAGACGGCGATAAGGCGCGTCGAAGACGTCACGCGCGAAACGTCGTTTATGCCGCCCGGCAAAACCATAATCACTTTCCACGTATAAGCCGGAACGGCGACGTGACCGTTCGCGATAAAGCCGGTCGTGCCTTGCCCGCCGGAAATGATGTAAAGCTCGCTGCCCGAATTTGCCAGCGTCCGCGCGTAGGTTTCCAGATTCGCCCAGGTCTGCTGGTTGTTATCCGGCGCTTGCGGAATCATATTCGACATCAGAAACGTCGAAGAATTATCCGCCACCGTCAAAGTCCGGTCGGCGCTCGGACACATATGCCCGCGGTCGTAGCCCGAACCGGAGTAATCCGTCGCCGTGACGCGATACCAGCCTGACGGAAGCGTCGTGTCGGCGCGAAAATCGTCCTGTCGCGGCGTCGAGCCGAGCCAGGAGGCGTCCAGATGCCACGAAACCCAATTCGGTCTGCCGTTATCGCGGTGATACGACATCGCGTATTGCGGTTTTTCCATTAAATAATTGGTCGGAAACCCGGAATCGGCGATTGCGCCCGACGGGTTGCCCATCGTCAGATGCACGCTCGTCGAAACGGGCGGCGTCGGCGTCGGCGTCGCCGAGCCGTAAGCCGTGACGGCGATATTGTCGAAATTGATACGATTTGCGCCGCCCGAAACTTTGCGGATTTCAAAACGAATCGCGCCCGCGTTATTCACCGTAAAGCTCGCCGTCGAAAGCGTCGTCGAGCCGGTCGTCACGGTCGAGCCGACTTTCGTCCACGTCGAGCCGCTGTTTGTCGATTTCCAAAGCTCCCATGTGCTCGCGGCG
The DNA here is from genome assembly GCA_036389695.1 of Pyrinomonadaceae bacterium. Taxonomy (GTDB): domain Bacteria; phylum Acidobacteriota; class Blastocatellia; order Pyrinomonadales; family Pyrinomonadaceae; genus JALZHR01. Next base: position 2,711 of record DASVWG010000474.1, read on the forward strand.
TCCGCGCCGTATATGGCGTGCTGAATCGTCACCGTTCCGGCGCTGGCGACATTAAAATTCATCCGCATTTTGCCGAGGTCGCGCACGCGCGCCGACCACGAGCCGGTTTTCCGGTCGCTTGTCGTGTTGCCCGTCAGGGCTTCATCCAGATACCAGCTTCCCGAACCGAGCGTCACATTGGCGGCGGCATAAGCCGTTTTGCCGCCCGCTTCGAAACCTTCGCTTAAAAGTGTGGAAGTTTGCGAATCGACCGCAAATTGCCCGACAAACGCACACCGCGACCAGAACAATTGCGACCGTGGCAGCCGCACAGAATCGTTTTTTCACAGTTTTCTCCTTTTATTTGCTTTTCCGCAAGACATTCAAAGAATAATGATGACGATTGAATTTCGTGTTACAAGAGCGGTTAAAACTGTTGGCGAGATTGTAGATGTTTTGGGAAAGGAAAGTCAATGATTTTAGGAAAATGGTAATTCCCATCTAGTGCTTGTAGGTTGCTTCTCTTATCAATATGTTTTGTATTCCACAACTTGAATATAAATTAGAAAATTCATCGGGAAAATCTTGAAAGTCCGTTTTGGATTCATTTGGTTCAACTAAAAACTGGATTAAGGTATTTTCAACATTCGGGTAGTATCGTAATTTATTTAAGTCGTGTAAATGATGTTTCAAAAACTTAGCAGCAGCTTCTATTTGTATTGGTAATTCTGACGCTGCACTTATATTTATTATTAAATATGGCGTTTCAAATATATCAAATGCGTTTTGATATACTATTTCTGATTTTCTTATTTTTTCTCTAACTTCATCCGGAAGACCTAACTTACCTTTAATCAATACGCTCCGTTTAGGAAAATTTGATTTATTTAAAAATGTCTCCGGCTCAAAATTAGTTCCGTATGCTTGTAATGTGCAACCAAGTGTTTCGTAAAGTCTGGGGTTATAAAAATTTAAAGAATTTTTATGCATTATCCTGATAGATTGTGTCACCTTAAAATGCAATTCCTGCCGAGTAAGATGATACAATTTAACTAAAAAATCAGGCTCAATTATAACCTACGTCATAGCACACTCCAACAGTTGTTTTTATGACTCTGACAATTGCGGAACAGCCGAGAGGACCAAACGGAATTTGCAACTGTATATAAGGTGATGGTTCACCCCGAAACGATTTGTTAGCGGCGCATTACAATATACATCGCATGGTGTAACCTTTTCATATAAAAATTTTAATTTACAGCGACGAAATAATAATCTTGAAGCTGGCGAACTATTGATTAACATCAGATGCGTCGATAATCATCAAAAACCTGTATACTATCAACGGATTTATTTATGCTGTCTCATAAAGAGTTTAAGGCAAGCATAAGCACATTACTGCCGGATTGAAACATTGCTTGAAGAAACAGGGCGGAAGTCCGCATAGTAAATTCCAGCGATTTTTTGTTTCACTAAACAATCGTTCCGTCTTTAATGGTCGCGTTTTTCGGGACGATGATGATGCCTTCGCGGATGTAGTAGGAGCCTTCGGCGTCTTCGCCCGTTTCGATGCCGCGCGCATTGATTAACTGGACGTTTTTGCCGATGCGGGCGTTTTTGTCGATAATGGCGCGGCGGATGACGGAATTTTCGCCGATGCCGATGTGCGGAATATTGCGTTCGGCATTATATTTCAGTTCCTCGAACGACTCGAAAAAATCCGCGCCCATCAAGATAGTGTTTTCCAGCTTGACGCCCTGGTCGATGCGGCTGCGCAAGCCGATAATCGAGCGCCGCGCCTCGATGCCGTTCAGGATGCAGCCTTCGCTGACCATCGAATTGTCGATGTCGCAGTCGTGCACTTTCGACGGCGGCAGGTAACGCGTGCGCGTGTAAATCGGCGCTTGCGTGTCAAAGAAATTAAACTTCGGCAAAGGCGACGCCAAATCCAGATTCGCCTCGTAAAAAGCGCGAATCGTTCCGATGTCTTCCCAGTAATCCTGAAAAAGATGCGCCTGCACGTTTGATTCCTTAATCGCGGCGGGAATTATCTCGCGCCCGAAATCGACCCACGAAGCGTCGCGGTTCAAAACGCCGACCAGATATTTGTAGTTGAAAACATAAATGCCCATCGAAGCCAGAAACGGTCTATTTTGCGCTTCTTCGGCGCTCAAACCGAAATTCGTCGTATCGACGCGCATTGCTTCGAGCGCTTCGCCTTTCGGTTTCTCGCTGAATTCGACGATGCGACCTTCGGCGTCGGCTTTCAAAAGCCCGAAGCCTTCGGCGTCTTCGCGCCGCGCCGGAATGACCGAAATCGTCACGTTCGCCTGCGTGTCGAAATGCTTTTGCAGAAATTTGCGGTAATCCATCCGGTAAAGATGGTCGCCCGAAAGAATCAAAAGCGTGTCGATGCGCCAGTCGCGCAGATGCGGCAGAGTCTGCCGGACGGCGTCCGCCGTGCCCTGAAACCAATCGGGGCTGTCCATCCGCTGTTCGGCGGCGAGCACTTCGACAAAGCCGGTCGAAAAGCTCGAAAAGCGATACGTGCGCGAGATGTGTCGATTCAGCGACGCCGAATTATACTGCGTCAAAACAAAAATCTGCGTCACGCCCGAATTGATGCAGTTCGAGACCGGAACGTCAATCAGACGGTATTTTCCGCCGAGCGGAACCGCCGGTTTCGAGCGATGCTGCGTCAAAGGAAAAAGCCGCGTGCCTGCACCGCCGCCTAAGATTACCGCCACCACGTTATCGTATTGCGCCATAAAATTAAAAAGGGAATTAATCCGGAAATACTTTATTTCAGCATAGCCGTAAGCGCCTGTGATTTCAAGATTAGCTGTTAGCTGTTAGCTGTTAGCTGTTAGCCTTTTGAATTCAAATCTAATTCTGCATTCTAAATCCTAACAGCTAACGGCTAATAGCTAATA
>DASVWG010000475.1:0-29422 GCA_036389695.1 Pyrinomonadaceae bacterium
TCCGCTCGCAGGCTCGAAGCTTTGGGCGACCGCACCGTAGGCTTGAAAGTTATAAGCGGCGGCGACGTTTCCGGCGGAATCAAAAACCATCCGCGTCGAGCCGAGCCGGTCGGTGATGACCGAATAAACCTCGCTGTCGCGGAACATCGCAATCAGCCCGTTGACGCCGTAAACATAGGCGACGGCGCTGCCCGTCTGGTCAATCTGCGCGAGCGGCTTGAGCGGACCGGGAATATATTTAATCGCCGACGAAACCGTGTCTCCGTCATAGATTCGTTTGCCGATTCGCGTGCCGTTGCTGTCGTAAATGTATCTGACGACATTGCCATCGGCGAGCGTAACGCTTGCCGGAAGCGTAGTTCCGGGCGTATAGCTGAACTGCAAATCAGGCACGGAATCCGCGCCCTGCGACGTGCGCGATTGAACCGTTCCGTTGTCGTTGTAAACAAAGACGGTCGTCCCGCCCGCGCCCCATTCGATTTGGCTTAATTGATTTCCGGTTTCGTAAATAAACCTATCGTTTGACGGCTGAATCGTATGTATGTTGCCGTTCAGGTCGGGCGCACCGGTCGCAGGATTTATATAACTGAAAGTCTGCTGTAAAGAAGCCTCCGACGAATTTGCGGAGCGGAGCTGATTCTGAATCGCGTAGCCGAAACTCAAATCATAATCGCCGCTCAAGGTTCCCGCGTTTTCAAAATCATCGTTCTGCGTATCGACGCTTCCGTCCGGCTTATAAACGGCGGAAGTCGAAAATCCGGCTTGACTGGACGCGGCGCTGATGGCGCAGAAACGTCCGGGCGAATCGTAGCCGAAGCCGCCCGCGATATTCGCCGCGCCTAATTTCACCGTCGCCGCATGACCGCTGGCGTTAAACTGGTAAGATGCCAGAACGTTTCCGTCCTGGTCGGTTATCGCCTCGATTTGCCCCATCGCGTTGTAGAGGTAAAGAGCCGCCTTTAAGCTCACGCCGGACAAATCGGGATAGCCGACATAAATCAGATTTCCCTGCTCGTCATAGTCGTAATCGAGCGTGAAAGGTCCGTCCACCGAGCCGTCGTCCGTCCACACGGTCTTTAATGTTTTGCTCTTGAGTAAACCCTGCTCGTTCCAGATTCTTTCTTCGGTGACGGTCGCCGTGCCGTTGTTATAGGAAATCGCCTTCACCAGATTACCGAGCGCGTTCGCGTCCGTGCCGTCGCCGTCGTAAAACCAGGCGTTTAAAGTCTGATAGGAAACGTTTTCATCATTATTTTCCGGAAAAGTTAAGCTGTCGGCGTTTGTTTGGAGCGAGGCAAAATCATCTGTCTGCAAATAGCCGCGCGCCGTTTTGCGACCGAGCTCGTCATAGAGCATATAAACGGCAAAGCCGTTTGTCGCTCCATCCGCATCCTGTACAAAACGCACCTGTCCGAATGAATTGTAGATATAATTCGTCGTTCCCGTATCGGGGTCGTTTTCGCTGACGAGCTGACCGAGCCCGTTATATTGTTTGAGCAGAAGCTGCTCGCCCGCGCCTTCAAGAAAAGAGTTTGGAAGAGCTATGCGGGTTTCCGCCCCGGCTGCGCCGTAGGTGACGCCCGTCGCGTTTATCACCCATTGCTGCTCGCTTCCCGAAATGGTCGCCACCTTGTTTGAAACGGCGTCTTTGACAGTCATAGAAGGCTTGTTCGCCTGGTCTAATCTGGTGGTGACGCGATATTGACCGGCGGGAATCGTTAAAGCGTCGGGCAAGGTTATTTCATCGTTCGACGAGCGAATCAATCGAACGGTTTGTCTCTGCTCGAAGGGCGTATTTTCAATGATGGCGTAGCCTGCGCCCGCCGAGCCGATTTCAGCCACGCGATTCAGCGGCGAGGCTTCATAACGATGACGGTTGTACGGATAGCCTTCGTCGTTTGTCGTGCCGTTGCTCCCGTCGTAATAACCGGCAACGTCGCCGCTCATCACGCCGGTCGTGTTGACCGTGTCCTGAAACGCCGCCAAATCGACCAATGTCGAACAATACTGCAAGGGAAGCTTTCCGTCAGTCCTGAAACTTCCCGGAATCGATTTTGTTTTGATGGAGCGATTGCCGACCGCGTCGCTCATCAACTGGTGAATAAAATAATCATTTCCCGCCAGAGCGTGTTTCTGCCGGTCGTTTCCGGATTCGTCCTGCTGCGTTAGCTGAAGCGACGGGCTAATCAAAAATATAAGGTTCTTTAAAGCCAGGGCATTATTGCCCGTGACAATCTGCGGAGCGCCCGTCACGCTCGCGGTTTGGCTGAAAACGAGTTGCCCGTTTGAATAGAAAATCAAATTGTCGCCCGTCAAAACGAGCAAAATCTGCGTCGGCGGGTTTGCCGGTGCACAAAGACCGTCAAAGGAATCGCCGTTAATGTTTAAGGTCCAGGCTTCTCCGTTCCAGCTTATGCCTGATGCGCTCCCGATTTTTATCTCGAAACCGGCGCTGGGCTTGAACGCCTGACCCGCGCTGTCGAACAGGTCAAAGTAAACGGCAAAATCACGGTCAATCGGCGATGCGCTCGTCAAGGTGCTGCTCGCGCCCGATGAGGCGTGAATTAGCAGCCCGTTACCGGTCGTCCAGTCTGCGGCGACATCCGGCGTCCAATCGTTCTGCCAGTTATTTCCGTTGCGGAAAGTTTGCGCGCTTCCGCCGTGCCACGCTTTAACTTTTAGATTTGCGTTCGGGTCGCTTGTGTTAAAGCCGCCCGGATTTCCCTGTCTCGAATAGTAAACCGTCTTCAAGCCGCGCAGTCTTTCGCCCGTGATGACAGTTCCCATTAATCGCGAGCAGGAATCGTAAAGCATCCGAAAAGTCTTGCCGTTTAGGTTTAACTTGGCGGTCATCTGCGACGTGAACTGGTCGTGAACCTGTACCGCGAAGGAACACGCTTTCGGCGCAAAGCAAACGTCGTCAATCCAGACTCCGCCCGCATTACCGGCTTGCAGGCTGATTTCAATCGATAGCGCGCCGCTTCCGGTCGCCTGTTTTTGATAAGCCGCCAAATCGACAGCTGCGTGCGCGTAAGACCAGTTTTCAGCCGGGGAATCAAAAGCTACATTGACGGCATCTCCGACCTGCGCGCCGTCCTGCGTTATTTGAATCGCGGCGCCGCAGGCTCCGGTCGAGGCTGGGGAATCGAGCTGATACCAGCACGAAAAAATATACATCCGCTCATTGCGCGCGGGCGTCAGAGCGGCGAGCTGCGCCGAAGAGCTGGCGGGCAGATAAAGGCTCTGAACGCCCGTGTGCGCGTTGTCATTCGTTATCTGCGCTCCGCCCGTCAACGTCCAGCCGGCAATATTTTCGTATCCTTCAAAGCCGCAATAAGCGACTTCGTCATTTTCGCAGCTCGCGTTTGAAACGATTGCGATTTCCGTCTCGTTGTCCTTATCCAGAATGGTCGAATGCGTCAGACCGGCGGCGTCGACCGATTCGGTAACTACGCCGCCGCCGTTTCTGACGGTTGTTTGATTCTGGAGACTCCACAAATCCGTCGAAGGCTTGCCGCCGAAAGGAAATTGCCCTTTGTCGTTTCCGCTCGGGTCGCCTTTCCAGGCATATTGATTCTTTGTATCGCAAACCGTCAATCCTTGGGCGTCGCGCCATTCGCCGAAAGTATTCGCCGTCGAAGCTATCGTGAGCCAATCGCTTTTATCCGTGCTCATAACGGTTCGCAGCTGAACGGTCGGCGTCAAGACATTTGCCCAGGCGAGCGGCGGGTAAACCTGCGCGCCGAAGGTAGCTTCCTGTATGTAGTTTTCCGGCTCGCCTTTGACGTTATGGTAAGACCACGCCTGTTGCTGGACGCCGCCCGTAAAAGGAAACGGAAGCAGCTCGCTTTCAGAAGGAGCTTGCCGCCCGTTCGCCGCTGCTTCACTAATCGGGGAACAATAACCGTAAGCTATTGTCAGCGCGACGCCGTCCTGAAAAGTCGTCTGAGCGACGGGCAGAACGTAAGCGCCGTGTAATTGAACCGGCTCGGGCGTGTAGGGGTTGCCGTTGCGTTTATTAAAGACTTTCCAGTCATTTGCGGAATACTGGACGATTCGCCCGGTAAAGGCTTTTAATCCGCTCGCGCTTTCCGGATTATTGTTGTAATCCAGATTGTAAGCCGCCTTGTTTTCGGCATCTTCAATCTGCCAGTAATAATAGCCTTCGATTTTCTCGCCAATCTTTAGATACTGAATCGTTGCCGACGACGAAAGCTGCACGCCGTTTTGCGCAAAAAGATTCGCCAGCGCGGGCGGCACGGGCGCGGGCGGCTGGTTCGGCGGCTGCGCCGGGTCGAGACCCAAATCGTCCTGCCACGCGGTCGAAAACAGCGCCGCGCCTTCAAACATAATCGTCTGAATCGGCTGACCGTCCAGCATACTGTAGCCTTCCGCTATCCCGTTGTAATAAAGGTTGACCGTGCGCCCGAACGCGCTCGACGCAGGATTGCCGCAGCCGTCGTAAACCGTCGATTGATAATACTTCACTATCTCGCCGGACGGATCGCAAGCCGCGCTCGCGCCGTTGTATTCATAACAGGTCGTGAGGGTTTCGTCTTCGCCGAAAACGGTTATCGTCAGGCTCTGCACGGGATAATCCGAAATCTCGCCCTTCAATTGAAAACCGGCGTAGCGATGCAGGATATAAAACGGCGAACTCTGAAATTGCCCGTATTCCGCGGGAAAAGTCGCCAGAGTGTTTTCGCCCGCGGGAAATTGCCCGGCAGGCGAGCGGTTCGCGCCGGATGAGCCGAGGATGGTGAAAAAGTTTTCGTGTTTCAGGATATTGTCAGCCGAAGCCGTCACGCCGCCGTTTTGCAGAACCAGCAATTGAATCTCGGTATCTTCCGCCGCATAGCCCGGCACTCTGTAAGCCATAAAGCTCGGCGTTTCGTTGATGAGGGAAAGGGTGTCGATTTGGTCGTCGAGCGTATGGACGGGCGAGGCAAAGGCATTGTCCCAGGCGGTCGAGCTGCCGCGATAATAAATACCATTGGCGGCACAGAAATAGTCTTCGCCCGCAGCCGAAGGATAACCCATATATTTTTGAATAACGCCCTGATTGTAAACGTTCTGCTGCGGCGTGGAAGCAAAGCCTCCGCCCTGCGGATTGTAAGGCATGAAAGACGTCTCAATCTCATACGGGTTATTTATGACCTGCAAAGTGAAATCCTGCCCGTAAGCATATTTCAGCCACGTGCCGGAACCGACCGGCGGAGGAAATGTGTAGTTGTCCCAATCGCTCCCGTTAAAGCGGCAGATTGTGCCTGCGCAGCCGACGATTTCATTGCCGACAATTCGCGGCAGAGGCGACCAGAGCGGATTATCCGCTATCTGGTACAAAGGGCTGACTTCCAAATCCCGGAAGGTTTGCGAGCGGCAGAAATTATAGTCCGCGTCCCAGCGAAAAGCCGTCAGAGTATAGTTATTGTATGATGCCGACCACGCCGTTTCCGCCGTCGTGAAAGCCGCGCACGACGCGCCCGCGCTCCACATCATCCGTTGCCCGTCGTTGTAGCTTAAATCCAAATCGAACGCGGTTTGCCCGCCCGCGTTCCAGTCTCCGAACTGGTCTAAATAATAAATTCGGAGCGTGCTTTCCGAATTCTTATCGTAAGTTAAGACCAGGTAGAATTCGTTCTGCGCCAGCATAAAAAGCGGCGTTGCCAGAGAATCGTATCCGGGCAGAGGATTATCAAAACCCGACCACGGATTGTCAATCTCGCGCCAGTTAAAGGTAAAGCAATAGAGCGAATAGGCTGGATTATTCGTTCCCGTGTTGACCAGCGCCAGGACGAATTCGTTTCCGGCGGCAAAGCTTATCTCGTTGACGTCCGCGAAAGTCTTGCGCGGCGAGCCGTTATAGTCAATCTGCTGCCACCGGCTCGTTTGCTGCGGATTGCGGTTGAAAGGATAAAGGCAGGTGTAATTGTTCGATTCGAATGAAACGACGAAAGCGTTCTGATTGGCTATGACTTCAAAGCTCGCCGGGTCTACAAAATTTCCCGCTTCGTTAAAAATCAGATTATCCGGCGGTGACCACCTGACCCAATGACCGACCCACGTGTGAACTTCCAGACTGACCTGAGTTAAATCCTGGCTGATCCAAACCGTGACGGCGTAGTCTTCGCCGAACCAGACGCGCGGGCTGGCGCCTATGTTTTCTATTTTGGGCGCAGGCGCAGTAAACGCGGCTTCCGCTTTCTCACGGACGTCACCGGCAGTCAGATTGACAGGCGGCTTTACGATTTGGCTGCGGTCGCAGGCGGGCAAATTGTTCGTGCCGTAAGTGAACGTTCCCGTGCTGCCTTCGGGATAAGTAACGGATTTGATTGCGCCTAAATTCGCCGTTCCCTCGCTGCCGTCCAGATAATAATCGCAAACGTAGCCCGGCAAAGTTATATTCGCCGAATTGTACCACGTAATCGCCTGCAAATAGCTTTTACACATCACCGCCTGCATTTCCGCCGGCGTCGTAGAGATATTTTGCGGGTCTGTATAATCGAAGTTAAGCCCGAAAACCAGTTCGTAATTATCTGCCGCGTCCGGAGCCTGCACCTCTAAATTCTCAAGCAATAAAACTTCATAACAATCCTGAAAGCCCGTCGGAGTGTTTAAATCTTCCGGCGCGGTGTTGTTCGAGGCGGCGGGCGTCAAAACAAAATGCGGGTCGATGTACTCCTGCGCCGCGCCGGTAAAAGTTTTGTACTTGTAGTTGAAACGGACGCGCCTGCCGAAGGCGTCCGTCACGCTCGTGATATAACAGGCTTTCGTAAAGGGTTTGCCTCCCTCGGTAACAAGCTGTTCCGCGCCCATCGAAATCAAGCCGCCCGCGCGCGCGAATCCGTTGTATTCGCAGGAAATGCTGTCGCCGTAGCGGTCGACTTTTGAATAAAGATTCCACGCAGCCGCATATTGCGTCTGGTTTTCCGAAACGCTGCTGCTGCCGTTCCAGCTGCCGTTTGAATCCCATTTAACGCCCCATTCGATACTGTTCCCGTTGCTGGTGTTGTAACCGTCGGAAGTCTGCCCGGTGCCGCCGCCGAAGATTTTCACCGCTCCGGTGTTATCCGTTATTTCCCAACGCTCATATTTCCGATAATAGAAAATTTTCCAGAACTGGTAGCTCTGCAGCTCGAACGATTGCCCGCCGTCCGCGACCTGCAACGCTTCTTTTCCGTCTCCGGTAACCAGCGATAAATTCCAAAGATGTTCATTTACCGAATCATCCAGCACCCATTCATTATTTCCGTTTGATTGAATCGTCGCCGAAACGTCGAGCAAAAGCCCGACCCCGGCAAACGCGGAAACGATTTCCTGCATTTGCTGCGGCGTGATTTCCGGATTGAGATACGCGGCAAGCGCGGCGTTGAGAAATCCGCGCACCCAAACATCCTTGTTGCCGTAAAGTTGATTGCCTGTGCCGCCGGATTGATAGACGTATTGCAGGCTGGACTGGGAAAGCGCGCCGCTTGAATTCGCCCTGATACTCTCGCCGCTTAAGCTCCAGCCCAGCCCCAGAACGCCTGTCGGCGCATCGAGATTCCAGGTCGAAACCTCCTGGCTGACATTGCTCTGGTAAAGAATATTGATTTGAATTTGTAAAGTCTCGTCGTCGAATTTGCCGGGCAAAGTGACCAGAGTCTTTTGAAAATTCACGTCGCCGCGAAAAAGGTTGACGCTGTTTTTCAAAGAGTCGGCATTGGCGTTTTCAAACTGGGTCGGACGAATGGCGGGGACTTGATTCGGGGCAGATTTGGGCGGCATTGATTTCTCCTCAAATGCGGATAAAGCGATTAATGACACGTTTGCATATATAATGAGACTCAGCTCACTATATACGCCAACACATAAATTAAATTCCTTATTAAATCTTCGGAGATAATAATCTCATCCGCACAGATTTGTAAAGGCAAATATTTTAATTTTGTATTTTCCCGTTTTCCTGCGGCGATAGAAATGGAACAGAATCAGACTAAGTAATCTGAGAAAGCATAATGCGGGGAAAATTGGAAAAAGAAATAAAATCTGCGGTTTACAAACCGGAAGAAAGCGGAGAATTTGTTTCTGCGCTGAGCGCGTCAAAGTTTCTAAATAAACCTGTAAAAGGCGCAAATCAAAAGGTTAATCTTACTGTCCGAAAACTGTAGTTTTTGGACACATCTTTTGAGTTGCTCGCAAGGCTCGCGTCAAATTTGTGGGAAAGAAATGCCGGTAATCTCTTGGCACAAGCTTAAAAATCTCTCCTGCAACGCCGCGTCGTCGGCTTCGGGGTTATGACGGCTTTCTTTTTGATGATGAAAATATCGACCGCTGACCTTCGCCTTCTCATCGTCGCTTACCGCCAGCCATACCTGCGTCTCGTATCCTTTTTGCAAATCGTCGGGATCGAGCGCGTTGGCGTAAACCTCCTGCCACCTTCGTGCTACCGCCTTGCAAAGCATCAGCACATGAAGCTTCGAGTCGGAGTAGGTGATACGATTGATGTCTGTTTTGAAACTTTCCAGTCTTGAGCGTCCCTGCAAATGCATCCCGGAACTCAGGTAAATCAATCGCTCCGGTCTTTGTATGAGGCACGTCAGAATATAAGGCGCCAAGGTGTTGACGGCGAAAATTTCTTTCGCTGAAGCCTGATAAACGCCCGCATTATGAATCACTGCGTCGAACCCGCCCAAGGCATTCACCTTTGAAGCCAGCAGTTTTGTTTCGTCGATACTGCCGAGGTCGGCTGTTACTACGCTTTCCGCACCGGGCACTTTGTCCAAAGCTTCTTGTCCCCTCGTTTCATTGCGTGCGTGAAGCACAACCCGGTGCCCCCGGGCAATCAGTTCTTTTGCCGCCAACTGCCCGAGACCGTCTGCCGAGCCGGTGATAAATATTCTTGCCATATTCCCAATTCTCGAAACGCGAGTCTGCACGCGATTAAACGATGAACATTATACAGCGTGCACCGTTTTATGAATAATTTTATGATTACTGCACGGCGGCTGTATATTCTCCGTCCGTTACGGGTTTTAACCAGTTTACCTGACTGTCGCCTTTGTAGTTGGTAATGACGACGTGCGTCATTCCGCTCGCGGGCGATGCGCCGTGCCAATGTTCAATGTCGGGACTGCAAAGAATTACGTCGCCTTTGTTGATGGCTCTCGCGGGTTTTCCTTTTTCCTGATAAAGTCCCCTGCCGACGGTGACGAGCAGGGTCTGTCCAGCCGGATGCGTGTGCCAATTCGTTCGCGCGCCCGGCTCGAACGTGACGCTGGCGACTGAAAAATTATTATTTTCTGTTTTAGGGGCGAGCGTCCGCACGTAAACTGTTCCCGTAAAATATTCCGTCGGAGCCCGTTCCCCTTTCGGAAAGATTGTGTCTTCATTTTTGTTTTCCATCTTTTCCATTTTTGGTTTCTCCGTATTAGCCGATTGCTGATTGCCGCACGACGCGGCGGCGAAAAATGCCGCACAAATTATCAATCCGATTGTTATTCTTTTCATTTTATATTCCTCCGGCAGTTACTCCAATTCAAACGTAACCGTTATGTCGCCTTTCCCTACTGCGGCTTCAAGTCCTGAAGCATCGTTAATGCGTCCGAGTTTTGTATAACTGTAGGGAGTCGAAAATGTTTTGTAGAAAAGCACCAAAGTCTTATCGCCCCAAATCATCAGGTCGCCGTTATTTATTGTTTTTGGATTAGAAGAGTCGGTCGGCAAGGATTTTGGTAAATCATATTTTTTCTCGTTGCCGTTCAAATCATCCATCTTTATAGTTAGCGGTAATCCAGCTTTGAATTCAGCTGCCGCTGCGTTGTCAAAGAGAGTGGCGGTAAAAGTATTTGAACCAATTTTAATCTTCATCTTATTGCCTTTTTTATGACCGGTGTTATTGCTTTCGTAATTGTGGGTTTGAATATTCGTATTTTCGGTATCTGCCATATCACCTCCGGCACAACCGGCAAAACTGACGAAAGCGACTCCTATTGAAATCATAATTACAATTAAACATTTCATCTGTCATTTACCTCGCATCATCAACATTTAGCGGTCGAATGCGCTCGCCGGTGCCGACGACGAGCGCCGCGGCAAACAAAAGTACTGCGCCGCCGATAAACGTCGCCCCGACCGAAAAGGAGTCCAGCAGATAGACTCCAAAGGCTCCATCACTTTAAGTTTTGGGTAAAAAATGAAGTGAGCTTATCGAGCGGAATGATATTTACCCGGTCATACAAATCGACGTGGTCTGCACCCGGTACGATTACCAATTCTTTCGGCTCGGAAGCCATTTTATAAATATCTTCAGAATAATACCGGGAGTGCGCCTTTTCTCCCGCGATCAGCAGAATCGGACGAGGCGAAATCATTTGAATGTTCGCCGCCATCGGAAAACTGAAGAATGACATAGGCGTTGTCGCCGTCCAGGCTGTGGTTGAGTTGATAGACCTCGGGTGGAAACCTCGCGGGGTTCGGTAATAATCGAAGAAAGAAGCCAAAACCGGGTCCGGGTTCTTCGGCAGCGTGTCGGGAAGCACACGGTTACCTTTTACCGGATTGCCGTTTTCGTCAAACGGAACTTCGTGCAGTCCCGATGCGGATTTACCGTTTTCGGCGTCCGTCCAGCGCTGCTGACTGAGGTAATCGATCACCTTTTTGCGCTGTTCCAAAGTGTAACCGTCTTTGTAGCTGCGGCTCATGCTGCGCGACATATCATACATCGAAGCCGTAGCCACCGCTTTAATCCGGCTGTCGCTGGTGGCGGCGGTCAGCGCCATACCGCTCAAGCCGCAGATTCCCAAAACGCCGATGCGGTTACGGTCAACGGAAGGCAGCAAGCCGAGATAGTCTACCGCCGCGCTGAAGTCTTCCGTAAAAATTTCCGGCGAGCCGACATTACGCACTTCACCGCCGCTTTCGCCCGTAAATGAAGGATCGAACGCCAATGCGACAAAACCTCTGGCAGCCAGTTCATTGGCATACAGTCCCGCAGACTGTTCTTTCACCGCGCCGAAAGGTCCGCTGATGACCAGCGCCGCCAAACGCTCGCTGCCGCGATTTTTAGGCAGATATAAATCGGCGGCGACGGTAATTCCGTAACGGTTTTTAAAAGTTACTTTCTGTCTTGTCGCCTTCTCACTCAGCTGAAAAGTGTATTGGTCTGCTTGTTCCGTTCGTTTCATGTTCGTCGTGTTGTCTCCTTTCGATGTTTGCGCGAAAATCTGTCCGATTATCAAAAGCGTCATCATTCCTAAAATTAATATCTGTTTCATTTTCATTACTCCTAATTCTTACCGGCATCGCTCTGGTGCCGTTATCTTATGTATTCAATTAGAAGCTATTTGAAACGGACAGGGTTATAATGATTCTCGAAAAAAACCGGACAATTCTCCAAAAACACTCAGCGCGACATGCTAACGGAAAACAAAGAGACTAATATGAATTTTATGAACCGGAAAGAAGCGGAATTAGAAAAGAAAAGGATGCAAATCAATCGGCAGGAATTGATTGAAAGAATGAATCGCATCGCTCGCGAAAACAGTCTCCTAGAGGCATTTCCGGGCATTTTTATATATCAATCGTCGAAACCGAGTGAAAATGACATATACGTTTTAAAGCCTGCTTTTTGTGTGATCGCGCAGGGCAGTAAAGACGTTCTGCTGAACGACGAATTATTTCATTATGATTCGGGGCATTACTTGATTTCGACGATCGATCTGCCGGTTAAGAGCAGCGTCGTCGAAGCCTCTCGTGAAAAACCTTACCTGAATCTTCGGATAGACCTCGATCCGGCAACTGTCGCTTCGGTGATGCTCGAATCGGGCGTCGAAATCAAAAAAAGCGGCGCCACCGCCAAAGCAATGGACGTCAGTCCGGTCGATGCCGATTTGCTCGATGCGGTCGTCAGATTGGTGAAATTACTTGATTCGCCGATTGAAATGAAACTATTCGCTCCCGCAATTATCCGCGAAATCATTTACCGGCTTTTAAGGGGCAGGCAGGGCGAGCGATTAAGCCATCTCGTTGCTGCCGAAGGCGACGCGCGCCGCATCTCGAAAGTCGTCAGACAGCTCCGCGAAAACATCGACCAGCCGTTGAAAATCGAAGACACGGCGCGCGAGCTCGGCATGAGCGTCTCGGGTTTTCACAATCACTTCAAATCCGTCACGGCGATGAGTCCCCTGCAATACCAGAAACAAATAAGATTGCAGGAAGCGCGCCGTTTGATGCTCGGCGAAAATATGGATGTGGCGAGCGCCAGCTTTCGCGTCGGCTATGAAGACCCGTCATATTTTAGCCGCGAGTACAAAAAGCTTTTCGGCGCGCCGCCATTGCGCGACATCGCAAGGCTTCGCAGTAATTTAGAGCATTAAGCTTGATAAATCAGGATTGATAACAAAAAATTGCCTGTCCAAAAACAGTAGTTTTTAGACAGTTAAGCAAAATGATGATTTTAACTAATACTGGAAAGGATTTTTCAGTTTTGGACAGAGTTTTCGGACATTTTAATAAATTCCCCCGAATGGCTCCGTTATCCGTGCCTGGCTGAGATTTATAAAAGCAGGTGATGCTCGAATGTCAAATAATTAAATCTTTTCGTCAATTACAAAACCAATTGCACTTGAGTAAGAGTTCAAGTCAATAGCTGGAATTGTTCCGATCGCTTGCCGTAAATATCCGGTTAGCTGGAGAAAAAATGAAGCTAAAGAATTATCTTTTTCACTAAATTTTATTTCCTTGAACTTTTTTGAAATATCAAGATTATTAGCTTTCAAAAAATTGGAAGCATACCTTTGCCGAACCGGCAAAGGTATGCTTCCAGTGACAAATTGCCTTCTAGAAGTAAAATTTAACACCGAACTGAAGCGTGCGCGGGTCGCGGGCGCCGGTCACGTTTCCGAAAGTGGTCGGCGTCGAGGCGGCAAGCGCGAGCGTCGTAAAGTTCGTCGTATTCAAAACGTTGAACGCTTCGCCGCGCAACTGCAGCCGCATGCTTTCATTGAACCGGATGTTCTTGGTCAAAGTGAAATCGACGCGGAAAGTGCGCGGTCCTTCGATAACTCCGCGAGGCGCATTGCCCGGAACTGCGGGTCCGGAAGTCGGCGTCGTGGTTTGGAAACAGCTCGTATTAAAGAACTGTGTAAACGTATTCGGCGCGCCTTCATTCGGATCGCAGGTAATGTAAGGGCGACCTCCGGCGGGCGATGACGCGTTTAAAAAGCCGATACCGGCGGGGTCAAAGCCTGCATAAGTCGGGGTAAACGGCAAACCCGTCTGGTAGGTGACAATTCCGGACGCCTGCCAGCCGCCTAACACCTTGCCGACCAAATTGTCCTGCTTATCGAAGAACGGCACTTCGTAGATGTAATTCAAGGTGAAAACGTGTCGGCGGTCGAGCTGCGCTCTGCCGTATTCGTCACGAATGCTGTACGGGTTCTGCGGAGCGGTCGAGCGATCCGTCTGGTTGTCGGTCAGATTTTTCGCCCAGGTGTAAGCTATCTGCACCTGCGAGATGCCCGAAAAACGCTGCGTGGCGGAAACCTGCAGGCTGTGATAGTTCGAGTTAAAGCGCGGCTGAATCATCGAGATTCCGCGCCAACCGCGATACGGGCGAAGCTGGTCGAGAATCGTGGACGGCGACACCGTAAAAGGAATCGGCTGATTCGTCACCGGATCTTTCGCCTGGCAGGGCACGGTCGGCGTCGTCGAGGCTCCGGTCGCGCAGGTCTGCGTCAAAGCGTATCCGGGCGGCAGGAGATTGATGTCCACGACGCCGATCAGGTTAGTTCCTTTCGAGCCGTAATAACCGATTGTCGTTATCGTTTTCTTGAACCACTGCTGCTGCCAGTCCAGAGACCAGTGCTGGTAATAAGGCGTTTTGTAGTCAGTGTCCACGCCGCGCACCAGCGCCGGAACGTTGTTGGACGCGACCACGCCCGCGCCCGTCGGAACCGGCTGGTCGAGCCGCACACCGCTGGGATTGAACGTTTCCTGATAGGGCGGGTTTGTGCCGAGATGCGTTTCGAAAGTACCAATCAAGGTCTGCTCATGGTAAATTCCGTAGCCCGTCCTGATCGACGTTCTGCCTTCGCCGAACGGGTCCCAGGCGAGACCGACGCGCGGCGCGAAATTCAGTTTCGGGGCTTCGACCACGTATTTTCCGAAAGGCGAAATCGTTGGCGTGCAGTTGAACTCCGGCGGACCGGTCGTATAGTTCTGCGCGTTGACGATAATGCCGTTGCAGAAGTTCTTGCCCGCACCGGGCACGCGAACTCCGGCGCCGGTTACGAGCGGCGCTTGAGCCAGGTTATACAACTCTGGAACGAAATTGGACAGCAGCCCGTTTCTCGCCCACGGCGAGCCGTAGAATGAATAACGCAAGCCGTAATACAAAGTCAGATTGCTCCGCATGCGATATTCGTCCTGAGCGTACGCCTCAAAATTGCGCTGCCTGAAATCGGCGGTAAGGCGGAACTTGGTTTGTAAAAACGTAACGTTGTTGCCGAGCAGAAAGTTAGCGAAAGCCTGCTGGGTCGTTTGTGAACCCGCCGGGCAAGCGACCGCCGTATAGTTCGGCGCGGTGCCGGTGACGCAGACCGTGCCCTGAGTCGCGCTGGCGGCGGTCGTGTTCAGAAAACCGCTGAAAGCGCCCTGATTTGTGCCGCCGAGACCGTTGTCTTCGTTTTTCCTGTATTTTGAAAAGCTCCCGCCGAATTTCGCCGTGTGGCTGCCGAAAATCCAGGTCAGGTTGCCCGACCACTCGTTTTTGTCGGAGAAATTGTTGTAGGGACCGAAAGCCTGCAGCGTCGCCAGATTCGTAATGGCGATTTGCGGAATGCGGTCGTCGTTGAGCGGAAACTTTAAAGGCACGTCAATCGGCGTTCTATCTCTGGACAACAGACCCGTCGTATTACTGATAATTGCGCCGTAAGAATACACGTAACGACCCTCGATAATCATTTTCGGATTAAGCACGTAGGTCGTCTGGAAAGTATGCGTCCGTCCCGGCGAATCAGTCTGCGAGGTCGAAAGTCCCGGTATGCCCGAACCGGAATTGAACAAAGAGTTAACGTCAATCGTCGGAATCGTGTCCCGCTGGTAACGGTAATAAGCCGTCCAGTTCTTCGTCAGGCTGGTGTCGAATTTGATAATTTCCTGCTGGAAGTCCGCCTTCGCGCTTGCCGTGGAAATCAATCCGAAAGGAGCGACGTTCGGCAGCGGTATCTTGCTGTAAACATTGGTCAGATAAGCCTGCGCGACCGGATTGATCGAAACGCCCGGCAGCGTTGAGAGCGGCTGTCCGGCGGGCAGAATCTGATTGCAGGTTCTCGTATTTCCCGAAATGGTTCCGCTGATACAAATCGGAACCGAGAAAACTCCCTGTCTCATATCGGCGCTGGGAACCTGCGCGTTGAACGTCGGAAAGCGACGGTCTTTACGCTGTTCTTCCGAGAAAAAGAAGTATGTTTTTTTATAGCGTTTAAACATGCCTTCATTCGGGTCGCGCTCGCCGAAATTGAAGAAATAAATCGGTCCGGCGACCGTAAAGCCGTAGTTGTTATAGCGGAACGGAGGACGAATCGCCTTTCCGTTCTCGTCACGCCCGGCAGGCGAGTTGCGATTGTTGAAAAAGCTGTTGGCGTTAAACTTTTCGTTGCGCACAAATTCAAACAGCGAGCCGTGAAATTCGTCCGTGCCGCTGCGCGTGACGACGTTGATTTGCCCGCCGCCGCTTCTGCCGGATTCCGCCGGGTAAAGCGAGCGCAAAACCTTAAATTCCCCGATGGAATCGACGCTCGGATAAGCCTGAATCGTCAGGTTCGAGCCTCTGTCGGTGATGTCCGCGCCGTCGACCGTAAAAGTATTCGCGCTGCTGCGCGCGCCGTTAACCGAAATGTTGACCGTATTTGCCTGTCCTTCCGGGTTGGTCGTGCCGACGTAAACCTGGTCGGCGAGGTTGGCGGAAACGCCGGGCGCAAGCGTCACGAGCTGAACGAAATTGCGGTTGTTAATGGAAAGCTCGCGTACCTGGTCGCCCGTAATCAGTGTTGAGGCGGTCGGCGTCGTCAACTCGACCGACACGGGAGCCGACTCGACCGTGACGACCTCCGAGATGTTACCGGCTTCGAGCGTAACTTCAATCGTGCGCCGCTGACCGACGTCAAGTTTTATGTCCGTATTGACCGCTTTTTTGAAATTGGTCATTTCGACCGTAATCTGGTAAACGCTGACTTGCAGGTTCGGCGCGGAAAATTCGCCGTCGTCGTTGGTGGTCAGCGTGCGAACCACGGTATTTTTTAGTGCATCGGTCACGGTGACGGTCGCGCCCGGCACCGCCGAGCCCGCGCTGTCGCGAACCGTTCCGATAATCGACCCGGTCGTTTCCTGCCCGAAGGCGAAACTGCTCATCAACAAACTTAAAGCTAAAACGCCCAGCGTCCAGCGGACTGTTTGTTTGAAATTATGTTTCATAGTCTTTTTATTCCTTCCTGCGCAAATTTGCTGATTCCTTATTAACATTTAATGACAAAATTTAATAACAAACGATAAGATTTATTTAGATTTTTGGAAAAACCTTCAAATTTTCGTTATGGCTGGGCGCGAAAATTGGTTTGACCAAAAACAAGTTTCCCGTGTTTTAAATGGATGTTGCGAAAATGTTAAGACTCTAGAAATTTTATAAACCTAAATCCGTTAGTTGTAAAGCAAAAATGATGCCCGACGCTTTTTAAATTCGTCTAACTGCGCCTGCCACGCTTTTTCTATTTCCTCCGGCGCGTCGCCGCGCTTGACGCGTTCGAGAATTTCGGCGTTGACCAGCAGGCGGCTATACCGTTCAACCTGCCAATCATTCGGGTAAAGCCTACGAAGCGCGACCGCGATTTCGATTCCCGTCCTGACGGATTGAAACGCTTTGCGGTCGGTAATAATGATGTTGACGCCGCCTAAGCTTTCGTCTTTAAAAACCGAAGCGTTCGGCTTAAAACGAACCGGCACGAAGCGCACGCCGGGCAAATTTCGTTTATTTAGATACAAAGCCAGCTTCTGCCCGTCGAGCCACGGCGCGCCGACGATTTCAAACGGCGTATCGGTTCCGCGTCCGACCGAAACGTTGGTCACTTCCAGCAGCCCGACGCCCGGATAAAGCGTCGCCTCGGTTAAGCTTCGCATATTCGGCGAAGGATTCGTCCAAATCTGGTTCGTCTCGTCAAACCACATCGCGCGCGACCAGTTTTCCATTTTCACGACGCGCACGTCCGCGCCGATTTTATTTTCGGCGTTGAACATCTGCGCCAGCTCGCCGACCGTCATTCCGTGCCGCACGGGCAAAGGATGAGTGGCGATAAAATTCAATTTATCGGCGTCAGCCAGCGCGCCTTCGACCGCCAAGCCGTTTATCGGATTCGTGCGGTCAAGCACGTAAACCGGCTTTTTCGCTTTCGCCGCTTCTTCCAGAACGCCTTTGAGCGTGGAAATATACGTGTAAAACCTGACGCCGACAT
Organism: Pyrinomonadaceae bacterium; assembly: GCA_036389695.1. Classification (GTDB taxonomy): domain Bacteria; phylum Acidobacteriota; class Blastocatellia; order Pyrinomonadales; family Pyrinomonadaceae; genus JALZHR01. The sequence goes on from DASVWG010000475.1 coordinate 17,487, forward strand.
CCTGAATATCGAAAACAATCGCGTCCAGACCGGCAAGCTGTTCCGGCTTCGGCTTGCGCGTTTCGCCGTAGAGCGAATAAATCGGCAAGCCGGTTTTCTCGTCCGTCGCATCCGAGATTTTTTCCTGGTCGAGCTGCCCGCGGATGCCGTGTTCGGGCGCGAAAAGCGCGACGAGCCGGACATTCGGAGCTTCCTTCAAAACATCAATCGTCTGTTTTCCCGAAAGATTTCTGCCCGTGTGATTCGTCACCAAACCGATGCGCAGATTTTCCAGACGCTTGAATTTTTCTTTCTCCAAAACGTCGATTCCATTCAAAACCGTCACATTTTCCGCTGTTCGCTGACTGCCGACCGCCGAACGCTCGACCAGCTCTTTAAATCTCGGAATCTGCGCCGCGACCTGCGCCGAATAGACATTTTCGGCTTGGCGATAAGCTTCGACCGGCACGTCTTCAATCGCCGAAGCGACGACCGTCGCCACGCGCGAGCGCAGCGGCGTCACGTCGCCCTTGCCGTCCGGGTGAACGCGGTTCGATAGAAACACGACGAAAGTTTGCGAAACGCGGTCAATCCAAACCGACGTGCCCGTAAAACCCGTGTGACCGAAAGAACCGAGCGGAAAAAGGTCGCCGCGATTCGACGAAAAAGAAGTGTTTATATCCCAGCCCAAACCGCGCGTCGCGCCGTCTTCGGAAACGACAACGGGCGCGGTCATTCTGGCGACGGTCTGCGCCGACAAAATTCTTTTTCCGTCCAGCACGCCACCGTTCAGAAGCATCTGGCAATAACGCGCCAAATCGTCGGCACTCGAAAAAAGTCCGGCGTGTCCGGCAACGCCGCCCATCCGGTAAGATGTCGGGTCGTGAACTTGCCCGCGCAGAATTTCATTTCCTATTTTCTCGTCGCCTTCAAATTTTGAGCCGAGATAGCTGCTCTGTCCTTTAATATTTTCTGTTGGTGCGATTAACGGCGTAAGCTTTTGAAGAGAGGGCAGTGAATCAACCAATATTTTAGATAAGTTTGTCGCTGGATTTTCCTGCCCTGCACTGAAAAATCTCGTCTTTGCCATTTGGTTTTGGCTGAAGACATTTTTTTCCGCAAATTCAAATAAAAATGATTTAGAGATTTTTTCAACAATCTCGCCGAGCACGATAAAACCGATGTCCGAATAAACAAAACGCGTTCCCGGCGCACTGCGCAGTTTCTCTTTGTAAAGAGCCGCGAGCATTCCTTCGCGTCCAGTCCATTTTTCGCCCAAATCGAAATCCGGTCGATACCCCGAAACGTGTGTGAGAAGCTGCTGAATCGTCACGCGCTTGGCGTTTTCGTCCTGAATTTCGGGAATAAATCTGCCGACCGTATCATTAAGACGAAGCTTTCCCTGCTCGATTAAAATCATCACGGAAGTCGCCGTCGCAATCGGTTTGGTTAATGAAGCGACATCGAAAATCGTATCAACCGTCATTTTTTCAACCGCCGGAACAAGCGCGCGATTGCCGTAAGCTTTGCGAAAAACGATTTTTCCTTTGTGACCGACCAGGACGACCGCGCCCGGCAGTTTTTTATCCGCGATGTCTTGCGCCACCAGAGCGTCGATTTGATTCAGCTTCGCCGCATTCATCCCGACCGCCTGCGGCGGCGCGACGGGCAGGCTTTGCGCGGAAATTTTGTCCGCAGATGAACACAGGTAAACACAGATACAAAACGTAGCTGAAAAAATTATCTGAAAATATTTCTGCGGGATTTTATTCGACCACCCTCGATTCGTATTTTTTTTATCCATGTTCATCAAGTCGCGCAGCCTGCTTTATCTGTGGACAAATTTTTACTTTTTAGCCTTAAATTCTTTTTCTTTTTCCGCAAAGCTTTCGCGGCAGAGACGGGCGAATTCATGCGCAATCGGCGAAAAATAACCGCCGCGCAGACGCGCCAAGCCCAATTCCCAGTTCATCGTCGCGCCTTCAATCCACCACGCGACGAACTTTCCGTCGGTGACCGCCTGCTTGACGGTTTTCGCGCTGGCGATGCCGACGCCCATATTATTTTCGACCATTCGATTAATCGCCGATTGGCGCGAGAGTTCCATCACGACGTTCGGCTTGACGCCGACCTGCAAAAAGAAATCGTCAATCTGCCGCCGCGTATTGCCGCCCTGCTCGCCCAAAATCAAAGGCTCGTCGGCGAGCGCCGCCGCGCTGATGACTTTTTGTTTCGCCAAAGGATGTTTCGGGTTGGCGATGGCGACAATCTCGTCGCTGAATAAAAGCTCGGTCTGAATATTCGAGTTTTCGACCGGCAGAGAGACAAACGCGACGTCGCTTTCGCCATTGATGATTTTATGCACCAGCGCCGCGCTCGTGCCCGACATGACGGAAATGACGGCTTTCGGAAACTTTGTTTTTAATCTTTGCAGAATCTTCGGCAGCTGGTTGGTCGTAAACATCGCCGAAGCCGAGCCGATGCGCAGGCGTCCGTATTCCGCGCCCGCGATTTCGGCGATTTCCTCGACCGCCGCGTCGTGTTCGCGCAGAATTTTCCGCGCTCTTTCCAGCAGCAAATCGCCCGCTTCGGTCATCAGGACGCGGCGCGGCGTCCGCGTAAACAGCGGCAAGCCGACTTCGTCTTCGAGCTGTCGAATCTGCATCGAAATCGCCGCCTGCGTCACGTGGACGCGTTTGGCGCCCGCCGTAAAAGTTTTTGCTTCCGCGATTGCCACGAAAGCTCTCAATTGTCGGATTTCCATATAATTTGAAGGATGAGGGATGAAGGATGAGGGATGAATAAAAAAGTTTTAAGCGTTGAGTGCTGAATTTTGAGTTTGTTATTCAACAATTCATTCAAAACTCAACACTTAAAATTCAAAATTTATTCATCCCTCATCCTTCATCCCTCATCCCTTATCAAAATGACTTATTGATTAGATAAAATCTTTTAGTTTTTATTATATGTCAAGTCGGGTTTAAAATATAAGAAGAATTTTCTAAAAAATATTCTAATCATGACCGCGCAAATTTCCAAAAAGCGTCCGTCGAAAAGTTTTCGTGATTTTCACAATCTGTTTCTCGGCGTGGACGGCGGCGGAACGAAAACTCACATCGTTTTGCTCGACGCGGAAAAATCAATCGTCGGCGAAGCATTCGCGGGCGCGTCAAACCCTCTGCGCGTCGGCATCGAAAAAGCGGCGGCGAATATTTTCGCGGCGGTCGATAAAGCCTGCGACGAATCCGGCTTAAATCAAGGCGACATTATCGCCATCGAATGCGGTCTGGCGGGCGTGCGCCGCGCCGATTTGCGACAGCTTCTGCGCCGTCTGGTCGCGCAGCGCTTTCGCGTCAAAACCGTCAATGTCAGCACCGACGCCGAAATCGCGCTTTTCGCCGCGACGCAGGGCGAAGAAGGCTTGTGCGTGATTGCCGGAACCGGCTCGGTCTGCATCGGGCAAAATTCGAACGGCGAAAAAGCCATCGCGGGCGGCTGGGGACCGCTCGCCGGTGACGAAGGCGGCGGCGCCGGAATTGCGCGGCGCGCGCTGCAAGCCGTCGCCAAAGCTTCGGACGGGCGCGGGCAGCCGACAAAGCTGAGCGATTTGGCGGTCGATTATTTTCGCGCCGGACGGCTCGAAGATTTGTCGGTTGCCATCTACGCGCCGCAGATTGATAATGCTCGCATCGCCGGATTCGCGCGTTTTGTCATCGAAACGGCGCAGGCGGGCGACAAGGTGGCGATTTCCGTGCTGGACGAAGCCGGGCGCGAATTGGGACTGGCGGCAAAAGCCGTGATAAAGGAATTAAAAATCGCGCGGCGAAAATTTCCCATCGGCTATGTCGGCGGAATTTTTCACGCGGGCGATTTGATTTGCAAACCGCTCGTGGAAACGGTTCACGAAATCGCGCCGAAAGGCTTCGTCGCCGCGCCGAAATTTCCGCCCGCCGTCGCCGCCGCGCGGATGGCTCTGGCGAGTTACAAAAACGGCGGAAATCGAAACGGAGGAAAACGATGAAAAAAATTTTGTTTGCCGCTCTCTCAATCGCGCTTTTTTTAACGGCGGTTTATTCGCAAAATGAAACTCAAAAAGGCGATTGGCAAAGGTTTGCGCCGGCGCAGGAAGAATTTTCAATCGAGTTTCCGCAAGCCGCCACAAACGAAAGCATCTTTGAAGACAAAGGCGTTCTGAAATACGGCGTTTATAAAACTTTGTTCAATCAGACATACTTTTTCGTTCTTTCCGGCGAAAAAAAATTTACGCTTCCCGCCGCGTTGAAGCAATTCATGCGTGCTTATCAGCCCAAAGAAAGCACGGAAAAAATCGGCAGCTTGTCCGGCGCGGCTTACAGCTTCCGCGACGACGAGGATTTTTATCATAGAATTCTGGAAATCAAGGTGATAAATCGCTCTTACATTTTTCATACCATCAGCAAAACCGAAAACGACGACGCGATTAAAAGATTTTTCGACTCCATCAGATTTACCGACTCAATTAGATTCATCGCTAAACCGGACGAAAAACCGAAATCGCAGGCGGGCGAAAATGTGCCTGACGCCGCGAATAAAATGGTTGTTCCGAACGGCATCGGCGCGGGCAGCGGAAGCGGAACGGGCTTTGGAAGCGGTCAGGGAAACGGCGGCGGAATAAGCTCAAACACGATTCCCGCTCCGATTCTGCCGAATCAAACGTCGGGCGTTAAAGTTTTATCCGCACAGCGCGCAAATTATACGGATTTAGCTCGAACTTATGGAATTACCGGCACGGTGCGATTGCGGGTCACGTTTCTCGCCGACGGACAAATCGGCGCAACCACACCCGTCACGAGATTGCCGCTCGGCTTGACTAAAAACGCTATCGAAGCGGCGCAGCGAATTCGCTTTGAGCCAGCCGTTCGCGACGGAAAAGTTTACAGCGTCACTAAAGTTGTCGAATATAATTTCACCCTTTATTAAAAATGCTGCCGATTACCGAACAGGAAAATCCGAACACGACCGCAATCGACCGCGTTTCGACGCTCGAAGCGATCCGTTTAATCAACGCCGAAGACAAAAAAGTCGCTCTGGCAATCGAAAAAATCTTGCCGGAAATAGCCGTCGCGATTGACAAAATCGCGGAGCGAATGCAAAACGCCGGAAGGCTTTTTTATGTCGGAACCGGAACGAGCGGGCGGCTCGGCGTTCTGGACGCGAGCGAGATTCCGCCGACTTACGGCGTTTCGTATGAATTGGTGCAGGGCGTTATCGCGGGCGGCTACGACGCGCTTTACAAAGCGACCGAAGCGAGCGAGGACAATCGCGCGGCGGGCGCGGAAGATTTGAAAAAACGAGGTCTAACGGCGAAAGATTCGGTCGTCGGCATCGCCGCTTCCGGCAGAACGCCTTACACCATCGGGGCGCTCGATTACGCGCGCGAAACCGGTTGTTTTACGGCTTGCGTCACCTGCGTCCCCGATTCGTCGATAACAAAAGCGGCGGAAATCGCGCTCGTCGCGGAAGTCGGCGCGGAAGCGATTACCGGCTCGACGCGGATGAAAGCCGGAACGGCGCAGAAAATGATTCTGAATATGATTTCGACGACGGCGATGATTCGGCTCGGCTACGTCAAAGGCAATCGTATGACGAACGTCAAATCATCGAACCTCAAGCTCAAAGAACGTTCTCTCAGAATTTTAATGGCGGAAACCGATTTGGACGAAACGGCGGCGCGAGATTTATTAAACGAAGCGAACGGCGATTTGCGCGCGGCGATTGTGATGCGCAAAGCGAACGTTTCGCGCGAGGCGGCGGAAAAAGCGCTGACGGAAAATAATTTTGTGATTGAAAAAGCAATCGGCGTTTTAGCCGGAAAATAAAAATTTGAATAAAAAATCAATCATCGGCTTTATCGTCTCGGTCGTTTCGGTGCTCGGAATCAATTTCATTCCGCTTGAAATGGTGCTTTATAAAGATTATTCGAGCGAAACGACGATGGTTGTTTACGCGCTCGAAAACGTTCTGGCGATATTTTCGGCGACCGTTTTCATACGGCTTTTTGCGCCGCGCCGCGACCTCGCGGGAAAGATTAAAACGCGCAAAGAGCTTCTGCAAGTTTATCTTCTATCGACGATTAGCCTGACAATCGGAAGCGGAATTTTTCTTGCGGTTTTTATTTTCGGGATTTTGCGCGCGGACGTTGCTTTTTCGGCGACGGCGACGGCGCTGGCGTGGATTTCCGGCTTTCTGGTGCTGGAATTTATCGCCGATTTTATCATGCTTCGACCGCTTTCGCTGGCGCGGGCGGACGCTTTTCTGACGCGCAGCGTCCGCCGGGTTTTCCTGCTTTTCTTAGGCGTTTTTCTCGGCGTATTTCTCGCTGCGTTTGTCAAAAGAGGGTTCGTCATTCCGTTCATCATTCTGAAAACGCTCGCCGACATCGCCGACCAGATTGAGATTTATCAGGGATTTCGTGATAAAACGGCTGGCGGCAAATTGAATCGAGCCTGAAAGGCTTTCTATTTTCGAGGCTAAACTGCAAAATAAAGCGTAAACGGTTGACCAATCATCGTTTTCCGGATAAAAATTTCTTATAGCTTTTAGAAATCATTTTCTTTTTTCTTATCGCTGGCACAATGCAAACTTTAGATTTAGTCATCATTTTCGGTTATTTAATCGGCGTAACTCTTTTCGGCGTGTGGTTTTCGAGCCGGCAGGAAACGACGGAAGATTATTTTGTCGGCGACCGGAACGTGCCGTGGTGGGCGATTGCCGCTTCGATTGTGGCGACCGAGACTTCGACGATTACGTTTATCTCCGTGCCCGGCATCGCTTTTGCGAAAAACGGAAATTTTCAGTTTTTGCAGCTCGTTTTCGGTTATATGCTCGGGCGCATCGTGATTTCGCTCGTTTTTATTCCGCTTTATTTTAAAGGCGAATTGCAGACGGTTTACCAGCTTTTGGGCGAGCGTTTCGGCACGAAAGTTAAAATGCTCGCGTCGGCTCTGTTCGTCGTGATGCGCAATATTGCCGACGGCATTCGTCTACTTTTAACGGCAATCGTTCTCGCCGCCGTTTACACGGCATTTCAACCGCAAACCGACCCGGCTTACGTGATTGTCGGCTCGATTATTCTGCTCGGCGCGGTGATGATAATTTTCACGTATTACGGCGGAATGGAAGCGGTGATTTGGGTCGAAGTCGTGCAATTGGGAATTTATCTCGGCGGCGCGATTGCGGCGGCGGTCGTGCTGGCAAATCAAATCGAAGGCGGTTTTTCGGGCGCGATGGCGCTCGGTCAGCAGTTTAATAAATTCAGCCTGTTCGATTTCACGTTCGATATGACGAAAACTTTTACGTTCTGGTCGGGACTTATCGGCGGCTGTTTCTTAACGATGTCGACGCACGGGACAGACCAGTATCTCGTCCAGCGTTATCTGTGCACGGACAAGGCGAGCCGCGCTTCGTTCGCGCTTTTGTCGAGCGGCGCGGTCGTTTTAGGGCAATTTATCGGATTTTTATTTATCGGCGTTTTGCTTTTCGCGTTTTACGCGCCGTATAACGCGGCTGAATACGTCAATGCGGGCGTGGCGAATTCCGGCGTTCCGGCGACTTTTCCGTTCGGCGGCGGCGACCAGGTTTTTCCGGATTTTATTACAAAACATATGCCGACCGGCTTGAGCGGATTGGTCGTGGCGGCGATTTTCGCGGCGGCTTTGTCTTCGTCTTTAAATTCGATTGCGGCGACATTCGTCAACGATTTATACAAACCGTTCCGGCAGAATTTGTCCGATAAACATTATCTGAAAGTTTCGCACTGGCTGACTTTGATAATCGGCATCGTGCAAATCGTCGTCGCGCTGGCGGTGATGCGGCAGCAGCGTTCGGCGCTCGACCAGGCGCTTTCGGTCGCGTCGCTGATAAACGGTCCGATTTTGGGCGTCTTTCTGGTCGGAACTTTTCTGAAACGCGTGACGCAGACGCCCGCGCTCATCGGAATGGCGGCGAGCATCGTGCTGATGATTTATATTCGTTTCTGGACGCCGGTTGCTTATACGTGGTATGTGCTGATTGGAAGTTTAGTAACGCTTCTGGTCGCGTGGCTGGCGAGTTTTATTTTTTCCGAAACAAAAACCGCGGCGGCGACGAATTAAAAGTTATTATTTTCGGAATAGATTTTTTTATTTTCCGGCATTTTGATTTTGCAGTTTTAATTTAAGGCTATCTGAAAAATCTTCTTTGCGTTCTTTGCGAAAAACTTCGCGTCCTTTGCGGTTAAGAAAAATTTTTACCGCAAAGAGCGCAAAGTTTTTCGCAAAGAAACGCAAAGTGATTTTCGAATAACTTTTTGACTTAATATTTATGCTTTTTTCTTTTTTTAAATTTTCTGCCGCGTTTTTATTGCTTTTGAGCTTTGTCTCGACTTCGATTGCCGCGCCGCTTTTTTATTCGGACAAAGACAAAAAAACAGTCAGCGGGAATCGCTTTCAGCCTTCGGAAAAAGCGTGGAAATGGGCTGATAAAAAGCTCAGGAAAATGAGCCTGGACGAAAAAATCGGTCAGCTCGTGCATATCGGCATCAACGCGCGTTTTTTGAGTCAGGACAGCAACGAGTTTCAGGAGCTGAAACGGCAGGTGACGGAAAACAAAATCGGCGGAATTATCGTTTTCGTCGGCGGCGTTTATGAAACGGTGCATCTGGTGAATCGTATGCAGGAATTTGCCGAGACGCCGCTGCTTATTTCCGCCGATTTTGAAACCGGCGTCGGGATGCGTTTTGAAGACACGGTTAATTTCCCGTGGAATATGGCTGTCGCCGCGACGGGAAACCCCGAATTTGCGCGTCGTCAGGGCGAAATTACGGCGCAGGAAGCTTCTGCGCTCGGCGTCAGGCAAATTTTCGCGCCGGTCGTCGATGTCAATAACAACGCCGACAATCCGGTCATCAATGTGCGCTCATACAGCGAAAATCCGCAGGACGTGGCGCGTTTCGCGACGGCTTTTATGGAAGGCTTGCAGAGTCGCGGCGTGCTGGCGACGGCGAAACATTTTCCCGGTCACGGCGATACGAACGTCGATTCGCATCGCGGCTTGCCGGTCATTAATTTTTCGCGCGAGCGTCTGGAGCAGACGGAATTCGCGCCGTTTCGCGAGTTAATCAAGGCGGGCGTCGGCTCGGTGATGATTTCGCATATCAGCCTGCCGCAGATTGACGCGACGGTCGTGCGCCCGCTCAGGCAGACGGTCAAAGCGACTTACACCGAATCGGAAGTTATCACCGACGGCACGACGACGCCCGCCACGCTTTCGCCGAACGTCATCACCGATATTCTGCGCAAAAATATGAATTTCGAAGGTCTTATCGTGACCGACGCGATGGATATGAGCGGCTTGACGCTTTATTTTAATCAGGAAGAAGCCGCCGTCCGCGCGATGCTTGCCGGAAACGACATTCTTTTAAAGCCCGCGCTTCCGGACGCCGCCATTCGCGGATTAAAGGAAGCCGTCAAAACCGGTCGTCTGACCGAAGACAGAATCAACCAATCGGTTCGCAAACAACTGGCGTGGAAATATCAGCTCGGGCTGGAAAAAAATAAAATCACTCCGATTGACGCCATTGACAGGATTGTTTCGAGCAACGAAACCAGAAAACTGACCGCCGAGATTGCCGAAGGCGCGATTACGCTGGTGAAAAACGACGAAAACGCTCTGCCGCTTTCGCCCGCGAGCGAGAAAAAAGTTTTTGTCCTGATTATCACCAACGGCGAAAATCCGAATCTGGCTGGAACGAGCTTTTTGCGGCTTTTGCGTCAGGATTTCCAAAAACCGGCGAACATAGATTTCGGAATTATCGGCGAAAACACGACGGCGGCGGAAATCGCGCGAATTGAAGAACGCCTGAAGCGCAGCGAAGTCGTTCTTGCCGGTCTCTACGGTCGCGTGCGTTCGGGCGCGAAAAACTCGGTCGGTCTGCCGGAAGCGGGCGCGCGCGTTCTGCGCGATTTGCTGCAAAGCAATAAACAGACCATCGGCATCAGCTTCGGCAACCCGTATCTTTTAAAAAGCTTTCCCGAATTTAAAACCTACGTCGTTTCATACGGCGATATGACGAGCCTGCAGCGCGCGACCGCTCGCGCCGTGCTGGGCGAGATTGATTTTAAAGGCAGGCTGCCGATTACGATTACGCCGGAATATCCGCGCGGAACCGGAATTCAACTGAAGAAATAAAGCAGGCAGAAGCCCGCGCGTGAGCAAGGGCGGACAAAGATTGATAATTTTAGATTGAAGATTTTAGATTTGCCGTTAACAAAGACCTGTCTAAAATCATCAATCGAAAATCTAAAATCAATTCCGCACTTGCTCACGCGCGGGCTTCTGCCTCGTTATAATAATCGAATGCAACAAGCTTGGGAAATCGAGAATTTTTTATCGCTCGAAAACAATCAGCTCTTTATCGGCAGCGTTTCCGCCGTTAAACTCGCCGGAGAATACGGAACGCCGCTTTTTGTTTTTTCGGAAGCGCGTATTAAAGAAAACATCAATCGTCTGAAAAAAGCGGAAGCGGCGACGGATTGCCGTTTGAAAGTCTGTTATGCGGCGAAGGCGAATTCGAATATGGCGATTTTGCGCGTCGTCAAAGAAGCGGGCTGCGATTTGGAAGTCAATTCCGGCGGCGAGCTTTTTAAAGCTTTGAAAATCGGCTTTCGTCCCGAACAGCTTATCTTTAACGGCACGAGCAAAACCGTCAGGGAAATCGAAGAAGCGATACGCGCCGGAATTTACGCGATTCAGGTCGATTCGCTTTACGAGCTGAATTTAATCGAAGACACAGCCATCAGATTAAATAAAAAAGCGAGCGTCAGCCTGCGCCTCGTTCCCGAAATCGAAACGAAAACGCATTCGGGTTTGCAGACGGCGCTTTTGACTTCCAAGTTCGGAATGATGCCGGATGAAGCACAGTCTGCGTTTCAACGCTTTCACGATTCCGAGTTTCTGGATTTATGCGGCATACATCTGCATATCGGCTCGCAGAATCCGGAAGCCGAGCCTTACGAACACGCATTCCGCGCGCTGTTCGAGAATCTTTTGCAGATTTACAAGGAAACCGGACATAAACTGAAGCATTTAAACTTGGGCGGCGGCTTTCCCGTCAATTACCTGCGCGACAATTCTCACGCGGTCGATTTTCCGCAGGAAAAACGCGAGATGTTCGCGGCGGATTTAGAGCCGGAACAGGTTTTAAAAAACGCCTGGCGCGTCGTGAAAGAAACCGCCGAAGCCGTCGACGCCGCGCATCTTCTGGAAAATATCACATTATTGCTGGAACCCGGCAGAAGCGTGATTGCCGATGCGGGAATTTGTTTAACGACGGTCAGAAATCGCAAGGAAAGACCGCTTGATAATGCAAAACGCAAAATGCAAAATGCAAAATCGGAAAACGAAAGCTCAGCACTCAGCACTCAACACTCAGCACTCGCAAAAGACGTCTGGCTGCTGACCGATGCGGGCTTTAATATTCTGCTTTCGATGGAAACCTACAAGTGGTATTATCACCTGCTCAGCGCCGAACGCGCGGGCGAGGCGCACAAATTTCCGTATAAACTGGCGGGACCTTTATGCGACGGCGGCGACGTTTATTTCGACATCGAAGGCGAAGGCAGATTGCCCGATTATCGCCTTTTGCCGGAAAACGTCGAGCCGAATGAAGTATTGGCTTTGCTGAACTGCGGCGCTTATTCCGTCGCGCAGATGTTTCAATACAACGGGCGCGAGCTTCCCGCGATTGTTTTAGTCAGACAAAACGGCGAAGTCGAATTAATCCGGCGGCGCGACGTTTACGAAGATTTATATACCAACGATATTTGGTGAGTTTTCGAGAATAAGATTTAAAATTTCTTTTTTACCGCCGCGCAATTCAATTTTAAATTTGCAAAAATAAACTTTTCTTTCGCGAAATATGTCTTTTCTTTCGCGAAATA
>DASVWG010000476.1:0-8472 GCA_036389695.1 Pyrinomonadaceae bacterium
GAACTTGATTTTCTTCGTTATGAAATCGCCGGTGACGATTATATTCTGCACTTTTCCGCCGACGATTTTTCGCAGCAGGACAAAGGAATAATCGCCTTTTTTCGCGCTCGGCTGAATGTTGTCGTCATAGCTCGTCACAGTCAAAAGAACTTCTTCCTTTCCGTCGCCTTCCAAATCGACGCGCAGCGCCTCGCGAATTTTCGGAGCTTTATTGATGATGCCTTTCGTCCGCAAAACGTCGGACGCAGCTTTGATGTAAGTCGCGTTGTTTAAATCAATTAACTGCGGCGCGCGCGGCAGCAGATTCCAGCCCGGATTGACGCCGATTGCGACGCCGTCGATGTCGTCCAGTTCGGTATCGACTTTATAAAAATCATCGCAAGGCTCGTCTGGAAACGGCGCTTGGACCTCGGCGGTGATGGTGGCGATTTTGCCTCTCGTGCTGTAAACTGCGTAGCTTTTCTTTCCTTTTAACTGCGCGAAGGTCGTTTTCGCATCGACGAATTTCCCGTCTTTGACGCCGCCGAGCAAACCGTAAGTATTCATTTCGAGAATCGGCACGATTTCCGTCTGCGCCGAAGCTTTAACAGCCAAAAGAAACATTACCAACAAGCTGGAACTGATTAATTTTTTCATAGTTTTCATCAAAAGTTTTTACCGAAAAAGCTCTCGTCTTATTTGTAATTTCCTGACGTTTCGCCGCCGCTTGTTTTGCGGGAGACGCGAAAAACAAAATACAAAACTATGCCGACCGCCGCCGAAATCAAAATCGCCAAGCCTTCCTTTTTATAATCGACATTCGTGAGCAGCCAGACGATTAAAATCAAAGATAAAACCGTGACGACGATTCCGAGCGGCGCGAGAAATTCCGCCTTCGGCGCGTTCTGTCGCCCGCGAAAAACCGGCAAGGAAGCGCAGGTCGTCGCATAAACCAGCAGGCGCGTAATCGTGGCGATAGCCAGAGCCGTGTAAAAGGAAGTTTGCAGCGTGAAAACGTAAATCAGAACGGCGGTCAAAAGCAGCGAGACGTAAGGCGTCTTAAATTTTTCGTGCGTTTTTGCCAGCACCTTCGGCAGCTCGCCCTGTTCAGCCATCGCAAAAGGAATGCGCGAGGCGGCTAAAAATCCGCCGTTTAAGTTGCCCAAAACCGAGATGAGCGCGCCGACGGCGATAAACGCTGCTCCGAAACTGCCCATAAAGCGTCCGGCGGCATCGGCGAGCGGCGTTTTCGAAGCGGCAAGCTCCGGCAAAGTCCCGATGGCGACGATTTGAATGACCATAAAAAGAACGGCGCAAAACACCAGCGCGGTCAGAAGCGCGAACGGCACGTTGCGGCGCGGCTCTTTCGTTTCGCCCGCCGGAATGACCGCCGCTTCAAAACCGACAAAGGCGTAAATCAAAATCAAAATCGCTTCGGAAAACTTTCCGTATGCGGGCAATTCTCCAAAAGTGAAATTGGCGGGCTGGATAAAAAATAAGCCGATGGCGACGAAAGCGAAAAGCGGCAGGATTTTTCCGACCGTGAAAATATTGGTCATCCAAGCCGATTCGCGCACGCCGATAAGATTAACGATTGTCATAATTACAACGACGAGGCTGACAATCAAAACGCGCCAGAAGCCTTGTGCCAATTCAGGATTAAAAAATTCGATGTAGAGCAAAAGCGCGTTGCAGTTGGTCGCAAAAGTCGTGATGCGCACAATCCAGTAAAGCCAGCCGACTTCAAACCCGACCAGCGAGCCGAACGCTTCTCTGGCGTAGAGATACATTCCGCCGGTCGCCTGAAAACGGCTGGAAACTTCGGCGAAACACAAAACGATAAACGCGACGATTAATGCGCACGCGACAAAGGCAATCAAGCTGTAATTGCCGATTAAGCCCGTCACGCGCGACGGCAGCAGAAAAATTCCCGTGCCGATAATCGTATTGACGGCAATCGCCGCCAAATCCCAACGGCTGATGCCGCGAACAAGTTTTTCCTCAGTCATAATTTAAAGAAAAAACGCAGACCCGAATTTTAAAGCCTGCGTTTTCAGACGGAAATCGAAACTTAACCCGAGATGCCCGTTTACTTACTGCGCCTGCGTCAGATTGTAAGTTATATGTTCCCATCTGGCTTTTCTGGTCGTGCTGCCGTCGGGCTCGGTATATATGCGAAAATAAGCCGTGTAAGTTCCGACTAAATCAAGGTCGTCGTCCGCCGCTATCGGCAGCCACGGCTCGCCCAAAATTCTTTGCGGATAAATCTCGGCTTTCCCGCGCATCCGAACTTTTCCGGTCGCGCGAGTTTCATATTTTTTTCGCCCGATAGTCGGAAGCAGGTTTACCGGCTCTGATTCAATCGAGTCAAAGTAAAACCGGATTTGAGGCAAATCAAAATCGCCGCCTGATTTGGCGCCGATTATTCGGTTAAACCCGGTCAAAACGGTGCCGAGTTGAACCGGAAACGGAAACGGATTGGCGTCCCTGTAAGGCAGGTTAATCGGCGTCGCTCTGCCGATAAAAAACACGTCCTCGCCCTGCATCGTGTGATAGGTCGCCGAGCCTTCCGGCGTCATTCTGTAATTGTAGCGAATGGTCAGGTTTTTGATTTCGACCTGCGGCGTCACAGCGGCGCTTGTCTGTGCCGAACAAACAGTAATATTAAAGAGCGCCATTGCCGCCAGCCCAATGATGCGAATAAACGAAAAACCTTTTTTTTGCTTTATCATCTTTCGGAAAATTTTCTTCGTCCCGGAGTCGGATTTAAATATACTTTTAAATAGATATAAGAACAAGATTTTTCCGCTTTTCCCGCCGGGTAATTTTCGTTTATACTCTGCTTTAACCGTTTCCGCAAAGACTTCCGAGGAGTTTTCCGCATGAAAAAATATCCCGCGCTTTTAATTTTGCCGCTGATTGTTTGTCTTTTTTCCGTTTCCGCAATGGCGCAAAGAAAAACCGTTATGAAAAAATCCGCTTTGACCAACGTTCAAAAATACGAGCCGCTCGCGCTTGAAAATTCGCCCGAACTGCAAACCGTTTTGACGAAAGCGGTCGGCGAAACTATCAATAAATTCATTTCGAAAAAATTGCAGTCCGACAATCTCGCCGCGACTTTAATCGATTTGCGCGACCCGAAAAATCTGAAAACGGCAAACTTTCGCGGCGACGCGAAAATCTATCCGGCGAGCGTCGTCAAAATGTTTTACCTGGTCGCCGCGCATCAATGGCTGAAGGACGGAAAATTAAAAGACACGCCCGAGCTGCGCCGCGCGCTGAAAGATATGATTGTCGATTCGTCAAACGACGCGACGCATCAAATCGTCGACGTTTTGACCGACGCGACCGGCGGCGGCGAGCTAACGCCTGCGGAACTGAAAATCTGGGCGACAAAGCGCGAAGCCGTCAATCGCTATTTCAAATCGCTCGATTTCGCGGACATCAACGTCGTGCAGAAAACCTATTGCGAAGACCTCTACGGGCGCGAGCGCCAATTCTGGAACGGCGGCAAAAACCGCAATATGCTGACGACCAATTCGACCGCGCGCCTGCTCGCCGAAATCGCTCTCGGTCGTGCGGTTTCGCCCGAAGCCTCAAAGCAAATGCTCGAACTTTTAAAACGCAACCCGTATAAACAAAGCACGGATTTAGACAGCCAGGACATAGGCTTTACGGGCATCGCGCTGAAAAATACCCCGAATGTAAATCTCTGGTCAAAAGCCGGCTGGACAAGCAACGCGCGTCACGACGCCGCTTACGTCGAAACGCCCGACGGTCAAAAATTCGTCCTCGTCGTCTTCACCGAAAAATTTGCCAACGAACGAGAGATTATTCCCGACATCGCCGCGAAGATTTTGCAGGAGCTGCGCGGGAAAAATTAAGGTCAATGAAGATTTTTACGACATTTATAAAATATTCGGCGCTCGTTTCGCTTTCGCTTCTTCTTTTCGCCTGCGCCGGTTCGACAAAGCCGACGGCGGTCAACGAAACGAAAAGCGAAACGAAAACGAAAATTTCCGATTCGCCTGCAATTCGCGTTTCCGCGCCGAATATCGACGCCGCCGAACCGGCAATCGCCGCCGCGCCGGACGGCGGTGTTTATTTCGTTTGGGTGGAACACGGCGCGGGCAGAGCCGCCGACGTTTATTTTCAAAAATTCGACGGCGCAGCCAAGTCAAACGGCGAAAAAATCCGTATCAATCCGCAAGCCGGAGAAGCCGCCGCGTGGCGCGGTGACCCGCCGACGATTGCCGTCGGCACAAACAACGAAATTTACGTCGGCTGGACGGCGAGCGTGAAAAACGAAAAGGCGAGCGGCACGAATTTATACATTTCCGCATCGTCGGACGGCGGAAAATCTTTCGCCGTGCCCGTCAAAGTCAATGACGACAGCGCGCCTGCCTCGCACGGAATGCACTCGCTGGCGACGGACAAAAACGGAAAAATCTACGTCGCGTGGCTCGACGAGCGAAACATAAAAATACCTTCGCACGCCGAAAACGAATCTGAAAGCTCGTCCGAATTTCAATTCGTCAAAGCGCATTACACGCCGACGCCCGAAGTTGAACAGGCGCAGAAGGAAGAATCCGAGCCGAACAGCGAGATTTTTTTCGCGGTTTCCAAAGACGGCGCGAAAACGTTTTCGCCGAATAAAAAAATATCGAGCGAAGTCTGCCCCTGCTGTAAAACCTCGCTGCTCGCAGCCGCTGACGGCAAAATTTACGCGAGCTGGCGACAGGTTTTGGCGGGCGATTTCCGGCATATCGCCGTCGCCTCGATTGTTGACGGCGGCGAAAGATTTTCTCAGCCTACGATTGTCAGCGACGACCGTTGGCAGATTGCGGCTTGTCCGGTTTCCGGCGCGTCGCTAGCGACCGGCGAAACGGACGCGTTGAAAGTCGCGTGGTTTACGGCTGGCGCGGCAGGCAAGCCCGGACTTTACACGGCGGAAACGACGGACGGCGGAAAATCTTTCTCCGCCCGGACTTTGATAAATGAAGGCGCGGTTTCCGGTCATCCGATTTTTCTCGCGCGCGAAAACGTCGTCTGGGAAGCAGGCGGCAAATTGTTTGGCGCCAAAATTCAGGGAAATCGAGCCGGTCAAGCCGTCGAAATCGCCGACGGCGCAGTGCCTTCCGCCGTAGTTTCCGGAGGCAGAATTTTTATCGGTTTCAGCCGCAAAGAAAGCGACACGCGCGGCGTCTGGCTGTCTGTTTTCGAGGATTTTTAAAATGAAGCGGAAGCCCGCGCGTCCGGCTTGGGCGGAAAGAATTTGGAATTTGAGATTTCAGATTTGGAATTTGTTGTCAGGTGAAATTCAAATCCGAAATTTACATTACACAATCCCAAACCATAATCCGCCCTTGCTGACGCGCGGGCTTCTGCCCCGTCAATTTAGAGGATTTAAATGAAAAGATTTTTACTACTAAATTCGCTTTTATTGTTAATTTTCGTTTTCGGAACGGTTGCGACCGACGCTCAGCCGAAGAAAATAAAAACCGTGCGCATCAATATCCGCGAGGAAGGTTACGCGCCGGCTTCGGTTTCCGTCCGGAAAGGACAAACGGTGAGGCTCGTTTTTTATCGCGCGAATTCCTATAACTGCGGCGACGAAGTGGTTTTTCCGGCGCTGAATATAAAGCGCAAAATTCCCGTCCGGACGCCGGTTTCCGTGACCTTTACGCCGCGGCGGGCGGGCGAAATCTCGTTTGCCTGCGGGATGGATATGTATCGCGGCAAAATCCTCGTGACGAATTGACGGGTTTAAGCTAAAATTCTTCTGAAACCATTCCAATCCCAAGCTGAAAAGGTAAAAAAATGAAAAACTTCAAAGTCGCATTTTTTGTAATCGTTTTCGTTCTGGCAAATTCGGCGTTCGTCCTTGCGCAGAACGTCTATCAAAAACCGCCGAAGGAAATTACGGACGTGCTGGACGCGCCCGCTTCGCCCGTGACTTCAATCAGCCCGGCGAAGGACAAAATCGCGCTGCTCGAACCGCTGCGCTATCCGCCGATTACCGAACTGGCGCAGCCGATGCTGCGGCTCGCCGGACTGCGGATTAACCCGAATACGACCGGGCAGCATCGCCAGTTTTATTACGTCAAAGTCGCTCTGAAAACGGTCGCCGACGGCAAAGAAACGCCCGTCGCATTGCCCGCCGGAGCGCAGATTATCTCGCCCGCCTGGAGCGCGGACGGCAAGTACATCGCCGTCGGGAATGTGACGCCGACCGGCATCGACCTTTGGATTATCGAAACCGCGACGGCGCGGGCGAAAATGGTCAAAAATCTGAAAGTCAACACGGCTTTCGGCTCGTGGCAATGGATGCCCGACCAGAAAACTCTGCTCGTCAACGCCGTGGCGAAAAATCGCGGTACGGCGCCGCAGTATCAAAATCTGACGCCGACCGGACCGAACATTCAGGAAGGCGCGGGACGCGGCGGCGCGGTGCAGACGTTTCAGGATTTGCTGCGCTCGCCGTCGGACGAGGCTTTGTTCGATTATTACGCGACTTCGCAGCTGGCGACGGTTGACGCGGCGGGCGCGAAAGTGATTTCGGAAATCGGTCAGCCCGCGATTTTTGAAACCGTCTCGCCTTCGCCCGACGGTCGAAATATTCTGGTGGCGCGCATCCAGAAGCCTTATTCGTATCTTTACCCGTATTTCCGTTTTCCGAAGGAAGTCGAGGTTTGGGACGCGCAGGGCAAAACGATTTACAAGCTGGCGAGCGTTCCCTTGCAGGATAAAATTCCCGTGCAGGGCGTCCAAATCGAGCCGCGCGGCTACGGCTGGATTCCGACCGAAGCCGCGACTTTGATGTGGGCGGAAGCGCTCGACAGCGGCGACCCGCGTACGAAAATTACGCCGCGCGATAAAGTTTTAAAGCTTGCCGCGCCGTTTGGCGGGCAGCCGGAAGAAGTCGTGCGCACCGAACAGCGTTATTCAGGCAGAACTTTCGGCGAAATGGCTGGAACGATGTTCGTCTATGACTTTAACCGCGACACGCAGCGGCGGCGGATTTATATGCTCGATTACCGCTCGAAATCGACGCCGAAGCTTATCTCGGATTTAAACGTCAGCGACCGTTACAACGACATCGGAAATTTTGTCACCAAACGTCTGCCGAACGGCTACAGCGTCGTCCAGCAAAACGGCGATTACGTTTTCCTGACGTCGGAAGGCGCGACGCCGCAGGGCGACCGACCGTTTTTGAACCGTTTTAATCTGCAAACCTTGAAGGCGGAACCGATTTTCCGCTCGCGCGACGACGATTACGAAAGCTTTGTCGCTTTTGCCGACGACAAGGCGATGAATTTCTTTACGCGCAAGGAATCAATCGCCGTTCCGCCGAATCTGATTCTCAATTATCGCTGCGAGCCGAAGGAAGTCTGCACCGCGCCCGCGCCGAAACAGATTACCGATTTCAAGGACACGACGCCGCAGCTGCGCGGCATCAAAAAACAGCTCGTGAAATACAAACGCGCCGACGGCGTCGATTTGTCGTTCACGCTATATCTTCCGCCGAATTACAAGGAAGGCACGCGCCTGCCGACCGTCGTCTGGGCGTATCCGCTCGAATTTACCGACGCTTCGACCGCCGGACAGGTTTCCGGCTCGACCAATCGCTTTACGCAAATCGGCGGAATCTCGCACCTGTTTTTACTGCTCCAGGGCTACGCGATTTTAGACGATACGACGATGCCGGTCGTCGGAAATCCCGAAACCGTCAACGACACTTTTATTCAGCAAATCGTCGATTCGGCGAAAGCCGCGATTGATAAAGGCGTCGAAATGGGCGTGGTCGATCCGGACAGAGTCGGCGTCGGCGGTCACAGTTACGGCGCGTTTATGACGGCGAATCTGTTGGCGCATTCGGATTTGTTCCGCGCCGGAATCGCGCGTTCGGGCGCGTATAATCGCACGCTGACGCCGTTTGGCTTTCAGGGCGAGCGCCGCACTTTCTGGGAAGCGACCGAGCTTTACACGAAAATTTCGCCGTTCTTTTTCGCCAACAAAATCAACGAGCCGATTCTGTTGATTCACGGCGAGGCGGACAACAATCAGGGCACTTTCCCGATTCAATCCGAGCGTCTGTTCGCCGCCATTCGCGGCAACGGCGGCACGGCGCGGCTGGTGATGCTGCCGCTCGAATCGCACGGCTATTCGGCGAAAGAATCGACCGAGCATACGCTCTGGGAAATGATAAACTGGTTCGACAAATACGTGAAAAACGCTCCGCCGCGCAAAGCGCAGGCGAAAAACGAATAAATTCCCAACAAACCGGAAACACGAAGAAGCGCGGAATTACACGTTCAATTCCGCGCTTCTTTGTGTCTTTTCCTTAATCTTACGGGCAACAGTCGCACCGATTGCGGTAGTAATTGGATATGTTGTAGCAAATATTGACGCAAAGCGGCGATGAATCCGGGTCGCTGCAATTGTCGACGCATTGATACAGCGCGTTCTCGCAGTCATCGCAGCATTCGTCGG
>DASVWG010000477.1:0-3414 GCA_036389695.1 Pyrinomonadaceae bacterium
AAATTAATATCCGGCGGCAGCGCGTTCCAGTTGTCAAACGAATGCGAATCGTCGGATTTGTAGCGCAGGCGATATTTTCCCGCCGGCAATGTGATAACCGTATCGACCTTGCGATTTTTCCCCGCGCCGCCCGCGTGCGTCGTTTCCGATTCCTTCATTTCCCAGATTTTTTTTCCGGTTTCGGCGTTTTCAATCCAGCCGTAATCATACATTTGTCCGCTTTGTCCTTCTCCGGCGGCGAAAATGCGAATTTGTTTTTCCTGAGCCAGGTTGAATTCGATTGTTTTATCGGCTTCGTCCGCGACGCCTGTGATTTGCGCGACGGCGGTTTTTTTAGCCAAATCTTCGGGCAAGCCTTTTAAAAATAACTCGCCGTATATTTTCATCAGGCGCGACGCTTCCGCTCTCTGACCGACGCTTTGATTTATCCGCACGCGGCTGTTAAGTTCCCTGACGTAAATGTCGGCGTAAGGTTTGTCGGAAGACTGTTTTATCTCGGTTTTTAATTCATCATTGGCGGCTTTCCAGTTGATTTCAGGCAAGCTCGCGCCGAAAAGCTCCGGAAAGATGAATGTTCTCAGAAACGCCATTCCGACGGGCGAGCTGAGCGCGTCGCCCGCGCCCAAATCGGTCGGGCGGCTCAGATTGTCCGTGTTCGCCATCGCGATAAAGGTGATGTTTTTTTCGGGAATTTTCAGTATAAACGAAGAATTTCCCGTCCAGTAGCCGTAATGCCAGAGCATTTTTATTCCCTTGTAATTCTGCGTAAACCAGCCGAGACCGTAGGGCAGCGGCTCGCCTCTGGTCGAAACGGTCGGCGTAAAAGCGA
The DNA here is from genome assembly GCA_036389695.1 of Pyrinomonadaceae bacterium. GTDB lineage: Bacteria > Acidobacteriota > Blastocatellia > Pyrinomonadales > Pyrinomonadaceae > JALZHR01. The sequence goes on from DASVWG010000477.1 coordinate 830, forward strand.
GCGCCTGCGTTTCTTTGTTCAGAAAGCGGTTCTGGTCGATGGCGATGTCGTATTTCGCCATATCGAGCACGGTCGAGATTAATCCGGCTGACGCGCTGAAGTGTCTCGGATAGCTGATTTTTTTGATGTTCGATTGATTGTCGAGCGCGTAAGGCTGCGCCAGTATTTTGGAAACTCTTTCAAATCTCTGCTGATGGTTTTCCAGAATCATCCCTTCGGTCAAAAGCGATTCGTGCGCGTGAACGAGCTTCCACGCGCCGTCCTGCCTGTTCCAGACGATTGTCATTCTGACCGGCGCTTTGCGGCGCACGGGCGCATTCGGCGGCGCAATAGTTCCGCGCATAATCAGCGTCGCGACGGCGGTATTTCCGTAGACGGCGGCTTCGAGATTATAAGCCTGAAAATTGAATTTAAAGCCCGCCTTGAAGGCTTCGCGCAATTCCGCCGTATCGACAAATGAAGCCAGAAATCCGCCTTCGTCGGGAAAGGTATTCTGCTGCGGCGCGATAAGCCGCTCTATCTGCTCGACATTGCCGGAATTGTAGCCGCTTAAAAGACTTATCACGGCGGCTTTCACTTCCGCTTCGGCTGCCGCATCCGTTCCGGCGGGCGATTTCGTGTTGACGATTTTCGGCATATTCGGCGCGGTTTCGTCCATTCCGAGCGGGTCGAGAATATCTGCGATTAAAAGCTCGGCAAAAGATTTTCCGGTCGCTTTCGTGATGACTTTGTCGAGTTCCGCGTACCGGTTTCCGTTGTAGCGGTAAGCTTCGCCCGGAACGCCTTCCGAAGTGTGCGAAAACAGGTGTTTGACGCGGATTACGCCTTCGCTTTCGAGCGTGATGCCGTATTTTGAAACCGGGTCGTCCAGCTTTATTTTTCCTTCCTGTACGAGCCGCATCAGAACGGTCGAGGCAAAAGTTTTGGTCAGCGAAGCCAGGTGATAAGCCGTGTGTTCGGTCGCCGGAATTTTATTTTCCAAATCGGCGTAACCGAAGCCTTTCGCCCAGATGACCCGCTGGTCTTTGACGACGGCGGCGGAGAGCGCGGGAATTTTCAGCTCCTGCCGGAGATTTTCGAGCTGCGCTTCAAGCCGCGCCAGACGAGCGGCGTCCGCCGCCGAAACGCTTTGTTTGACGGCGCTCGATTTCGAGTCCTGCGCGGGTATCGTTTGAACAACCAGAGAGATGATTAAAATCAAGCCTAAAAAAAATCCGTTTTTGAATTTCACGATGGTTTCCTCCGCTTTCGATAAGCTGTTTATCCGATTTTCCGGCGGCAAAAGAAAAATCTGACGAAGTATAAAACAATTTTTGTCGATTACACTATATTTTTTCGCCAAATACACTATATAAGACGTTCAAATTTCAGTTATGTTAACCGGATTTTATTGCCGCTCGCGCCGCCGCGCAAAATGGCTGTTTCGCGAGCCGGATTTAAGCTTGTTTCCGGCTTATTTTATCTATTACAAAACTCTTACAATTGAAAGACAATAAATCTGTTACGCTTTTCTCATAGGCTCGAGAAAAGCTTTCCTGCTTTTCTCCCGCAAAATTTTTTATCAGGGCAAGGGGTTTTCGGAAAAATGGAAAAAGTAGCGACAGTCGAACAAAGAAGAAGCGGGAAAACAAATTGGGTCACGATTGTGCCCATCGTCATTTTTCATATTTTAGCGGTCTGGGCATTATTTACGTTTAGCTGGACGAATCTGGCGGTCGGGCTGATTGTCTGGTGGGTGGCGGGCAGTCTCGGTATCGGGCTCGGATTTCACCGTCAATTGACGCATCGCGGTTTTGAAACGCCGCAGTGGCTCAAACGTTTTCTTGCCGTCTGCGGCACGATGGCTTTGCAGGGCAGCCCGCTTGACTGGGTGACGACGCACCGCGTGCATCACGCGTTTTGCGAAACGGACAAAGACCCGCACAGCCCGCGTCACGGCACTTACTGGGCGCATATGGGCTGGGTGACGGTCGGCACATCGCAGGTAAACGGCACAGAAGTAGAACGTCGTTTTATTCCCGATTTGCTGAAAGACAATTTTCTCGTCGCGCTCTCGAAATACTGGTATGTGCCGACCATTACGCTCGGCGTGGCGCTGGGTTTAATCGGCGGCTGGTCGATGGTTCTGTGGGGCGTTTTTCTGCCGACGACGCTCGGCTGGCATTTTACGTGGTTTGTCAATTCCGTGACGCACGTCTGGGGCTCGCGACGCTTTGACACGCACGATGATTCGACTAACAACGCATTTGTCGCCGCTCTCAGTTGGGGCGAAGGCTGGCACAATAATCATCACGCTAACCCGACTTCCGTCCGTCACGGGCTGGCGTGGTATGAATTCGATTTAAACTGGCTGGAAATCAAGTTTTTGGAAAAACTCGGGCTGGCGTGGAATTTGAAAGAGTTTAACCTGAAGGAATACGAAGCGAAACAGGCGTCGAAAGTCAAAGACTTCGAACCGAAGAAAATCACCGATTTCGAACCGGAAGAAGCTTTGCAGCAAGCAGCGTAAAGCAAGGCAAAAGGTAAAAGGCAAAAGGCAAAAGTAAGGAATTATTTTCTTCACTTTTGCCTTTTGCCTTTTACCT
>DASVWG010000478.1:0-4705 GCA_036389695.1 Pyrinomonadaceae bacterium
TAAAAGCAATTTTGATTCAATTTACTCTCAAATATTGAAGAGCAATCAATCGTTATGATTTCACTCGTATCCGCTTTTAATACAAGCAAAAATATTTATTTTATAATAAGTCGGCAATTGGGGAGATTTAAAAGGTTCGTCAGCATCAGTTATACCATTTTTACTACTAAAGATTAAAGATATTTTGCAGTATCTATCTGTATTTTTACTTTATTTCTATTTTTCTCGTCTCTGTATGAAACAGTAAATCTATTGCCGCAGAGGAAATCAGCCGCAGAACATTTAAATGAATAACTTATTTTTGCTGGGGCGTAGAGAGATATTGTCTGATGACAGTTCAGATAACCGCTTATGCCTTTAAAAACTCTCTTTCTTCAAATCATTCAAAACACGTCACTTGCCTGCCTTATCAAATTTCACATTTTTTGCGCCAAAGTTTGAGATTCGGAATCCGTTGACCGCTGCGTTTTCGTCTCTGATGAATTCAATCTCGACGGGAAATCCGATTCTGCCGGAAAATTTATCTTTTCCCGCTTCGGTCAGTTCGATGTCGCCGTGCCTGATGTGAGAAAGAAATAATTTTCCGTTCAGGACTCTAGCGTCATAAGCCGCATCTAATTCCTCGCTGTAAAATCTGCCTTCAAAATCTTTTAAATTAGCGTTCGGTTTTTGTGCGGTCTTGTTTTGAGCCGCGGGATTATTGATGACGGGATTCGGCTTCAAATCATCTTTTAGATAAAATTCGGCAATCTTGATGCTGGTATCAAAGTTTAGGTAGTGCTCGTCGTTGCTGAGCGCGATGACTGCCAGACGCTTTTCGGGAAAGCGACCGAGAAAGGAACGGAAAGCGGCGGCGTGTCCGCCGTGACTCATCAAGTGCAAACCTCTGTAATTCCAGTGAATTTGCCCTTTCGCGTGATAGCCGGGTTCGCCGTCGGCGATGCCCCAAACCACTCGCTCTCCATTATTGAGCAGCGAAGCTTCGTTGAATCTTTTTATCAATTCGGCATCTCCGACTTTCGGGTTTTCAAAATTCAAAACCCATTTCGCCATATCTTCGACCGTCGTATAAAGATTTGACGCGCCGTCGGCGGAATTACTCAAGACCTTTTTTTTGTATGTGCCGTTTGTTAATTCGTATGAATCGGCTCTGTTTTTGACGATTCTTTCAAAGTCATCGTAAAACTGCGTGTCGGTCATTCCGAGCGGCACGAAAATATTTTTCCTGGTAAACCCGGCAAACGATTCGCCGCTGACGCGTTTGACAATCTCCGCCAGCAGCGTGTAACCGGAATTACTGTAAAGATACCGGCTTCCGGGTTCAAAGTTCAGTTCTTTTTGCCGGCTTATCAATCTGAGAACATCCTGCGTTGTAGTAACATCACCGCCTCGCCAACCAGCCAGCGACTGCAAAGCCGCCTGGTCTTTAATGCCGCTCGTATGCGCGAGCAGATGTTTGAGGCGAACGGTTTTTCCAAAATCCGGCACTTCCGGGACATATTTTCTAACGTCGTCTTCGAGCGAAATCTTTCCCTGTTTTTCGAGCAGGTAAATCGAGAAGGCAGTGAATTGCTTTGAAACCGAAGCAATTTGAAAAACCGTTTTCGTCGTGATTGGTATATCGCATTCCAGATTTGCCGCGCCGTAACCTTTTTTGAAAATTATTTTCCCGTTTTGGACGACAGCCACAGCCACTCCGGGCGTCGCCTGATTGTAATTGGAAAAAAGCCGGTCGATTTGTTTATCGATTGCATTATCATTTGTTTGCCCGTAAACAGGATTACCGGCGAAGACAAGCAAAACTAACAGTAAACACGATTTTAGTATTCGATTCCTGAAGCGATTCATATTCTTTTTAGTTCTAAATATTAAGTTTCTGCCGGTGTCATAACCGGTTTATAAAATGGCAGCTTAAAATCTTTGGTTCACCGGAAATACCGGGCTCCGTCCGCAAGCTGTGTAAAATAGTAAGCCGGTTTGGGTTAATCCGAACTAACTTTTCGATAAACGGCGCAAATAGCCGTTAAGCGGTCAATTTGAACATCATAATCACATTTAAAGGTGTGCTTTTTAGAGAATTCTTCGTCGAGAAAGGTCGCATTTTTCCTGCCGTCGCTATTTTATTCTTCCGCCTCTTTTTCGCCGTACTGTTTGGCTTCCGGCACGCCTGCCTCGGCTGCCGCGTTCTCGATTTCAGCGTTTATTTTGCCGCCCAAAAGTATCGCCACGCCGGTCAGATAAAACCAGAGCATCAGGATAATAACCGCGCCGAGCGAGCCGTAAGTCAGGCTGTATGAATCGAAATGCCGCAGATAAAGGCGCAGGACAAACGAGACGACGAGCCAAAGGACGACGCCGACGAGCGAGCCGGGCGTTATCCAATACCATTTCTGGTCGTATAAATCGGGCGCGAAATAATAAATCAGGGCAAACGCAAACAACACGAAAACAAGCGCGACCGGCACTTGAAGCAGCGTCCAAAGAGTCGTAAAGTGAGTTCCCTGTTGAAAATAGTCTGCGATGCCCGCGCCGATTTCGCCGCCGTAGAGCGTCATCAAAAGCGCGGACATAATCAAGATGACGAGCGCCGAAGTCAAACCGACGGCGGACAAACGCACGCGCCACCACGGGCGCGATTCGCGCACGCCGTACATCGCGTTGAGCGATTCGCTGAGCGCGGCGACGCCGAGCGAAGAAAACCACAAAGCGGAAACCAGCCCGAACCAGAGACGCGCGCCGTCGGCATTGGCGGCAATTTCGTCAACCGTCGTGTAAATCAGCGTAAACGCCGACGGCGGCACGAGGCGTTTCAGATAGCCGAGCAGATTCGAGCGCAGCGCCGTTCCCGATTCGGCAAAAAATCCCAATAACGTCACCAGAAAAAGCAGCAGCGGAAAAAGCGCGAAAAAAAAGTAAAAGGCAAGCGCCGCCGCGTGCGTCAAAAGCCCGCCGGCGTAAAGCTCGTTCCACACGCGCCGCCCGAGCGTCTGCCACGAAAGACCGCCGAACCGCCAGATTGAAATTTTCGCGGGCGTCTCCGTGCTTATAACTTTTTCATCAATCGTTTTCATTTCTCTCAGCCGCAAATCCTTTTTTCCAGTAAATCTCAAAGCGCCGTTTTAGTAAAGTTTTTCTGCGTAAACTTTTCCGCGCAATGAAATCGCTGTAGCGGAAAAGCGTTTTTTCCAGTAAAATTTTTGCATCAAACAAAATGCAAAAATTCTCTTTTTACAGAGGTCAAGATGAAACTTTATATAATTTTAGCAGCCTTGTTTTGTCTGGCGTCCGTCATAAATTCGACGGCGCAGGCGCGCAGGGTTTTTCCGTATCAATATAAAACCGACGATTTGCCGAACGGCTTGCGCGTCGTCACCGTGCCGACCGATTATCCGAATCTGGTCGCGCTGTATATCGTCGTCGGCGCGGGCTCGCGCAACGAAGTCGAAGCGAAGAAAAGCGGTTACGCGCATTTTTTCGAGCATCTGATGTTTCGCGGCAGCGAGAATTTTCCCGCCGGGCGCTTTGACGAAGTGATGAAAAAAGCCGGAGCGTCGAGCAACGCTTCGACGTGGGACGATAAAACTATCTATCACGAAACTTTCGCCAAAGAAGATTTGGACGAAGTGATGCGGCTCGAAGCCGACCGTTTTCAGCGTCTGAAATTCAGCGAGGAACAATACAAGACCGAAGCGGGCGCGGTTTTGGGCGAATACAACAAAAACAGTGCCAGCCCGACTTTTAAGATGTATGAAGTACTGCGCGAGACGGCGTTTCGCCAGCACACATACAGCCACACGACGATGGGTTATCTCGAAGACATCAAGGATTACCCGAACCAATACGCCTACGCGTGGCAGTTTTTCAATCGCTTTTATCGACCGGAAAACACGACGATTATCGTCGTCGGCGACGTCAAACAGACGGAAGTTCTGGGAACAGTCAAAAAATATTGGAGCGATTGGAAAGCGGGCGATTACAAGCAGCAGATTCCCGTCGAAAAACCGCAGGACAAAGCGCGCACAAAGCACATCGAATGGACTTCGCAGACATTGCCGCACATCATCGTCGGCTATCGCGCGCCCGCTTTTTCCGAAACCGAAAAGGACAAAGCCGCGCTGGATTTGCTGAGCGCCGTCGCTTTCGGCGAAAATTCCGACATTTATCAAAAGCTCGTTTTGCAGGAACAAAAGGCGGTGTGGATTTCGCCGGAATTCGATAATCACGTCGACGCCGAGCTTTTCAGCGTCTGGTCACAGGTCAAAGACGAGAAAGATTTGAATTACGTGCGCGACGAAATCATCAAAACTTATCAGCGATATACCAAGGAATTGATTCCGCAAAAGCAATTGGACGAAACGCGCTCGCGCCTGCGCTACAGCTTTTCGATGGCGATGAACAGCAACGACGCTATCGCCAACACGCTCGCGCAATACATCGCGCTGCGCCGCTCGCCCGACACGATTGATAAAATCTTTGCGCTTTACGATTCAATTACGCCGGAAGACATACGCTTCTACGCGGAAAAATATTTTAAAGAAAATAGTCAAACGATTATCACGCTGGCGACGAAAAAAGGAGGGGCGAAATAATGCAAAACGCAAAATGCAAAATGCAAAATTTATCGTTTAATTTTCTGCGTCTCTCGGTTTCTGCCGTTTTAATCGCCGTTTTCGCATTTCCTGTTTTTGCTCAGAAGCGCGTTGCG
>DASVWG010000479.1:0-2978 GCA_036389695.1 Pyrinomonadaceae bacterium
GAAAACGGGCGCATCACGGCGAGCTACATTTTAGAAAGCGGCTGGGCGATGGATATAAAACGTCTGCCGGACATCAATCAAAACGGCTTGGACGAATTTCTGATTTATCATTCCGGCGGAATGCACCAGGGACAAGGCGGCACGGGCGTCGACCTGATGGAATTTTCCGCCGCCGGAATCCGTGGCTTAGGCTGGTTTCAAGCCTCCAGCTTCGGTCCGGAAACCGGCGATTTCAGCTGGAAAGTCTCGGTCAAACCCGGCAAGACTCCGATTTTCTACCGCGAAAAATACGCCTCCAGCGGCGAAAACAAATGGCGCAAGACCGGCAAAATCGCGGCTTTCAAACTCGGCAAGGCTTACGGCAAATTCACGGTTTTGAAATAAAGAAGAAAAAAGCGCAAAAGGCAAAAGGTAAAAGGCAAAATTCAAGCGATTAATTTCTTTTTTCTTAATTTTGCCTTTTGCCTTTTTACTTCTGCCTTTTTTTCTTGGTGTCCTTGTGGTGAAATATCTTTTATGAAAATCTACGACATCACCGTTCCCATCAGCGAAAACGTGCCGGTTTACGAAGGCGACCCGAAAGTAAAAATCGACGTTGCCGCGGCGATAAAAAACGGCGACGCGGCAAACATCACGCAGCTTTGTTTCGGCGCGCACACCGGAACGCACGTCGATGCGCCGAATCATTTTATTGACGGAACGCGGAAAGTTGACGAGCTTGATTTGGAAAAGCTTATCGGCTCCGCCCGCGTCGTCGAAATCGAAGAAAGCGCGGCGGCGATTGAGCCGCGACACGTCGAAAATCTGGAAAACGTCGAGAGAGTTTTATTTAAAACACGCAATTCCGCGTTCTGGAACGAGCCGGAAACGGGCTTTCGCCGGGATTTTACGTATATCACGCCCGAAGCCGCGCGTCGTTTGGCTGAGAAAAACGTAAAATTGGTCGGCATCGATTATCTTTCGGTCGAAAAATTCGGCTCCAGCGATTTTGCGACGCACATTACGCTGCTGGAAAAGGAAATCGTGATAATCGAAGGCTTGGATTTGCGCGAAGTTCCGGCGGGCGAATACGAATTGATTTGTCTGCCGCTGAAAGTCGTCAGCCCGACCGGCGACGGCGCGCCCGCGCGAACCGTTTTGCGGGAAAAGGCTTAAAGCCCGCGCGTAAAGCCGGCGGCGCAAATGTTCGCTCAATGAACGAAAAGCGTTTGATAAAAGTCAGCAAATATCTCAGCAAACATCTGCGTCACCAGCCCGAAAGACTCGGTTTGACTTTAGAAACCGGCGGTTGGGTAAAAGTCGAAGATTTGCTGCAAGCCTGCGCGAAAAATAATTTTCCGGTTTCGCCCGATGAATTAAAAGAAGTTGTCGAGAAAAATGATAAGAAAAGATTTTCCTTTGACGCGAGCGGCGCGAAAATTCGCGCTAATCAAGGTCATTCGGTCCGTGTTGATTTGCAGTTGAAGCCGCAAACGCCGCCCGCGCGGCTTTTTCACGGCACGGCGGAGCGCAACGCGCCGATGATTCGCGAGCACGGTTTGCTGAAAATGGGACGGCATCACGTTCATCTTTCGGCAGACGCGGAAACGGCGCGAAAAGTCGGCGCGCGTTACGGCAAGCCTCTGATTTTTGAAATTGATACAATGGCAATGCTGGCGGGCGGTTTCGAGTTTTTCGTCTCCGAAAACGGCGTCTGGCTGGTCGAAACGGTTCCGCCGGAGTTTCTGAAAGCTTTATGAATCGAAAGGAATTTGCGAAAAAGCGGCGCGAGATGGCGCGAAATTCGATTGACGCGCTGATTGATTTGCTCGCGAGCGACGATTTGCCGACGCGTTTTTTCGCCGAAATGTGTTTGCGCGACGCGACTTCGACCTGACTTAATTTCAAACCGGCGAGTTCGCCGGACGAGCGTCGGAAAGCCATCGAAGAATGGCGCGCGTGGCGCGACGAGCGCCAGGGAAAGTTTAAGAAAAGATTTAAGTGAAAAGGTGAAAAAGCGAAAAGGTGAAAAAGTTTGGTTGTTTCCTTTTACGGCTTCGTATTTGTCAAAAGAAAACAGCTTTGACGCAAATTTTATTTTTTCTTTTTCACCTTTTCACTTTTCCATTTTTTCACTTTAAAACTTGCTAATAATCGGTTTATTGCCTATATTTCTAAGGCGTAAGGAGCGTGACACGATGTCAGAAAAAAGTTGGGGCGATACGGTTGTCGGTTGGTTTATCGTCCGCGATGAAACGGAAGCGCAGACCGGCGGGCAGGCGGAGACCGATTTGACCGCCGACGAATTGATTGCCAAATACGCCAATTCGTCGCCGCTCACAGCCGAAACGGGCGCGGAAGCTTCCGGCGTCAGCGCCGAAGCTCAAACGGCTAATTCCGTTCCCGCCAGTTACAGCGCGCCGCCGGCGGTCGTTAACGGGCAGGTGGATTTCGATGCCGTCTACGAAGCCGGCGGCGTCGATGCGGAAGAGCGCGAGCGCGTCGCGAAAGCCAAGTCTTTGCTCGAAAGCCTGCCGGAAGCGACCGATATTAACGTCAAAAAACAAATCGTCGAAGCTTCTTTGAAAGCTTTCGGCGTGCCGATTGAAAAAATTATCGAAGCGGGCGTGGCGGAAATCGAAGCGCTCGAATTTTACATCCGCTCGGGCGCAGGCGACACGGAAAAAGTTTTGCAGGACGGCACCTCGCGCATACAACAATACGAACTGGAAATCCAGAATCTTCGTAAGATTATGGAAGAGCGCGTGAAGGAGCAGAATTCGGTCGTCGCCGCCTGCAACGCGAAAAAACTGGACGTCCAGAAAGTGCTGGAATTTTTCGGGCGCGACGCCGTGGCGCAGGTCGTCAGGGATTCGCCGAAATTACACGAACCGACTCAAGAAGTCGAGAGTTAAGAGAGTCTGGAGAGTCTGGAGAGTCAAAAGAAAAAATTCGATTTGACTCGCGACTCTCCAGACTCTCCGGACTCTCCAGACTCA
>DASVWG010000480.1:0-7022 GCA_036389695.1 Pyrinomonadaceae bacterium
AAGAACTGAAGACACGATTTCAATCCGCGCGTCGAATCGCTACGCTTAAACACGCTCCATCACCGCCCGCGTTTCTGCCTTTCGTTTACAGCTTCCGCTCCAATTTCTCTTTCAGCGAATCGAGCCGCTTCTGCGCTTCGGCGGCTTCGGGCGCTTTCGGAAATTTGGTTAAAATTTCTTTCCACGCCGCGCCGTCGTAATGAAGCAGTTTAGTGTTCGAGTTGAAAGCAAAGCCGATTCCCAAACGCCGGTAGCGGTCGAGGCTCGTGTAGTTTAAATAAAAACTGTGCACCGGCGCGCCGGTCGCCGCCATCTCGCGTCGGCTCAAGCGGCGCGTCGCCTCGCGCGAAATTACGGCGGCGTTTTCTTCGACCAAATCGCCGAACAGCAGAAGCATCGCCGGACGCAGCGGAGATTTCGGAAAATTTTCGAGAAAAATCGTCGCCCGCTCGATTTGGTCAAAGCCTTCGGACGAATGCACCAGCCGCGCCAGACGCTCGTCGTCGCCGCGCCGGAATTTTCCGACGACAGCTTCCGACTGCATCCAGCCGACGCCGTCCGCCGGAAGATTGACGCGATAAAACGTCACGCCGTCGGCATCTTTCGTGCCGGAAATCGAAATCGTCCGCCCGCGCCGCATGCGCTGCACCGGCATCGCGTAAAGGCTCGGCGACGCGCGCAAAACGGCGAGCCGTTCATCGACGACGATTGCCGTATTCGTATTTTCGCGCTGGATTTGATTTTCCGCGAGCGGCTTTTTGACAGGAACCGGCGAGCGGCGTTTTTTCTGCGCCCCGGTTTGAGCGGCGAAAGCGAGTATAACGAGCAAAAGGACGAGAAACGTGGGTTTCATTGGGCTTCTCCTCTTGAAAAACGCAAAATTCCCGGTTAACGCCTGAGTTTCAATTTTGCATTTTTGATTTTGTCCTGCACGCCGGCGTGATGAAAATGGCAGATGGCAATCGCCAAAGCGTCGGCGGCATCGTGCGGCTCGGGCGCTTTCTGCAAACGCAAAAGCACGCGAACCATTTCCTGAACCTGATGTTTTTCGGCATTTCCGTAGCCGACCACAGTTTGTTTGACCAGGCGCGGGCTGTATTCGGCAATTTCCAAGCCGTTCTGCTCACCTGCCAGCAGAACGACGCCGCGCACCTGTCCGAGCTTTAAAGCGACGTTGACATTGACCGCGTAAAACGCTTCTTCAACCGAAATCACATCGGGCTGAAATTTTTGAATCACTTCCGAAACGCCCGTATAAGCTTTCAGAAGCCTTTTGGAAAACGCCTCGCGCGGGCTGGATTTGACCGTGCCGAAATCGACCAGATTGTATTTCAATCCGCCGCCTTCGACCACGCCCCAGCCGAGCGTCTCGCTTCCCGGGTCAATGCCTAAAACTTTCATCTCGTCACACGAAATTCGCGAGACGAAATTCGCGAGACAAAATTAATCAGGAAGTTTCTATTTTCCCGATTAAACCGGAAAGCCGTCGCCTGTTTTGTTAACATTACAATTAAACTCCAAATACTTTTTTTCGTCAATACTTTTTATGGTTTTTTGAAGATAAATGCGGCAGTCAGCTGCAAACGAATCGCCGAACGCAATCGACAAAAACCCGCAAGACCTTTATTTATCGCAAAATCGTAGGCTTTTGCAATATTTGCCGGAATAAATGAGCTTGTTTGATTCGTGAAACCCAAAAAATCTTTTTCGAAAAAGATTTTCGCCGCTTAGCGAACATTTAATGTTAAAACGCTCATTCCATTTCCGATTCGTCGATGTCGAAATTGGCGTAGACTTTCTGCACGTCGTCGTGGTCGTCGAGCGCTTCGTAAAGCTTGAGCATTTGTTTGGCGTCGGCGCCTTCCAGCGCGGTGTAGTTTTGCGGAATCATCGAGATTTCCGCCGCCTGCGGCTCGACGCCCGCCGATTTTATCGCTTCGTGGACGGCTTCGAAATTTTCCGGCGCGGTGTAGATTTCAAAAACGTCGCCTTCGGTCTGCATATCGTCGGCGCCGGCTTCGAGCGCGATTTCAAAAAGCTCGTCTTCGGGTTTCGCGTCCTTATCCACGACGATATAGCCTTTTTTGTCGAACATCCACGCGACCGAGCCGGATTCGCCCAAGTTTCCCCCGTTTTTCGAGAACAGGTGGCGCAGCTCGGCGACCGTCCGGTTGCGGTTGTCGGTCATCGTCTCGACCATCACGGCGACGCCGCCGATGCCGTAGCCTTCGTATGTGATTTCTTCGTAATTGACGCCTTCCAGCTCGCCCGTGCCGCGTTTGATGGCGCGCGTAATCGTATCAATCGGCATATTTTGCGCTTTGGCGTCGTTGACGGCTTTTCGCAAACGCGCGTTGGCGTCGACGTCGCCGCTGCCGCCGGTGCGCGCCGCGACGGTGATTTCTTTAATCAGCTTGGTAAAAATTTTGCCGCGCTTGGCGTCGAGCGCGCCTTTTTTGTGCTTGATAGTATGCCACTTGGAATGACCGGACATTCTTGTTTTTCCTCTTTATAGTCTGAATTTTAAGAATTAGTGAAAAAGGCAATATATCACGCCGATTTTGCGACAATCAAATTCAGCCTTTTCAAGCGCTCGATAATACTTGTTATTAAATTTCGCCGCCGCTGATTTTTTTTAAAAATTCCCGCGCGTTTATGCCCGAAATTTTCACCTGTTTGGTTCTGGCGGTCTGACCGCTCAGGATTTCGATTGCACTTTTGGAAACGCCAAACGTCTTCGACAAAAGTTTTATAAGTTCCTCGTTTGCCGCGCCGTCAACCGGCGGGGCGGCGAGGCGAATCTTCAACGCGCCGTCCAGGCTGCCGACGATTTCGCTTTTCGAGGCGCGCGGCACGACGCGGACGGTAAAAACGAGCGCGTTATTTTTTTCTGCCGGTTGAATCAACTAATTTCGAACACGCGCAAAACCATCATTTGCAGCAGCTGGATTAAAATCAAAAGAATCATCAACGAAATATCAAACATCCCGATTGGCGGAATCAGACGCTGAAAAGGAATGACAACCGGGTCGGTCATTCTTCTGACCAAGCCGAAAAACGTATTTTTGGCGAACACAAACCACGACGAAAGAAAGCGTAAAAAAATCATCAGCACGTAAAGGCTGAGCACGGCGTAAAGTAGGATTCCGATTATCCATTTGATGTTTCCGCTGGCGATGCCGCTGGTCAGAACGTCAATAATAAAAAAAATATTTCCGACGATTTGCACCGCGAAATAAGCCAGCATCGCGGAAATCAAAATCGTGATGACGGGCGCGAGCCGCGGATCGATGCGAAAATTGGCGAGCAGCCGCGCCGCCGGATAGACGACGCGGTCGGTGCGCTTTTTGAGTTGATAGGAAAATCTGCCGATTGTGCCGAAAGGATTCGGGTCGGAATAATTAAAAATCAGCCGCAGCAGCATCAGCGCGATGAAAATTAACATCGCGTAAAGAACGACCGTGCTGATAATCGGATAAATTAATCTCGTTAACATAATTTCGATAAACCGCCCTTTTCAGCGATTCGCATAATTTCTCTCGCCGAAAATCGCCGTGCCGACGCGGACGTGCGTCGCGCCTTCTTCAATCGCCAGCGCAAAATCGTGACTCATTCCCATCGAAAGTTTTCCGCCGGGCACGAATTTATCGCGCAATTCGCGCAATCGAGCGAAAAACGGTCGAACCTTTTCGACCTCTCCAAAAAACGGCGGCAAAATCATTAAGCCTTCCAGTTTCAATTGCTTACAACTACGCAAAAATTCGATTAATTCCGGCAAATCCTTCTCGTCGATGCCCGATTTGGTCGCCTCGCGAGCCAAATCGACCTGCGCGAAAACCGAAAGCTGCGAAACATTTTCTTCAATACAGATACGTTCGAGCCGCGCGGCGAGTTCGACGGAATCGATTGTATGAATCGCGTCAAAAAGCCGCACGGCTTTGCGCGCCTTGTTCGATTGCAGATGCCCTATCAGATGCCATTCAGCTTTTCCACGCCCGATTTCCAGGATTTTCCCTTCGGCTTCCTGAACTTTATTTTCGCCCAAAACGCCCGCGCCAGCCGCGATTGCCTCGCGCAAAACGGAAGCCGGATGAGTTTTGCTGACGGCAATCAGAGTTATCTCCTCGCCGCTTCTGCCCGCTTTGTGCGCCGCCGCCGCGATTTGTTTTTTAACTTTTTCGAGCCGCTCCGCTAAATTTCCCGTCATTGTAAAAATCGTAAAGCGTGAATCGTAAATTGTAAATCGCTGATAGCGAATAGTGAACAGACAGATTAAATCAAAGACTTCTATTCACTATTCGCTATTCACTATTTTCTACTCATGATTCACTATTTACGATTCACTATTCACGGGAACTTGTCATTTGCCCGTCTGAAATTGTATAGTTTCTTTTTGCGCGGACGTGGCGGAACTGGTAGACGCGCAGGTCTCAGAAGCCTGTGAGCTTACGCTCGTGGAAGTTCGATTCTTCTCGTCCGCATTTTGATTGGAAAAGGAAAAAGGCGAGGATGAAGGATAAAATTCTTCGTCCTTTTCTTTTGTTTTCAACAGCTTACTATTTTGCGTTATCCTCTTTATACAAACTCAATTTAAATACTTTTCAAATCTCCACACTCAAGTTTTTGGTTAATAAAAGTCAAAGTTGCGTTTTAAGTTGCGTTTTGACTTTTAATTGTTAAGCGGGCTACTCGGTTTCACCCTCAAATTAGAAGCTATTTTACCTTATTTATGGATTAAATTTAACCCAACATTCATTCGGATTTATACATTTGAAGTATAAATAATTTCAATTTTTCTACTGGTCTGTTTAGCAAAACGTTGATTTATATAGAGGTAATTCTTCTATGATGTGAGTGATTATTAATTAGGCAGTTTTCTTATTACTCAAAAGTTTTTCAGGTAAATCTAATTCATCATCAGCCAAAACCTTAATATAGAAATTAGCTACCTTAGCTGTCTGTGAATTTTTAAAAAGGGCGAAACAGAATTTGGATGCCGCTATGTTCTTCAAGCAAACAATACCCGATGACTTTCCCATAATATTTAAAATCATCTAGCAGAAACGGAAATCCGTCCTTAACCGAAGAATTATTCAAATAAAATATTCCTGTCAGATTATCGACTTCCAACACTCCACTATGAAATTCATTGGTTTTCTGATTCTGCATTATCACTGTCGCTCCAGCAGTTTGCTCTGAGGCTTCAACCAGCACAACGACGTTTAGTTTGGTTTTCAAAGAGGGCAAGCGTTTGCCGTTCAGAACAAACGTGTAATAAGAAGATTCTTCATTCAATTTCAAGCTGCTGTCATAAGAAATCTGCGAATCACTGAGCTTAATGGGCGCGATATTTTTCAAAATATCACGCTTCTTTCCATTTCTTCGAGAACGACGACGAATACCGAGTTCAATAAACAATTCAGGAAACTGATTGTTGAGAATATCCGATAAATTCTGATGTGAAATTCCCAACGTTTCGGCAGCTTTGGTAACTTGTCCGTCGGCGCTTTTCAAATGTTTTCGTAGCAAGTGCGTTTTGAGATTTCTAATCTCACTCAAATAGTAAATATTATTCAATGGGTAAATCAGATTAACGAATTCATCAGCATATTTTTTAGCTGCAAATTCTCCGATATGCGATGTAGCAATTGAAATTACCTCAGTAAATAAAAATAAGGCTTCGCTGGAACTGTTTAGTCGAAGGAGAATTTTACTTTTATTAAACAGCGTGGCAACTAAACCATTATAATCTTCTCCTTGCTGAAAAAGTTCCAATGCCTGATTAATTGTATTAAGCGCCGCTACGCATCTACCTTCTTCTAAATAAATTAACGCTTTTGTATCTAAAATGTGTGCAAGCCAACCTATTTCTTTCAAATCCCGATAAAATTTTATAGCTTTATCAACGTAACGATGAGCATTGGAAAAATCTTTAATTTCTTTATACAAAAAAGCAATATTGTTGTGATTTATAGCTACATACCTAAAATTTTTACTTCTGCGAGCAGCTTTAATTCCTTCTTTATAATGATATAAAGCTTTTGCGGGTTCTTTAAAATAGCGATAGTAAATTCCAGCATGATTGTGATACATAGCTTTCAAGCGCATATCCTCACAAAACTCAATCGCAGTAGAAATCTTTTTAATTATTTCCATTCCTTGTTGAGCGTTAGACGGATTCTCACTTGATTTAGAAAGAAGTGTGATGACTCTATTTATACATATCTGAATATAAACGGGGTGAAGTTGATTGTTGGCATATTCAGCTTCTGTTTCAGCCAAAATTGTTTCGCATTCACTTATTGCGCCTTCGTGCCAATAACAAAGCGAAAGCGTAACTTTCGCCTCTGCTGATTTATGCGGTAAAGTTCTTTTGTTGAAAAGTTCAATAGCTCTAATCAGAAAATCTTTACCGCGTTCCTGATAACTCTTCAAATTATGTGAACGCCCATAATAGCTCAAAAAAAAGCCGCATAAACGTAAGATTTCCGCTTGAAGGGAAGTTTCCAAGTTAGCAATTAGCGGTTCATCACTATAATCTTGCTAGACTGGCTTCAGAACTTGTTGCAGAGCACAAATGTCGCGGCAAAGTTCAGCATTTCTCGCTTCTTCAATCAGCTTAATAGCTTGAGACGTAGTAATTTGAGTAGTTTTAGCAATGGGCATATATTACCTTTGCAAGATTTCTTGCTAATATGTCAACATGGTATTTTACAAACACTTACCGACAAAATCATCTAGTTTCTGGGAGAAAATAAAATGAAAAAAATTGCTGTTACGCTTTTTCTAGCGTTAGTCTTCGTGTTTTCGCTTTCAGTCAATACCTTTGCCGAAGGTGAAATTCCTACGATGGGTAGAAACTGTGGGAATACAGGGCAGCCACCTTGTTCAAAAGTTGCTGCTGTTCCGACCGAAGATTCAACTTTTTATAAAAAACTGATTGATTATTTAGCACAAATATTCGGTTAATAGCAACCGAATTTTTAAGTTTTTTCAGCCTCTTTTTTCTGTTTATTCGCGAG
>DASVWG010000481.1:0-10969 GCA_036389695.1 Pyrinomonadaceae bacterium
GGCACGAATAGTTTATTCGACGGCGCGCGGCAAACGGATTCTTTAAAAAAACATCTGCCAAATAAAATAAAATCTTGACAGGTTATTTTCAGAATGATATTCTGCTTAAGGTTAAAAAATCAGAATGATTAATGACATTGACAAACAAATACTGAACATTATTCAGAAAGACGCGCGGATTCCCAATGCGGAGATTGCGCGGCAGGTCGGGCTTGCGCCGTCCGCCGTTCTGGAGCGCGTGCGCAAGCTGGAAGAGCGCGGCGTGATTCGCGGTTATTCGGCGGAACTGGACTGGGCGCAGGTCGATTTCGGTCTGACGGCGTTTGTCGCCGTGCGGACGCACGAATGCTGCAGCGAAACCGACAAATTTCTGGCGCAGATTCCCGAAGTTCTGGAAGTTCACGACGTAGCGGGCGAGGATTCTTATCTTTTAAAAGTCCGCGTCAAGAATACGGAACACCTGTCGAGGCTTCTGCGCGAGCGTTTAAAGAATGTGCCGAACGTCGCCGGAACCAAGACGACGGTTGTTCTGCAAACCATCAAGGAGACGACCACGCTGCCGATTGCGCGGGAAAACGAGACGGACAAAGATTCTGTTGCCGAGCCGAAAAAGCGCGGCAAAAAGGAAAAATGAAATTATAAGGACTAAGGGGTTTTACACGAAATGCAGGGACAGGCAATTATAACGAAAACAAATTATTCGAGCCGGCGCGGGCTTATTTTATTAATAGCGGCGTTTGCGGCGGTTTATATTTTCTGGGGCTCGACTTATCTGGCAATCAAATACGCGATTGAAACTTTGCCGCCTTTTCTGATGGCGGGCGCGCGTTTCGTTTTCGCGGGCGCGATTTTATACGTCTGGGCGCGGGTTTCCAAAGATTACGAAAAGCCGACGGCGGCGCACTGGAAGACGAGCTTTATCGTCGGCACGCTGCTGCTTCTGGGCGGCAACGGCGGCGTCGTTTTCGCCGAACATTATATTTCGTCGAGCCTCGCCGCGCTGCTGGTGGCGACCGAGCCTTTCTGGATTGTTCTGCTCGGCTGGCTCTGGCTGAAAGGCGCGCGTCCGAACTTAAAAGTCGCGCTCGGACTCGTTATCGGTTTTCTCGGCGTCTGGCTTTTAATCAGCGGTCAGGGCGCGGGCGGCGCGGGAGCTTCGGCAATCGGCTCGATGCAGATTATCAGCACGGTTATCATTATCGGCGCGGCGCTTTCGTGGGCGCTCGGCTCGATTTACGGCTTGCGCGCGCCGGTTCCGAAATCGTCGCTTTTGACGGCTGGAATGCAGATGATTTCCGGCGGCGCGGTCTTGCTTCTGGTTAGTTTATTGTCGGGCGAATGGTCGAAATTCAGCCTCGCGCAGGTTTCGACAAATTCCTGGTTCGGGCTGATTTATTTAATCATTTTCGGCTCGCTCGTCGGCTTTACCGCTTACAGCTGGCTTTTGAAAAACGCGCCGCCCGCCATGGTGGCGACTTATGCTTACGTCAATCCGGTCATCGCCGTCTTCTTAGGCTGGCTCATCGCGGGCGAATCATTTACCGGACAGATGCTCGTCGGCGCGGGCATCATTGTCGGCTCGGTCGTGCTGATAACGTCGCAAAATAAAGATGCGGGCGAAGCCGAAACGAGTTATTCGGACGAAGACGCATCGGCAGGCGGAGCAGCATCAGCAGTAGCAGGCAATCCGGAATTTTCCACTTAAGAAATTATCAATCTGAACATTCAAAGCGAACGAAGACGGATAAAACGAAACTCCGTCGTCGTTCGCTTCTCTTTTGCGCGGCGGATTTCCCGAAATTTCTTGACTTTTAAGCCGGATTTCATTATCTTTCATTTGTTCTGAATCAGGAAGGAAAGCGGGCTGGAAAACAAAGTCGGATTTGTTTTTCCTGTTCTTTAGTCTTTGATTTTAGAAAGTCAGGACGGACAATCAAAAATGTTTGCAGCCCACGGTTTATCGTTGCATTTTCAATTCCGTAGAAACTATGGAAAGGAGAGAATCGAGATGAAAGCAAATATAGGAAAACTGGTTAGAAAATTTGTCGTCCTCGGCTTGCTGCTGGTGAGCTTTATATATGTCAGCTCAACGCCGGAAACCGCGAAAGCGTGGTGTCCGGATTGGCGGGAATGTTGGCAGAATTACCACTGGGACTGTTGGCAGGGTCAATGCGTCTGCAATTGTCCCGTGATTATCTACGACCCTAATACGTGGGAGCCGATAGGCGAATACTGCCCGGACAGCTGCGCTTAAATTACCAAAGCAGCCTAACAGGAAAAAAGCAGAGTCGATTTCGAAATCGACTCTGCTTTTTTGATTGCTCAAGCGTTTTTTCAGAAATCAAACCGAAAGAAAAACGTTTTTCTTTTAGCCTAACATCTGTTCGACTACGCCGTAACTCGCCTGTAAAGCGTCATTTAATTTGCTCGCGTCGGTTCCGCCGCCTTCCGCCATATCGGGTTTGCCGCCGCCGCGACCGCCGACAATCGGCGCGATTTCCTGCACGATTTTTCCCGCTTTCACCTTCCCGGTCAAATCGTCGGAAACGCGCACGATAAACGAAACTTTGTCTTCTTCGCTGCGGGCGAGGACGACGACGCCGGATTTCAGTTTTGCCAGCAGCGTGTCGGACAGATGCCGCATTCCGCCTTTGTCCAAGCCTTCGACGGTTTTCGCCAGCACTTTGACGCCGTTGATTTCCCTGGCTTCGTCGCCGTTTGAAGAAGCCGTCGAAATCGCGCCGGTCGCGATTTTCATCTTCAATTCTTCGACCTCGCGCCGCGTGCGTTTTAATTCTTCCTGCAATTTTTCAATCGCCGTCGGCAGCTGGTCGCGCTGCGTGCGAAGAACGCCGAGCGATTTTTCGATTAATTTTTCGTCTTCGCGAAAACGCTCGAACGCGTCAAAGCCCGTAATCGCGCGGATGCGGCGCACGCCCGAAGCAATCGCTTCGTCGGAAATAATTTTAAAGCTGCCGATGTCGCCGGTCGCGCGCACGTGCGTTCCGCCGCAAAGCTCGCGCGAGAAAACGCCTTCGCCGACCGACAAAACGCGCACATTCGCGCCGTATTTCTCGCCGAAAAGCGCCACCGCGCCCGTCCGCATCGCTTCTTCAATCGCCATTATATTTGTATTGACCGGATGATTTTCCAAAATATGACGATTAACCAAGTCCTCGATTTCCTTAATTTCCGCATCAGACAAAGGCTGATAATGCGTAAAATCGAAGCGCAAATAATTCGGCGCGACGACCGAACCGGCTTGCTTGACGTGCGTGCCGACGACTTCCTTCAAAGCCGCGTGAACCAGATGCGTCGCCGTATGATTCCGCCTGGTCGCGTCGCGTTTTTCCGTATCGACCGTCGCCGTCACCGCGTCGCCGATTTTAATCGAGCCTTTTTCGACCTTCGATTTATGCAGAATCAAACCCGCGACCGGCGCGAAAGTGTCGAGAACTTTCACTTTGGTCGTCTTGTCAGAACCATCTGCGGTAGCGGATGGTTTAACGTTAGAATCTGCAACGTCCGAATTATTACTGGCTTCTGAGTTACCATCGTTCAACCGCCCACTACCGTAGGCGGTTCTGACAAGCCATCCCGTGTCGCCGACTTGCCCGCCGGCTTCGGCATAAAAAGGCGTTTCGCTCAAAACGATTAAGCCTTCTTCGCCTTCCGCGAGCTCTTCGATTTCCTGTTCGTTTTTGAGCAAAGCGACGACTTTCGCGTTTTCAAACTGCGTCGTTTCGTAGCCGTGAAATTGATTCGCGCCGACTTTCTGCGCGATTTCGTGATAAATCGGACTTATAACGGATTTGCGCTCGGTTTTTCCGACGGCGCTCTGCGATTGAATTTCCTGCAAAGCCTTGTCAAATCTTTGGTTAAACTCGTCCTCGCCGATTTCGATTCCTTTTTCTTCGAGCTTGAGGCGCACCAAATCGCGCGGCGTTCCGAAAGTGTCGTAAAGCTTCGCAAATTCGATAAAATCGGCACGGTCGTTTTTCGCAAAAAACTCGTCGAGCTTTTGCAATCCAACCGTCATCGTATTGCCGAATCTCTCTTCTTCGAGCCGCACCATTTTGCCGATAAATTCACGCTGCGTTTCGAGTTCGGGGTACGCGTCTTTCATATGATCAACGACGAAATCGCAGACTTTGTTGAAAAACAAATCCTTAAAACCCAAATGCTCGCGCCCGTGATAAATCGCGCGGCGCATGATTTTTCGCAGGACGTAAGCACGTCCTTCGTTGCCGGGCAAAATTCCATCACAGATTGCGAAAGCGGTCGCGCGCGCGTGGTCGGCGACGACGCGCATCGCAAAGCCTGTCGTAGATTCGTATTCGTAATTTACACCGGCAAGTTCGGCGATGTAATTGATAATCGGTTTGATGAAATCAGTTTCGTAAACCGAATTCACGCCCTGCATCACGGTCGTAAATCTTTCCAAGCCCATTCCCGTGTCGACCGAAGGCGCGGGCAGAGGCTCGAGGCGATAACCGCCGCTGCCGTCCTCGACGCGGTTGTATTGCATAAAGACGAGATTCCAGATTTCCATCGTGATGTCGCCTTCGTCGGCGTTGACGTATTCGGCGCGGTTTTTTTCGGGATTTTCCGGCTCGTCGCCCAAGTAATAATTGATTTCCGAGTTCGGTCCGCAAGGTCCGGTATCAGCCATCTGCCAGAAATTATCCTTGCGCCCGAAACGCAGAATCCTATCGGGCGACGCGCCGGCTTTTATCCAAAGCGCGACTGCTTCTTCATCCGCCGGAACTTCGTCGTCGCCGCCGAAAACCGTGAACCACAAACGATTGACGTCGAGCTTCAATTCATTGACGAGATAATCCCACGCGAAATTTATCGCGTCTTCCTTGAAATAATCGCCGAAGGAAAAATTGCCGAGCATCTCGAAAAACGTGTGATGCCGCGCGGTTTTCCCGACTTCGTCGAGGTCGTTGTGCTTGCCGCCCGCGCGGATGCATTTCTGGCTCGTCACGGCGCGTTTATAATCGCGTTTTTCGTTGCCGAGAAAAACGTCTTTAAACTGGTTCATTCCCGCGTTGGTGAAAAGAATCGTCGGGTCGTCCGGCGGAAAAACCGGGCTGGAGTGCACGACTTTGTGCCCGCGCTGATTAAAATAATCGATAAATTTTTGTCTAACTTCGTTTCCGGTCATCATAAAAGTAAAAAAGTGCTTTAGAGATAAAGAAAAATTCTAGCATAAAGCCGCGGGCAAAGCATTTGACGCGAAAAACCCGGATTAATCCGTCGTTTCAAAATCTTTGCCCGCCAGCTCGCGCATTTTGCCGCTCACCAAATCGTAAGAAAAGCCTTGCCGCAAAAGGAAATCGTAAAACTTTTTCGTGTCTTCGCGCGTTTCGGGCTTGCCTTTTAAACGGATGCGTTTTTTGATTGCCTGCTCGACCAAATCGGCTTCGGGCGTTTCTTCAAAAACTTTTTCCAGCGCGGCGTCGGCGTTTTCTTTCGAGACTTTTTTGAGCGCGAGCTTTTGCCGCAAAATTCTTTTGCCCTGCGGTTTCTGGCGGATTTTCGAGGCGGCGAAATCCTTGGCAAACTGCTCGTCGTTTAAGTATCCGTATTCTTCGAGCTTCGCAATCACATCATCGACAATTTCTTCGTTCGTCCAGTTTTTTTCCAGAAGTCGCTCGCGCAGCTCGGCAATCGAGCGCCATTTGAAAGTCAAAAGCCGAATCGCGCGGTCAAACGTTCGCCGCCGCGCTTTCTCGACGTCCTTGATTTCGCGCGGCTCGTCCGCCTCGTCGCCCGAATTTTTTCGCTTCCAGTTGTGTCTGAGCATTCTTTAATAATTATACCGCTTATGCGTAAAAAAGTCGGATTTGGAAAACGCCCGCCGAAACTGTAAGGTAAAACCTGAAATATGTTAATCGAACAAATCAAGCTGCACGAAAAATTCGGCTCGGCGCACCTCGACGCGCCGCGCAATGTGCTGGTTTATCTGCCGCCCGGATACGGCGCAAATCCTGACCGGCGTTATCCGGTTTTTTATATGCACGACGGGCAGAATCTGATGAACGCCGGAGACGCTTTCGGCGGCGTCGCGTGGGGCGTGGACGAAACGGCGCAGAGGCTGATTCTGACGGGCGAAATCGAGCCGCTGATTATCGTCGGCATTTACAACGCGGGCGAAAAACGAATCGACGAATACACGCCCGTCAAAAGCGAAGCCGGCAGAATGAAAGGTCACGGCGGCAAAGCCGATTCTTACGGGCGAATGATTATCGAAGAATTGAAACCGTTTATCGACCGCGAATATCTGACCAAACCGGAGCGCGAATTTACCGGCATCGGCGGCTCGAGCCTGGGCGGCTTGGTGTCGTTTTATCTCGCCTTAAAGCGTCCCGACGTTTTCAGCCGCGTGGCGATCATGTCGCCGGCGGTCTGGTGGGCGAATAATCAGATTATCCGCGAAACGGCGCGAATCGCCGAGCGTCTGCCGCTCAGAATCTGGCTCGACATCGGCAGGCGCGAAGGCTCGCGCATCAAGCATCAGGTGCGCGCGCTGAAAGAAATTCTGCTGGCAAACGGCTGGAAAAACGGCTTGGATTTCGCTTATCTGGAAATTCCCGAAGCGCGCCACGAAGAAGCGGCTTGGGCGGCGCGCTTCGACAAGGTTTTGCAATTTTTGTTTCCGGTTATTTAATTTTTGAAGTGGAAAAGTGAAAACGTGAAAAGGCGAAAAAGTTTTGCCGGTTCGCTCAACTTACTTTTTCACTTTTTCACTTTTCCACTTTTATGGACGGAATTTTAATTATCGACAAGCCCGCCGGAATCACTTCGCACGATGTCGTCGCGCGCTGTCGCCGGATTTTAAAAACAAAGCGCGTCGGGCATACCGGCACGCTCGACCCGTTTGCGACCGGCGTGGTCGTGATTCTGGTCGGCAAAGCGACGCGGCTGGCGCAATTTCTGGATAAGGACGCGAAAGAATATGAAGCGGTCGCGCGGTTGGGATTTGAAACCGACACGGGCGACCTGACAGGGAGTCCAAAGTCCAAAGTCCAAAGTCCAAAGTCTGTTTCCGCCGCCGAAATCGAAAAGGTTTTAAGTGATTTTCGCGGCGAAATTGAGCAGACGCCGCCGATGTATTCCGCCAAGAAAATCGAAGGCAAAAAACTCTACGAGCTGGCGCGAAAAGGCATCGAGATTGAGCGAAAGCCCGTCAAAATTACGATTTACGAACTGGAATTATTAAGCCGTCAGCCGTCAGCGGTCAGCAGTCAGCAGCAAGAGGAAAACGACAACGAACAAAACACGAAGGACGAAGGACAAAGGACGAAAGACTTTTCTTTGCGCGTCGTCTGCTCCGCCGGAACTTACATTCGGACTCTGGCGGAAGACATCGGCAGGCGGCTCGAAACCGGCGCTCATCTTGCCGCATTGAGACGCACGCGGGCGGGAAAATTCGATTTGTCGCAAGCCGTGACGC
Organism: Pyrinomonadaceae bacterium; assembly: GCA_036389695.1. Taxonomy (GTDB): domain Bacteria; phylum Acidobacteriota; class Blastocatellia; order Pyrinomonadales; family Pyrinomonadaceae; genus JALZHR01. The sequence continues at coordinate 7,463 of DASVWG010000481.1, forward strand.
TCGAAGAATTGGAAGAAATCGTCGGCGAAAACAAAATCGACCGTCTTTTGATTTCGATGAACGAAGCCCTGGCGCATCTGCCGGAAATAAAGCTTTCGGACGAGGAAGCCGGAAAAACGCGAAACGGTATGAAGCTGAGATTTGAAGCGGCGCAAACAGGTGATAATCAGGCGTTTCGCTTAACCGACAAAAGCGAAAATCTGATTGCCGTCGGTTTTTACCACGAAGCGGAAAAAATTATTCAACCGAAAGTGGTTTTGGTGTAAAATTACCGCGAGATTAAAATTTTTGAATTTTGAATTTTGAATTTTGAATTTTGAATGAGTCGTCAATCGGCTAACTTAAAACTCAAAACTCATAATTCAAAACTTTCATAAAGACTATGAAAAAAAGATATTTAGCGGCAGGCGCAGGCTTGGGAGCTATCGGCGGTTTGATTGCGTTGAAAATGTTGACGCGGGCGGGCGAAGTTAATTGGGACGACGTTTCCGAAATGGTTCCGCACGCCGAAAACTCGCATTTTACGGACGTTGACGGCTTGCATCTGCATTACCAGCAATTCGGCGAGCGCACGGCTCCCGTTCTGCTTTTGATTCACGGCTACACGGCTTCGACCGCCGTCTGGCGAACGGTCGCGCCGAAGATTGCCGAACGAGGCTTTCAGGTTATCGCCGTCGATTTAATCGGTTTCGGTTATTCGAGCAAGCCCGCGTGGTTCGATTATTCGATTCAATCGCAGGCGCGCGTCGTTTCAAGGTTTATGAATCGCCTCGGCATCGGAAAAGCGACGGTCGTCGGCAGCTCTTACGGCGGCGCGGTCGCCTCGACGCTCGCGCTTGATTATCCGGAACGCGTCGAAAAACTGGTGCTCGTCGATGCCGTCTGCAACGACGACCCGAAACGTCATCCGATTTTGCGCCTGGCAAATCTGCCGGGAATGGGCGAAGTTATTTCGGCGTTTTTGATAGATTCGCCGCGCTTTGTTCGTCGTCGGCTGCAAAACACGATAGCGCCCGCCAATCATCATTTGATAACCGACGAAAGAATCCAGACGATTCGCCGCCCGCTGCACGCGAAAAACGCGCATCGTTCCGTTTTGCAGACGGCGCGCAGCTGGAACGCCTGCCGCATCGAGCAGGACGCTCAGTTTATCACGCAGCCGACGCTGCTCGTCTGGGGCGAAAACGACACGATTATCCCGATTCAGACCGGCTATAAAATGCACGACGCGATTCTCAATTCGCGCCTCGTCGTTTTCAAAGACTGCGGTCACGTTCCGCAGGAAGAAAAGCCGGAAAATTTCGTCGCGGTCGTCGCGGGATTTGCCGGAGACAAAAAAGGCAAAATTGAAGTTGCCGAAAACGAGCAGATGCGGATGGAAGCAAATAGATAGCGGTTGGTAAATCTTGTTTTACTCAAGGCGGAAGACTACACTTATTTTGTGAATTTTGAGTGGGATGAGGATAAAAACAAAGAGAATATTCGTAAACACGGCTTTGATTTTGCCGATGCCTGGGAAGTTTTTGAAGCTCCTCTGCGAGTCGCCTTAGATACGCGAGAGAATTATGGTGAAAACCGTTGGAACGGAATCGGTTTTCTCGGAAATCGAATTGTCGTGATAACGTTTACTCATCGTGGCGAGGACACGATACGAATTATTTCTTTGCGAAAAGCATTAAAACATGAGCGTAAAAGATTTGAAGAAGCCATCAGAAACAGATTGGACAAAAATTGACCGGATGACGGACGAAGAAATTGATACTTCCGACATTCCGCCGTTGGATGAAGAGTTTTTCGCCAGAGCCGAATGGCGAATGCCTGCGAAAAAAAAGACAGTTACCCTGAGTGTTGATTCCGAAGTCTTGAAATGGTTCGAATCACAGGGCGCAGACTTCCAGCAGCGCATCAACGCGGCGTTAAGAATCTACGCCGAGGCGCATCGGGAATAGCTTAGCTGAAACAAAGCGCGTCATCATTAAGTTGCACAAAACAATTTATATTTACCATTTGTTCAATGATAAATTTTTACCTGCACCGATAGCTTCATACTCTAACTCTAAATTGGTTATACAAAAATTTTCGGGAGGTAGTTTCGGATGCGTTTTTTATTCGGTCTTGTAATCGCTTGTCTCGTCGCTTGCCAATCGTTTGTCGCCGCGCAGATTACGCTCGTGCCGCCGTCGGACAAGTATCCGCGGAGCTTTGAGAAGATAAAAAAATATGCCGAACGCAGCGAGTGGAAAGTCGATGTTCCGGTGAAAAGGGAAGGCGGGCGCGTCAGCCCGCGGGCGCTGCGTTTGATTGTGCCGTCGCCGTTTACGGCGGGCGGCGATTCGATTGCGAAAAACTCGCTGCTGCCGACTACGCCGCAGTCTTCGATTTATCGTTTTAAATATCTCGACGTTTCCGCCGACGTGCAGCCCGAATTTCCGTTTAAATACGTGGAAGTCGATTGGAACACGGAAGGCGCGCCGCGCGGTCCGAACGGGTCTTTTATCACGCCGCATTATGATTTTCATTTTTATGTGAAAGACCGCGCGTTTGTCGAAAAAGATATGGAATGTATGACAAGCGGGAAAACCTGCGATTCGCAGAAAACCGGCTATCATCAAATGCGGCATTTTCTGGATTTGCCGCCCGACCGCTTTATACCGGAAAAATATTTTCCCGATAACGACAGCTCGATTACCGAGATGGGAATGCACACGCTGGACGGCAACTTCAATTACACGGTCGATAACGTCAATCACAATCCGGTTATCATCTACGGCACGTTTGACGGCGAGCTGGCGTTTCTGGAAGTCTCGATGACGCTTTACGGATTTCAGGACGCGATGAAGGCGGCGCGGAAAGGGCAAAAATTGAGTTGGGATATTTTGCAGCCGAAGGCTTACGCCTTTCCGTGGTGGGCGACGAAAGTCACGCTCGAATATCTGCCCGCCAGCAAATCATTCGCTTTTGAATTCGACGGCTTTGAGCTGAGAAAAGTCGAGCCGTATCGCAGAACCGGACGGCAGACAACTCCGGATTAGTTAAGATAAATCAAAATAAAATCCTGAAAAATCTTCAGCAATCCTGAAAATTTCAATCGTTTGTGACAAAACTATAAATAAATAATAAATTTGAAATTGCAAACCGTGCAAGATAGGAGTATGTTGCTTTTGAAGATTTTCTTCAACTCATTAAAAAATAAAAAAGGAGCATATATTATGCCTGCAAATGAACAGGATGTTACCAACTTAATCAAATCAGGAAATGTTGACCCGTCAGAACTCGAAAAGTTGTTTTCTTCCGATTCCGAATCGGCATCGCTTGTCGATGTGGTTTCGATTTCGGGCTGGGAAGTAGTTTATAGTTCATCGACCGGACAACTCAGCGAATATGCGACAATCACGGCAACCGCCGGCAATCAGATAACCGGACTCGGAATGCTGGCTTATAAGACCAACAGCTCGACTGTGTTTTGTCTGGAATATAATAACGGCTACAGCGCGTCTTCAATAAACG
>DASVWG010000482.1:0-5635 GCA_036389695.1 Pyrinomonadaceae bacterium
ACCGTAATTGTTGCCGCAGCGAGTCGTAACGGCGTCGATGCCGAAAGTTTCGCGCGCGGCGCGGACGACCAGTTCGGCAGAGGCTTTCGAAGCGGCATAAGGCGAATTCGGCTGTAAAGGCGAATCTTCCGTGAAATAGAAATCACTGTCGTCGGGCAAGCTTCCCATCACTTCATCGGTCGAGATTTGCACGAAACGACGCACATTTTTTTCACGCGCGGCATCGAGCAGGATTTGCGTTCCGATGATGTTCGTTTTCAGAAATTCGTCCGCCGAATGAATGCTGCGGTCGACGTGCGATTCGGCGGCGAAATTGAAAATCGCGTCCGCATTTTCCGGCAGCGAATTCAAAACGGCTTCGCGGTGCGTGATGTCGCCCTGCACAAACGTGTGGCGCGATTCGTTTTCCAGACCGATTAAATTTTCGGGATTTCCGGCGTAGGTCAGCGCGTCGAAATTGATGATTTCAAAATCGGAAGTCTCTTCCAGAACCATCCGGACGAAAGCCGAACCGATAAAGCCCGCGCCGCCGGTGACAAAGATAGTTTTCATAAATCTATTTTCTACGAAAAGGTGGAAAAGTGAAAAAGTGAAAAAGTGAAAAAGTTTTGCCGGTTATTATTCAACCGACTTTTTCACCCTTTCACCTTTTCACTTTTTCACTTTTTCACTTGTTGAGCTGGCGCATCTGGCGCAGCAGAATGTCGGCGTATTGTTTCGGCGAGCTGATGTTTTTCAAGACGACTTTGCCGCCCGTTTCGCTGGCGTTGTCGATAATCAGATTGCCGAAACCGAGCATTCGCTGCGTAATCGTCGAAGAAACCGAAACGTCCTGAATCGAGCGCAGCGGAATGTTGCGCGTATTTTGAAATATAAAACCTTCGTCGATTTCAATCTTTGAATCGGTCAGAGTATAGCGGACGATGTTGCGTTTAAAATGATAAAAAGCCGGAATCAGCAGCAGACAGAGTCCGGTCAGAATCGAAAGCCACCACGGAATGTCGATGCCGATGAGCTGTCCGAAATAATAAAGCATAACGACCATCAAAAACGCGCCCGCCACCGCCGCCGCATAACCGGCGTAAACAAACATCAGCGTCGGGCGAACCGAAAAGATTTCTCTTTCTTCGCGCTCGAAATCGTCCCTGATTTCGGTTTTCGGCAGCGCGCGCGCCACCCGCGTTTCCTCTTCGGCTTCGAGCAGGCTGCCGCATTTCTGGCAATAAATCGCTTCGTCGGAATTTCTCGCGCCGCATTTTATGCAAAACATAAAGTTTGTTCAAAGTTCAAAGTTTAAGGTTCAAGGCTGAAGAATAAAACTTTGAACCTTGAACTTTGAACTTTGAACTTCCTGTTAATATACAAGAAACATTTATTTCACACAAAAAGACGGTCGGCAAACGCTTGCCGACCGTCGATAGTCCTTCCGGATTAAGGAGGAGAAGAGAGTCAATGGAAAATTTAACGGCTGACCAGCCGCATCCGACCGTCAGGCAGGCGAATCGTCAGCGGTTCCGGTTCGTAAATCGTCAGCGGCGCGGCGTCTTTTTCTTCCAGTTTGGGGGCTTCGGTCGCCGAAACTTTTTTCACCGTGCGCGCGATATAATTCGGATTGCGGATTGAATTGTAGCGCGTCGTGATGCGGCGCACATATTCCTGCGTTTCGTTGTATGGCGGAATCTGATAACCGTATTTCATCACCGCGCCTTCGCCCGCATTATAACCGGCGAGCGCGAGCCGCAAATCCTGATTGAAAGTATCGAGCAGCCAGCGCATATATCTGATGCCGGCGTCGATGTTCTGTTTCGGATTGAAAATCTCCGTCACGCCGAAACGACGCGCGGTCGCCGGCATCAGCTGCATCAAGCCGCTCGCGCCTTTGTAGGAGACGGCTTTGCGCTTAAACGAAGATTCCTGGTGCATCTGCGAATAAATCAAAAGCGGGTCGATGTTGTATCGAGCGCTCGATTCGACGATGTATGAATCAATCACCACATCGCCCGTCGTAAATCCGCCGAGACTTTTTCCGGCAGACATCGAGAGCGTATTAACCGGCGCGGAAACGTTCTGCAAAGCCAAGCCATCCTGAACGTTGGCTCTGGTTTGCTGCGCGGTTTTCTTCACTAATTTTTTCGGATTATTTTTCGGAGCGGCAACTGGCGCGGGCGTCGGAGGAAGGATGATTTGAACGCCGTTCGGCGCATCGAAATTGTCAAAGACGCGTCTTTCGCGGGTTTGAGCAAAACTATTGATGACCAGAAGACAGCTAATCGCAAAGAAAAAAGACAGTTTTTTCATTAATGGAAGTTCCTGATTTAATTTGAGTAGAGCTTACAGTTGAAGTGTTTTTCGATACCCGCTAAAAGGAGCATCTATTTTAATAAACATTGTTAAAGCCTGAGAGTTTCCAAAAAATTTTGCAATATTTAAAAAGTTTTTACGCAACATAAATTAAACGTGTCAGTAGCCCAAGCGTGAGCGCGGGCTTTTGCGATAGATGAAGTCCGTATAGATTAAGGCTAAGCCCTTCCTGACGGTCGGGCTGCTGACACGGCTTTTCACTCGAAAAAATATCGGTTATCTTTAGCTAATGCTGTATCTCTCGCAAATTTTGAATCGCCCGATTTTCGACGCGGAAGGCGAAAAAATCGCTTCCATCCGCGACGTTATCGTGCGCTACGGGACGGAAGATTATCCGCCGCTGGTCGGTCTGGTCGCGCGTTATCGCCGCCGAAATTTTTTTATGTCGCGTTCGAGAATTTCCGCGCTCGGCGAGACGGGCGCGAAGCTGCGGACGGACATTCTCGATTTGCGACCGTTTACGCGGCGCGAAGGCGAGATTCTGCTGGCAAAAGACGTTCTGGACAAACAGTTGATTGACGTTGACGGCAAGCGCGTCGTGCGCGTCAACGACGTTCAGTTAATCGAAGTCGGCGGCGATTGGCACGTGACGGGCGCGGACGTCAGCTTTCAGGGTTTTTTGCGCCGCCTGATGCCCGCGGGTTTTTCTTCGAGTCGTCCGGTCGAAGTTCTGGACTGGGCGGACGTCGGTTATCTGGCGACCGATACGGCGACCGCTACCGTGCAGTTAAAGTCTTCAAAGGACAAGCTTTCGCGCCTGCATCCGGTCGAAATCGCGCAGCTTGCCGAAACGCTCTCGCCCGTTCACCGCACGGAAATCGTCGAATCGCTCGACAACGAAACCGCCGCCGAAACTCTGGAAGAAATGTCGCCGGACGACGCGGTGGACGTGCTCGGCGAGATGGATGAAGAGAAGGCTCAGGAGCTTTTCAATCTGATGGAAGGCGAGGAAAAAGCCGACGTTGCCGAATTGATGCCTTTTGAAAGCGACACGGCGGGCGGCTTGATGACGACGGAATTCGTTACTTTTCCGAAAAATCTGACGGTCAGCCAGGCGATTGCGCGGCTGCGCGAAATGGCGGAAACGCCGAATATGATTTATTACCTTTACGTCGTCGAAGAAGAAAATTCGTGGAAAATCGCCGGTTTGATTTCGCTTCGCAGCTTGATTTTAGCCGACCCGACTTACCCGCTTTCCGAAGTGATGCGAAAAGATTTCCAGTCCGCGCACCCGAGCGATTCGGCGGAAGACGTCGCGCAGACGATTGCCGAATATAATCTGCTGGCGCTGCCCGTCATCGACGATTTGGGCGAGATTGCCGGAATCGTCACGGTCGACGACGCGATGGAAATTCTGCTGCCGAAAAATCTCGACCGCCGCCTGCCGCGCCTTTTCGGATAAAACGATTTTTGCCACAGAGGACACAGAGAGCACAGAGAAAGAAAATTAACAGGGATGAAGGGATAGACAGGGATTTTTAATAATTTCTTATTATCCCTGTCTATCCCTTCATCCCTGTTAATTCTTTCTTTATATTTCTGTGATAATTTTACGCTGGTAAATCAATGCGCCGGAGCAAATCGTGAAAGCGCGAATCGTCGCGTAAGGCGTCGACCATCGGCTCGACTTTTATGAACGGCAAAAATCCGGAGCGTTCTTCGAAAGCTTTTTTCAGCCATTCGAACGTTTTGTCCGGATTGCCCAAGCCCAGATAAATCATCGCGATGTTGTATGCCGAAACGTATTGCCGTTTGGCGTATTCCTGCAAGCTTGCCAGAACTTCCAGAGCTTCCGTTTCTTTTCCGGCGCGGGCGTAGGCGTATCCGAGATAAGATTCAAACGCCAAGCCGCCGCTCGAAAACGTGACCGCTTTGTTCAGCGCGGCAATCGCGTTGTCTAATTTGCCTTGCTGCAAATAAGCCAAGCCGAGATTGCGATACGCCGAGGTGGAATATTTATCCAGCTCCAGCGCTTTGTTGCATTCTTCAATCGCCTTCTCGTAATCGCGCGCGAAATAATATGCGTAGCCGAGGCTGACGTGTGCGAACGGCGAAAGCGGGTCAAGCCGCTGCACCTGTTTGCCTTTTTCAATCGCTTCGTCGAAGCGCCCGACGGCTTTCAGATAAAAGCCGTAGCCGTCGTGCGCGCTCGGATAATTCGGGCTCAGCTCGATGGCTCGTTTAAATTCGCGCTCGGCTTCCTTCCAGTTCCAATCGTAAAGCAGATACGAAAATCCGAGCGAGCAATGCGCTTCGCCGAGCGCGTCGTCCAGTTCCAGAGCTTTTAGCGCGGCGGCTTTCGCTCGCGGATAACCTTTGTGCGGCGACCATCCGCCGGTTGACGAAGCCAGAAAGCCGTAAGCATCGGCAATACCGGAAAAAGCCAGCGCGTAATTCGGGTCGAGGTCAATCGCCTTCTGGAAATATTCGATGCCTTTTTTAATCCATTCTTCGGTGCGCTTGGAAGTGACGAAATAGCGACCTTTCAGATAAAACTGGTAGGCTTCGGTGTTTTCGGTGTAGCGTTTGGCGAGTTGTTTTTTCTGCTCGCCGGTCAGTTTCAGTTTTAATTTTTCGCTGATGTCTTCGGCGATTTCTTCGACCAGCGAAAAAATATCGGTTGTCGTGCGGCGATATTGTTCGCCCCACAAGTGCGCTTCGTTGGCGATGTCGACGAGCTCCATCTTGACGATTATCGAATCGCCGATTTGCACGACGCGACCGGCGACAATCGCGCGAACGCCGAGCTCGCTTCCGATTTCCTGCAAATCCGCTTGTTTCCCTTTGTAGCGAAAAGCCGTGCTGCGCGGCACGACGCGCAGCTTCGGCAGCACGGAAAGAGAATTGATGATGCACTCGGTGATGCCGTCGGAAAGATATTCGGAGTTCGGGTCGTCGCCGTCATTAACGAGCGGCAGAACGGCGAGCGAATCAATCGCCCGGCGCGTTTTGCGCATCGGGCGCACGAGCGAATCTTTCGGCATAGCGAGCGTCATCTGGCGTTCCGCCGAAATAAAATCCGAACTGTTGACGCGCTTTAATTCGGTTTCAAATTCCAGACGCTGCCGCATCCGTTTCAAATCGCTCAAAAAACCTTTTATAGTTTGATAACGCTGCTCGCGGTCTTTGTTCAAGGCTTTGGCGATGCTCCATTCCAGCTCCGACGGAATATTTTTGACAAGCTCGCCGAGCGGTTTCGGCTCGCTTTTCAGAATCGAGGCGATAACATCGCTGATGGTGCCGCCCGCAAAAGGCAGACGACCGGCAATCATTT
>DASVWG010000483.1:0-24671 GCA_036389695.1 Pyrinomonadaceae bacterium
TAATTTGGAAACGGCGACGCTCGGCGCGGGCTGTTTTTGGTGCGTCGAGGCGGTTTTTGATGATTTAAAAGGCGTCGAATCGGTCGAGTCGGGCTATTCGGGCGGTCACACGGAAAACCCGTCTTACCAGGAAGTCTGCTCGGAAACGACCGGACACGCCGAAGTCGCGCAAATCAAATTCGACCCCGAAGTGATTTCATTTAAAGAGATTTTGCAGGTCTTTTTCGCGGTTCACGACCCGACGACCTTAAACCGGCAGGGCAACGACGTCGGCACTTCGTATCGCTCGGCGATTTTTTATCACGACGAAAATCAAAAGCGGATTGCCGAAGAAGTAATTCGCGAAGTCACCGCCGAAGGCGTCTACGACGACCCGATTGTGACGGAAGTAACGGCGTTCGATAAATTTTATCCGGCGGAAGATTATCATCAGGAATATTTTGCGAACAATCCGAATCAGCCGTATTGCGCGGCGGTCGTCGCGCCGAAAGTGTCGAAATTTCGCAAAAAATTTGTGGATAGATTGAAGAAGTGAAGGGTAAAACCCGATAACTGACAGCTAAAGCCGAAAACCGTCCTGAACCGGATTTTCGGCTTTTCTTTTTACCGAAAACGACTGGTATCATACGCGCTACATCTCACGAAGAATCGTTTTTAAAACCAGCAAAAACCGTTGATAATACTCAAAATCTGCCGTATTATCAATGGCGTGGAGTTAATAACTAGTTCGGCACAACTTGGTCGCAGGAGCAGAAGTTGACTGACAACGCTGGCGCGGCAAGCGACTACTTCGCCAGCGGCGTCACCATTTCGGGAGACAGGATTGTCGTCAGCGTTCCCTTCCTAGATGCTTCCGTGTCAACGTCTCTTGCCGGTGGAGCAGGCAATCAGTTTGTTCCGACGACGACAGACCAAGGTGCTGCTGTGTTCTTCGTCAATCAATCGGTGATTTGGATTTCACGGCGCAATAGTTGAAAATAGGAGAAAGGGAGATAGTCGAGCAAATCCGATAATCGCCACTTATCGCCGCAATAAAATTGGAACATACAAACAGAAGAAAAAAGATGAAAAATCAAATCAATTTCTGGCTTATCTCGCTATTGTTAATTATCCCAATCACTCTAACATCAGCTAAAGCGCAAACATCAGACGCTTTGCCGACTTTGCGCGGCGAAGATGCGGTCAAGCAGTTAAAACAAAACGGTCAATACGACTCTCTGATGGAAGCGGTCAAAGCCGCCCGCAAAGAGAACGGGCAGACCGATGAAGGCAACGGGCAAGACGCCGTGGGACAATCGGCAAAGCTGACCCCATCGGACGGCGCGGCAAGCGACCGATTCGGCTACAGCGTCGCCGTCTCAGGCGATACGGCAATTGTCGGAGCTTATCTGAATGATGTCGGCGCAAACACAAATCAAGGCTCGGCGTATATTTTCACTCGCTCTGGAACAACTTGGTCGCAGCAAGCTCAATTGACCGCTGCGGACGGCGCGGCAGGCGACCTATTCGGCTTCAGCGTTGCCATCTCAGGCGAGACGGTAATCGTCGGCGCGTATCAAGATGATGTCGGCGCAAACACAAATCAAGGCTCGGCATACATTTTCATTCGCTCTGGAACAACCTGGTCGCAGCAAGCTCAATTACTTGCATCGGACGGTGCGCAAAACGACCAATTCGGCTACAGCGTCGCTATATCAGGCAACACTGTAATTGTTGGAGCTTATCTGAATGATGTCGGGGCAAACGGCAACCAAGGCTCGGCATATATTTTCATTCGTTCGGGAATAACTTGGTCGCAACAAGCCCAATTAACCGCTGCGGACGGCGCGCAAGACGATCAATTTGGCTCTAGCGTCGCTATATCAGACGACACGGCAATTGTTGGAGCTTATCTGGATGATGTCGGCGCAAACGCAGACCAAGGCTCGGCATATATTTTCGTTCGCTCTGGAACAACTTGGTCGCAGCAAGCGCAATTACTTGCATCGGACGGTGCGGCAGACGACCGGTTCGGCGTTAGCGTCTCAATATCAGGCGACACTGTAATTGTCGGAGCGGTTTTCGATGATGTCGGCGCAAACGCAGAGCAAGGCTCGGCATACATTTTCGTTCGTTCGGGAACAATTTGGTCGCAGCAAGCCCAATTAACTGCATCGGACGGCGCGGCAGGCGACTTATTCGGCATCAGCGTCGCTATATCAGGCAACACAGTTATTGTCGGGGCTGATGGCGATGATGTCGGCGCAAACTCAGATCAAGGTTCGGCATATATTTTTGTCAGAAGCGGCACAACCTGGTCTCAGCAACCGCAATTAACCGCATCGGACGGCGCGGCAGGCGACCAATTCGGCGTTAGCGTCGCCGTTTCGGGCAATAATATAATCGTCGGAGCGGTTTTCGATGATGTCGGCGCCAACGTAGATCAAGGTTCGGCGTATGTGTTTCGCGTGTTGAGTCCGAACTGGGCGCAGGAAGCCAAAAAAGTAGCATCGGACGGCGCAGCAAGCGACCAATTCGGCATTAGCGTCGCTATCTCAGGCGACACGGCAATTGTTGGAGCTCATCTGGATTTTGTCGGCGCAAACAGAGAACAAGGCTCGGCATATGTTTTCGTTCGTTCGGGAACAACCTGGTCGCAGCAAGCTCAATTACTTGCATCGGACGGTGCGCAAGACGACCACTTCGGCATTAGCGTCGCTATATCAGGCAACACAGTTATTGTCGGAGCGTATTTCGATGATGTCGGCGCAAACGCAGATCAAGGCTCGGCATACATTTTCATTCGCTCTGGAACAACCTGGTCGCAGCAGGCTCAATTAACCGCTGCGGACGGCGCGGCAAACGACTTATTCGGCAGAAGCGTCGCTATCTCAGGCGAGACGGCAATCGTTGGAGCTTATCTGAATGATGCTGGCGCAAACGCCGACCAAGGTTCGGCATACATTTTTGGCAGAGTCGTCACAAATTGGACCGAGCGGCAGCAATTGACCGCCGCGGACGGCGCGGCAGACGACCGGTTCGGCTTCAGCGTTTCAATATCAGGCAACACTGTAATTGTCGGCGCGTATCAAGATGATATCGGCTCAAACAGCAACCAAGGCTCGGCATATATTTTCATTCGCTCGGGAACAATCTGGTCGCAGCAGGCTCAATTAACCGCTGCGGACGGCGCGGCAAACGACCAATTCGGCATTAGCGTCGCTATCTCAGGCGAGACGGCAATCGTTGGAGCTTATTTCGATGATGTTGGCGCAAACGCAGATCAAGGCTCGGCATATATTTTTGTCAGAAGCGGCACAACGTGGTCGCAGCAACCGCAATTACTTGCATCGGACGGTGCGGCAGACGACCGATTCGGCATCAGCGTTTCAATATCAGGCGACACTGTAATTGTCGGCGCGTATCAAGATGATGTCGGCGCAAACGCAGACCAAGGCTCGGCATATGTCTTTGAACGAGCGGGAACGGCTTGGACGCAAAAAGCCAAACTCGTTGATAACTCCGGCGCGGCAGGCGACCGATTCGGCTTCGGCGTTTCGATTTCAGGCGACAAGATCGTTGTCGGCGCGCCGCTTTCCGACGCTTCCGTTTCGACTCCGCTTGCGAGCGAAAACGAATTCTCGCCGCAGGCGACAGACCAGGGCGCGGCAATCTTTTTCGTCAACGCGCCGCTTGCGCCGACAGCCGCGAACGTGTCAATCGGCGGGCGAGTGTTCGCCGGAAAAGGACGCGGCTTGGCAAACGCCGCAGTTTATTTAACTGATCAGCAAGGCAACACGCGAATGACGCGGACAAACCCGTTTGGCTATTACTGGTTTGAAGAAATCGAAGTCGGGCAAACGGTCGTCATCGCGGTCGTTTCCAAACGCTTCGTCTTCGCCCCTCGGGTCATTCAAATCAACGAAGAGTTAACCGAAGTAAATTTCACGGCGCAACAGTAATCAAAACGTGAGGCGCGGCGCTTCGTGTGAAATAAATTAAATGCGGCTTGCGTGAAAATCAAACAAAGCACGCTATGCGAGAAAATCAATTTGGCGTAATCGAAACGGCTTGGTGAAACCAAAACACGCGCCGAACAAGTCAATGAACGCGAGCGCGAAACAGCTACTTTCAATGAAAGTTGCGTGGTTTCCTGTTGCTTGCGTGTTGCTGGTTTCGCGCCGCGTTATCCTCAATCTGTGTAGAGACAATGAATCGAGAAATTACAGCGAGCTATTCTCGTGAATTAGTAAAATTTGCGGTCTGGAAATTTTGGACACGCTCTATCGGTCTAAGCGGATTTGCCGCATTTGCGGCTCTTTGCGTTGCTTTTATATTCGTTTTTCTAATTGGTGACCGTTCGTGGTTTTTAGGTTTTCTGGGAGCAGCTATTGTTTTCTGTTTGGGTATCGGCGGCGCGAGCTACTTCATTTACCTGAATCGTTCAATGGAAAAATTTAACCGCATGGAAACGCCAACGGCAAAATTCCGCTTTACGGACGAGCGAATTGGAATAGAATCAAACATTGGTTGGACTGAATTATCGTGGAAGATGATTGAAAAGATTTGGGAATATCCGTCGGTTTGGCTGGTTTTTATTGCAAAGCAAGGCTACATTACTTTACCGACTGCAAATCTTGACGACGAATTAAAACAATTTATTGCTAGAAAAGTCCGTGAAAATAACGGCGGCATCTAACAATTCAATGGACGTGAGGGCGAAACAGCTACTTTCTTATTTGGCTTGTCCGTTAAACCTTAGCTTGCGTGTCGGCGGTTTCGCCCCACGTTATCTCAACCGTTAAGTGAATTTATTTAAAAACACTCATTTGTGAAGCACTAAAAATAACGATAAAAAGTTTTTCAGAAGATATTCCTGTTGAGTCTCCACCAAAAAAGAAACCGTCTCAAATCAAGAAACGGTTTCCACATAATTTTAAATTATAAGTATTGTGTCAATTTCTCTAGCCTTTGCCGAGAACATTCACCGAGACGCTGCGGCGACCGAATTTGATTGCTTCGGAACAGTTTGGAACCCAGATGTCTAATTTGCGTCCTTTCACTCCGCCGCCCGTATCCGCGACGATATAGCTTCCGCTGTAGCCGCCGGCGTTCAGGTAAATGCGCGTGCCTAAAGGCAGAACTCGCGGGTCGGCGGCGACGATTCCTCTTCTGACGCTTCCGCCCGTGGCGGTTCTGCCGCGCAGGCAGTAAGCGGTCGCGCTAAATCCACCGAGAGTTTTCGAAGTGGAATTAGCCGTTTTATCTTCGATATTATTGGTATTATTAGTTGTAGTTTTGTTTTCTGTTTCGGTTACCGTAGCTTTGGTAACGCTTTTTTTGTTTTGTTCTTGTTGTTGTTGTAAAAAAACTTCTTGCGAATTGCTTGAATCCGCTGAGAAAGAAGTTGTGACTGCCTCGACTTGCGGTTGAATGTAAAAAAGATTTACAATCAACGCGACCAAGCTGAAGAGGAACACACTTCCTCTAGCTAGATTTTTCATTTATCAATTGCTCCTTTTCTGTTTTTCCTCAGCCCAAATCCCAAAAAAGCTAAACGCGTTTTCAGGGGAAAACACATCTAAAACAGCCAGATTGCGATATATAAAACTTAGGCTGAAGGGTTGTTGCGGCGGATGCCGCGAAAAGTGTCTACTTAGGACGTTTTTAAATGTAGCACATTTAAATAAAATTTGTCCAGCCCGTAAAAGCAATTGCATCTATCACTTACGAAATCGAGGCGAAAAAACGGGAGCAAAACTACTCTTTTTAATAGACTTAAGCCGATGAATGAGCGTATATTTCAAAAGCCATTTTTACTTTGAAAAACGGAGAATTTAACAAGTTATGCAAGAACGCCGCCAGGGAGAACGTTACTTGATTTCCTTCCCGATTCGTGTGGAATGGAAAACCGAAGAAGGCAATGAAATGATTGAAGAAGGACTGACGGAAAACGTCGGGCGGGCGGGCGCGCTGGTGCATCTGCCGCGCAAGCTTCCGGCGGTCGGCAGCGAAGTCAATCTGATTGTGACGGAAAATCCGTCCGACCAGGTTTCGGTCACGGCGCAGGTTTTGCGGCTCGAACGCAACGCCGCGCACCCGCAAGCCGCGCTGAAGCTGACGAGCGCGACCGACGATTGGGAAAAAAAGGTTTACCAGTATGCCGCGCAGATAATCGCCGCGCAAAAACCCGACGAAACGGACGACTGGAATTAATGAGTCGCAAGCCTCAGAGTCGAGAGCCGCGCGTCAAAAGAAAAATCTTCCTGCTCTCGACTCTTGACTCTTCACTCTTGACTGTTAACTTTAAAATATGAAAATTCTGGTGCTCGGCGCGGGGCGGATGGGGCACGGCGCGGTTTATGATTTGATTCATAATTCGCCGGACGTCGAATTCGTGACCATCGCCGATTTTGATTTGGACAAAGCCATCGCGGTCGCCGACCGCGTGGGCGGCGGCAAAGTTTCGGCGCTGCAGATTGATGTTTCGGATTACGCGGCGGTCGCCGAATTGATGAAGCCGCACGATTCCGCGATTTCGTGCGTTAATTACTGGTATAACGTCGAATTGTCGAAAGCGGCGATTGAAACCGCGACGAATTTTTGCGATTTGGGCGGCAACAATTACATCGTCGACGAGCAATTAGCCCTGGACACGGAAGCGAAAAAAGCCGGAATCAGCATCATTCCCGATTGCGGTCTCGCGCCCGGAATGGTTTCCATTCTCGCTATGCACGGCGCGAACCGTTTGGACGAAGTCGAGGAAATTCACATACGCGTCGGCGGTTTGCCGCAGAATCCGCAGCAGCCGCTCGATTATCAGCTCGTTTTCTCGGTCGAAGGCTTGATAAACGAATACGTCGAGGTCGCGCGCGTCATTCGCGGCGGCGAGATAAAGGAAGTCGAGTCGATGACCGAGCTGGAAAGCCTGGCGTTTAAAGATTTTCCCGCGCTCGAAGCCTTTCAGACGTCGGGCGGAACTTCGACTTTGCCCGAAACTTTTCTCGGCAAAATTCGTGAACTGGATTACAAAACGATTCGCTACGCGGGACATTGCGAAAAGTTTAAGACGATGATTGATTTGGGCTTGTGTTCGAGCGAAGAAATTCTGATTGATTACGCCAAAGTCACGCCGCGCAAGGTTTTCGGCGAGCTTCTGCAGAAACATCTGCCCGCCGACGAGCCGGATTACGTTCTGGTGCGTGTGGAATTTGCCGGCAGCACGGACGGCGAAAAGAAACGCTTTCGCTACGACATCGTCGATAAATACGACGAAGCGACGGATTTAAGCGCGATGATGCGCACGACGGCTTTTCCCGCTTCAATCATCGCGCAGATGATGGCGCGCGGCAACGTTCTGCGGCGCGGCGCGACGCCGCAGGAAAAAGCCATCGACGCGGAGAAATTTGTGGCGCAACTGGCGCAGAGAAATATCGTCATCCATGAATCCGTGCAATGAAACCATCGTTTAAAATTCTTCCGTGGCTCATTTTGGCGTTTACGTTTCTCGCTTTGGGTTATTTTTACAATTCAATCGCCGGAGAGATTTTGATTTATCGCGGCTTTGGCGGCGACACGCTTTTCGCGCCGAAATCCGTTTTCACGGTTTTTCGCGTGCCTTTGATTGAACTCGTCTGCGCCGCGATGGTCGAAGTAATGCGGCGCAGATTTTCGCGGTCGGAAAGCGGTCAAACGGCGGCTTGCGTTTGGAATATTCTGCTTTACACCGTCGCTTTCAAATCGCTTTTGCAGACTTTTGAATTTATCGCGTCTTCCGTCTATCAGGCGCAAGCTTACGCCGACGTTTTCTTTTACGCGACGATTCCGGCGGTTGCGGGCGGAATATTTTTGGTTATCATTAAAGGACGCGACGTTTTCCGAAATTTTCGCCGCGAAGATTGGAAAATTTCGCCGAGCGAAAAAATTATTCTCGGATTTTTGCTCGTTTCGTATCTGTTTCTGGCGTTTGCGCCAATGTTTATTTATAAATCCTAAGTTTGAAAGTTTTATGAAATGGCTTCAAAGGATTACACTCGGATTGATTACGCTCGGTTTGGTCGGGCTTTTCGTCGCTTATATTGTCAGCCTGCACGTTAAATCTTATAAAAATCAGCGGCTGCAAACTTCAATCACGGAAATTCCGTCGGAAGAGCCGCCGCGCGTGGCAATCGTTTTCGGCGCGCGGGTCTGGAGCGACGGCTCGCCTTCAAACGCGCTTTACGATAGAGTTGTGACTGCCGTCGAGCTTTATCGCGCCGGTCGCGTCCGAAAGCTTCTGATGAGCGGCGACAACCCGACGCACCAATACGACGAGCCGACCGCGATGAAGCAGACGGCGATGCAGCTCGGCGTGCCCGAAACGGACATCGTGCTGGATTTTGCGGGCAGGCGCACTTATGATACGTGTTATCGCGCGAAAGAAATTTTTGAAGTGCAGAAAGCGATTCTCGTCACGCAGGAATTTCATCAGGCGCGGGCGCTTTATCTGTGCAGCAATCTCGGCGTGGACAGCATAGGCATCACGGCGAATCGCCGCCAATACGAAGGCGAAAATTACTGGGCGTTTCGCGAATTCTTTTCGATTTTCAGCGCCTGGCTGGAGATGAATTTTCTTCCTTTCGAGCCGATAAAAGGCGCGAAAGAACCGATTCAGCCGTAAAGCGAAAAATATTTTTCGGAAAATTTTTTCTTTTGAGAACTTTTTCTCAAGCGCGGCGTATATTTTAATTTGAGGACAACGCTCGGAAGGTTTTCTTTTCGGAAAGTCCGGCGTTGTTTGAGCCAAAGATGCTCGTTTTCCTTACAATTTTATTCCTGATTACGGCTGTCGCCGCTGCTGTTACAATTCCAATTTATCTCAGACGGCAAAAAACTCTGCCGTCAACCGTCGAAACTCCGGCACAATTTCAAACGATTCAATACCAGAGCATCTTCGCGCCGAGCGAAGAGGAAATTCGCGCGCAGCAGGCGGAAGACGAAGCCGGACTGCGCGAGATGCTGCGGCAAAAAATTCTGGCAAAAGCTGAAACCAGCGATTTTACGGCTTTAATCGAAGCGAAAGATTACGGCGACGAGTTTTACGAACTCGTTTTAAAAGAGCTTGTTTTTCGCTGCGATGCGGAACGGTTCGCTGCGCTTTCTTCATTTATCGATGAAAACAAACTGCGAACCAACGCCGAATTTATCGAGCGTTTTCAAGCCTTCGGAGAAAATTTCGCAGGCAAAAAAGACTTGATACGGCTTTTACATTTTGCGGCTTTGAGCGGCTCGGCGGAAATTTTCGCCGCGACCGTCGAAACTGCGATTAAAATTTCAAGGGGTCTGAAAGATTTTACCCAAACGGATTTATTTCAGCTCGCGGAAAGCGAATTTTGGCTTCTTCCGCAAACTGAAAAAGCTTCGGGCGCAGGCTTTGTGTTGAAGCAAAAACTGGCGAAACTGCGCTCTGAGTTTCAGGAAAAGCGATGACATTTATCATTGAACATTGAACATTTATCGGTTGATGCGTAATAAACGACCGATTGATAAATGATAAACGGTAAATGGTAAATGTAATAGCTAGAGGCATTTCGCCGGATTTCTTGAGGAAATTACAATGGAACAATCTATACTTTTGATTGTCTTGGCTGTCGTCGGACTTATCTTTTTAGGTCTGGCTTGGTATATCGTGACGCGCTTTCTGGTCAATGTCGGCGCGCAGGAAGTGGCGATTAAAGAGCGCCGTTATTGGGGACGCCGGATGGCGCAGGGACGCGTCGTGGCGACCGAGGGCGAAGTCGGTATTCAGGCGGAAGTCTTAAAGCCCGGACTGCATTTCGTTTTATACCCGATTGTGCGCGTGACGCAAAAAGTTCCGCTCGTCGAAATCGGCGCGGACGAGCTCGGCATTATCGAAGCGATTGACGGCGAGCCGATGCAGACCGGCTCGATTTTCGCGCCCGACCGCGCGCAGAACGCGCATAACAATTTCCAGGACCCGATTGCGTTTATCAAGCAGGGCGGCGTCAAAGGCATCCAGCTGCGCACGCTGCCGCCGGGAAAATGGGCGATTCACCCGTATCTGTTTAACGTCTCGATTGCCAAAGTGACGACTATTCCGCCGGGAAAAATCGGCGTCGTGACGAGCGCCGACGGCGCGCAGCTCGAACCCGGACGCCTGCACGGCAGCGCCGTCAAAGGTCACAAAAATTTTCAGGACGCGGAGAGCTTCGTTTACGGCGGCGGGCAGAAAGGTCCACAGGTCGAAACCTTAACGCCCGGAACTTACCGCATTCACACGCAATCGGTGGCGATTGATAATTCGAACGAGCAAAAGCCCGGATTGTTTTACGTCCGGCTTTACGACGCGACCGTTATCTCGGAAAACCAAATCGGTCTGGTCGAAGCGCTGGACGGCGCGCCGCTCGACCCGCGCGATTACGTGGCGCAGCCCGTCGTCGGGCACGACAACTTTCAGGACTCGAACACGTTTATCACGAGCGGCGGTCAGCGCGGACCGCAGAAAGACATCCTGCTGCCCGGTACTTATTACATCAATCCGTTGATGTTTAAAGTGATTATGGAATCGGCGAAGGAAGTCAAGCCCGGCGAGGTCGCCGTGATTGTTTCCAACGTCGGCAAAGACCCGGGCGAGGAAATACGCAAAGCCATGGCGGCGAAAATCCGCGAACGGCTCGAACGCGAAGAGGAAGAGCAAGTCAACATCGCGGCGGAAAAGCTCGACAAAGTTGACGGCGACGATTTGACGATTGACCAAATCAAAGCCGAACTGGTCAGCGACCCGGCTGATAAACGTCTCGACAGCGGCGCGCACGAAGCTTACGTCGTGCCCGAAGGTTACAGAGGCATTCAGGAAACGGTCGTCGGACCGGGACGCTATTACGTCAACACGCTGGCGACGACGCCGATTGTTATTCCGACGACGAATATGACCGTCGAATGGACGGCGGAAGAAGTCGGAAATTCTTTCGACCCGTTTGCCGTCATTTCCAAAGACGGTTTCACGATGCAGCTCGAAGTGCGCGTCGTTTTTCGCGTTAAGCCCGAAGACGCGCCGTTTATGGTGGCGAAAATCGGCAGCACCGAGAAGCTCGTGCAAAACGTGATGCATCCTTTGATTGACTCGATTTTCCGCAATCAGGCGTCCGAATCTTCGGCGATGGCTTATCTGCAAAATCGCCACGAAGAACAGGAACGCGCCGAAGCCCGCGTGCGGATGCACCTTTTGAAATATCACGTCGATGTCGTCAACGTTTTGATTTGCCACATTCATCTGCCCGAAGAATTGATGAAAACGCAGACGGAAAAAATCCTGGCGGAACAAAAGCAGTCGATGTTCAACGCGCAGCGCGAAGCCGAAATCAAGCGCATCGAGCTGGAAAGAACCAGCTCGCAGGCTGACAACCAGCGCAGCTTGATGGAAGCGACGGTCGGCGTGGACATCGCCGGAAAACGCTCCGAGCAGCGCAAGAAAGAAGCCGAGGGCGAAGCCTATTACATCTCGGAAACGGGTAAAGCCGAAGCCGAAAAAGTGCGCCTGATGGGCGAAGCGCAGGGCGTCGCTTACAAAGAACAGGTCAACGCTTTAGGCGCAAACGGCGTCGCTTTGGTCGAGACTTTAAAAGTCATCGGCGAAAAAGGCGTCCGCATCACGCCCGATATTCTGGCTTCGGGCGGCAACGGAAGCGGCGACGGCGGCGGCAATATCGGAACTTTGCTTTTGCTGAATCTTTTCCGCGACCAGATGCAGAAACAACCGGCTCCGGTCGGGACAAACGGCAACAGCGACGGTAAAAGTTAGTTGCTCTGAAACGAAGACGGCTTTCGAATTAACGGAAGCCGTTTTTTATTTTAAAATCAGCCTTTATGAATTCGAGCAACGCGGAGGGCAAAGTTATTCACGAAACGCTCGCCGTGCTGGCGTTTGACGCAAAAGCGAAAGGCTATCGCTTTCGCACGTATCTGGCAAGCGGCATGAGCGGCGAGCGCGATTTCAAGCTGCTCGCTGGCGGCTGCGAATGGGGCTTTCAATTTCCGACCGGAACAGTTCGCTATATCATCAAAACGAATAACGACGTGTGGCTTGAAACGGGCGAGTTTTCCGGAGATGGGAAAACGTGGATGAAGTTTTTTGAGATGAAGCTCGATAAAGTTAAGTAAAACTAGGTTCAGCTGAAGCTTGATTTATGAATTGCCATAAGCTTTAGCTAGTGATTAATGTAGCAGTAAAGAAGCGGCTTGAGCCAAATTTCTAAAGTAAAATAACAATTAACTTTTAGTGAAAGGCAAGTTCCAACTTGCCTTTTTTATATTTATTAAGAGGTTTTTAACTTTTCTACAAACTACTTGACGCCTGCTATTAATTTTACTATAGTTACTATATTAACTAGAGACGAGTTAGTAAAATGATTAAAAAGGAGAGACATCGTGAATATAGAAATTGATTTTGAAGTTTTCAAAGCATTAACTGCTAGAAGAGAAACAGAGACAACCACTTATAATGAAGTAATTCGAAAATTACTTAACCTTCCGGCAGAAAAGAGTTTTGAGCAAAATGGTTCAGATTCTGATGCATGGATTTCAATGGGTGTTAGTTTTCCGTCAGGAACTGAATTTAGTGCAACCTTTAAAGGCAAAATATACTATGCGAAAATTGAAAACGGTAATCTTATCTTTGACGAGAAAATCTACAATTCACTTTCAGATGCGGCGAAAGCGATAACGATACATCAAAGAAACGGCTGGGACTTTTGGAAGTATAGATTTCCAAATGAATCTGATTGGAAAAAATGTTCTGTTCTTAAAAAATAAACTAAAAAGGCTTCTCAGTTTTGAGAAGCCTTTTCGCCAAAATTATTCCGTTATAAATTACCATGCGCCGATAAGACGCGGATTCGATTTTTTCTGTAAAAGCTTGCGCATTTTCAGGCGAGCTTTATGCAGCTGCGATTTCGACGTTCCGACGGAACAGCCTAAAATCTTCGCTACTTCTTCGTGCTCGTAGCCTTCGACATCGTGCAGGACGAAAACGTTTTTGTAGCCTGTGGGAAGCTGTGCAATCGCGTTTTCCAGTGCGATTTTGTCGACAATCGGCATCTTGCCCGAATTTTCCGTTCCCGGCACGATTTGCACCGGAGTTTCGCCTTCTTCGGTCGTTTTTTCAAATTTCACCGTGCGTTTGCGGAAGTGCATCAGAACCTGGTTGACCGTCAGACGGTGCAGCCACGTGGTGAAGGCGGAATCGCCGCGAAAACTTCCAATCTTACGATAAAGCTGGATAAAAACTTCCTGTGTCAAATCTTCGGCTTCCGCCGTATTTTGCAGCATACGCAGACAAAGCGAATAAACTCTGCGATGATGACGGTTATAAATTTCCTCAAAGGCTTTCATATCGCCTTTGGCGGCTGATTGGGCGAGGATTAAATCGCTGCTGCCGCTGGCATCGGCTAGCTCTTCGAATTCAATCTTGTCTTCTGATTCAACATCAGCCGTCGATAAATTCTGCCATACCGGATAATTTAAAGTTTCTGTTGTTGTCATTGTTCAAATTCCCCCTACGTTCGTATCTTTAATCAATTTGCGTGCCATAAACTATATTCGTAGGTTTATAATTTCTGGATGCTTCTCAAAGCCTTTTTATTACAATATACAAGGCATCATTTCTTACACGCGCGACATCCTAAAAGGTTGCAAACCAAAGCGTGTATCGACTGACGCATATGATACACGCCTGTTTGTGTATCTATTCATTACACTTATACGAGCGTTTATCATATAATGTTTAATTTTCACCCCGGAAATGCCAGTATCTTGATTCCCGAAAGGCGCGAAAAAATTTCAATGCGGAGAAGATTTTTAATGAGTCGGATTGCGTTTGCTTTGAGTTTTCTCTTAACGATTTCGTTTGGCGTCGGCGCCCAGACGACGGCGCAGGAGGTTTCCGAAACGGACGGCGTGCCCGTTATCATCAAGCATCTGCCCGAATGGCAAAACGCGCAAAGCCGCGCCGCTTTGATAAAAAACGCGAGCGATTTGCGCAATGCGCTCGGCGAGCGCCCCGTACTTGATTTGATTGATTTCGAAGGCGGCACCGAAGCCGTCACCGCGCCTTACGAAGCGGGAAAGCTTCTGATTGTCGAATACAACACGCCGCAAGCGTCGATTGAAACGGACGAAAAAGTCAAACAGCGTTTCAGCGAAAGCGCGCCGAATCCGCCGATTTATTATCGCCGCGTCGGAAATTACAACGTCTTTGTCTTTGACGCGGCGGACGAAGCGGCGGCAAACGCGCTGATGGACCAGATTAAATACGAAAAAATCGTCCAGTGGCTCAGCGAAGACCCGTTTCAGTATGAGCGCGCGCAGCGCAGCTACGCGATAACGCTGACGGAAATATTTTTCGGCACGGTTCTGGCAATCGTTTCCGGCATCGGTCTCGCGGTTCTGGCGGGCATCGGCGTCGGCTTCGTGTTTTTCTACGTCCGCAAACGGCAGCGCGACGAAATGGAATCCTTCTCCGACGCGGGCGGAATGCTGCGCCTGAATCTGGACGATTTAACGCCCGATATTCCGCTGGAAGAAAAATAGCCGCAAAAAGCCGCAAAAAGCGCAAAGAGAATTAGCCACGAAATTACACGAAAAAACACGAAAATAAAACAAAAAACTTTTTCGTGCCTTTTCGTGACCTTTCGTGGCTAATTCTTTTGTGTCTTTCGTGTTTGTTCGCGGCTGATTTTCTTTATGGTAAAGCCTCAATCAGCTTTTCAATATCTGCATGATTGTTGAAAAAATGCGGCGCGATGCGGATGCGCTCGCCGCGCGGGCTGACGATTATGTTTTCGTTTTGCAGATTTTCCGCCAGCTCGTCCGAACTCTGATTGGCTCGCGGCAAAATGCACACAATCTGCGATTTTTCGCTGCCGGCGCGCGAGCTGACGATTTCGTAATTTTTCGCTTGCAGAAGCTCGCACAGGTAATCCGTTAAATCCTCAAGATGATTCCAGATATTTTCCGCGCCGGTTTCGTGCAGAAGCTTGAGGCTTTGTTCCAAGCCGTAAAAAAGACTCGCGGCGCTGGTTCCCGATTCCCAGGCGAGCGCGTTCGGTTTCCAAGCCTGCGCCGTATCTTCAAAATTCCGCGCGGCTTCGACGCTGACCCAGCCGACCAGCGTCGGCTCGACGCGTTCGCGAGCGCGCTCGGAAAGATATAAAATCCCGCAGCCTTCGGGCGAGCAGAGCCATTTGTGGCTCGCGCCCGCCGCAATATCGACAAACTGCGCGGGCAAATCAAACGGCATCGCGCCGAAGCCCTGAATAATATCGACGGCGAAAAGCGCGTCCGCCTCGCGCGCCGCGCGCCCGATTCTTTCCAAATCGGCGCAAAAGCCGGTCGCGTATTGCACCGCGCTGATTGAAACCAGACGCGTGTTCGAGTCGATTAAGCCGATAAATTCGTCCAAATCTATCCTGCCGTCGCGTTCGGGGCAAAGCCGCAAATCGACGCCGAATTTATCTCTAACCATTCGCCACGCGTAAAAATTGGCGGGAAATTCGCGCTCGAAAGAGACGATATTGTCGCCTTCCGCCCAATCCAAACCGTTGGCGATGGTCGAAAAACCGTCCGAAGTATTGCGCATAAACGCGATTTGCTCGGCGCGAACTTTCAGCATTTCCGCCACCATCTGCCGCGCGCGCTGCTTGGTCTGAATCCATTCGAGAAAATTAACCGTGCCGTTTTCCGAAGCGTCTCGAAGCTGTGAATATACCGCTTCGATTGTCATCGAAGGCATCAGCGAATTCGCCGCGCTGTTTAGATACGTGTATTTTTGCAGCGCGGGAAACAATCTGCGAAGATTTTCATTCATAAAAGGGAAATTTTAAAGATGAACCGCAATTTAATCAATTCTTTAGCGGACGGCACCGGAAGTTTAGCGGCTGTTTCGCAGGTATATTTTCGCGCTTTGACGGGTTAAGACAATATCGGCGAGGCTAAAACAATGCCTTTATCTTTCACGTGCCGCAATTTTTATTAGCTCCACTGCCAGCATTTCAAATGCCAGTCGCTGCCTTCGGCGACCAATGCCGCTTCGTAGCCCGCGCCCGGCTGCAGGTCACGCAAAGTCCAGCGCTCGGCTTCGCGCCGTCTGCCGCGCACAGCGAGTAGAACCGCCGGCTCGCCCGGCGCGAGCGACACGTCGAAAGTGTGCAGCGGCAGCGATAAACCTTCACCGATGCCTTTAATATAAGCTTCTTTGCGCGTCCAGCAGAGAAAGAAGGCTTGCTGCTGCTGTTTTACCGGCAGCTTGCCAAGCGCGGCGATTTCCTGTTCGGAAAAGAATCGCGAGGCAATACTTTGATGCTCGATGTCAGGACGAATTTTTTCGATGTCGACGCCCAGCTCGCGCCGACGGCTGAAAGCATATAGAGCGAGCTCGCCCGCGTGCGAGACATTAAAGCGCAGCTCCGCGCCGCTGTTATCGCTTGCCAGAAATGGTTTCCCGTAGAAAGTGTATTTAAAACTCGGGCGGTGCGGCTCGACATTCAGATAGTGACCGAGAAGCTGACGCAATATTCCGCGCGCGGCGATGAAATGATGCCGGTCACGCTCGAAGTGAAAACGCGCGGCGCGTTCTCTTTCGTCTTCGGCGAGCGTTTCCCGGCAAAATTCCAGATTTTTCTGCGTTTGCGACAGAGACGCGCGCCAGACGTGCACCTCGTCGGTCGGCAGCCTCAATACCGGCGGCGGCTTGCGCCACGCCGTCAGCGTCGGAGACATATCAAACTCCTTTCAGTTCTGCCTGCTCAAATGCTACGTCTTTTATCTCGGGCTGCTCGCGGGAACGCAGCATGTGTTCGGGATAAACCCAGTGCAGAAGCGGCGTCGCCATAAAGGTAGTCGTCAACGCCATCAGCACCATCATCGAAAAGAGCGTGGGCGACAGCACTCCCATATCCAACCCGATGTTGAGGATGACCAGCTCGACCAGCCCGCGCGTGTTCATCAATAATCCGATAGCGGCGGATTCGCGCCACGGCATTCCTTTGACTCGCGCCGCAATCATCGCGCCGCCCAGCTTACCGGCAATCGCGACGAAAATAATCAACAGGCAGTAAAACCACATCGTGTAGCCGCTAATCAGGCTGACATTCGTGCGCAGCCCGGTCAGAGCAAAGAAAAGCGGGAGCATCAGGACTACCGTCAACGGCTCGAACCGCGATGAAACCTCACGGGCAAACTCCTTATTCTTCGGCGAGATGACGCCTGCGAAAAAGGCTCCGAAGAGCGCGTGCACGCCCAGCCATTCGGTTACCCAGCCCGAAGCCAGAAGCACCAGAATGATAACGGCAATCATGTCGAAGCTCAGCCCGCCGCGCAGATAAGAAGTTTCCAAACGGCGCAGCAGCGGACTGGCGACGTAAATCATAACTATCAGGTAAAAAACCAGTGCGCCGAGCGTCAGAAGCAGTGAGAACTGTCCTTCGTCCGCGCGCAGCAGCGCGATGATTCCCGCCAAAATGCACCACGCCGACACGTCGTCAACTGCGGCACAGGCAATCGACACTGTCCCGACTTCGGTCGTGAGCAGCTTGCGGTCGGTTAAAATTCTGGCGAGCACAGGGAAGGCGGTGACGCTCATCGCGGCTCCCATAAAGAGCGCGAAGGCGATGAAGCGCACGCTGCTGTCAGAGAGTCGCGGATAAAGAAAGAGCGCGATTAAAATGCCTAAAAGAAACGGGACGACGATACTGACCTGACTTATGACGACGGCGGTATTTCCCAGGCTGCGAAGTTTCTTCAAATCGAGCTCCAGCCCGACCAGAAACATATAGATCATAAGACCCACCTGGCTAATCGCATTCAGCGCGCCGAGACTGGCGGGAGGAAATAATTGAGCCGAGAGAGCGGGCGAGACGTGACCGAGCAATGAAGGTCCGAGCAGAAGTCCCGCGACTATCTCGCCGATGACCTGAGGTTGTTGAAACTTTCGGAAGAGCAATCCGATACAACGCGCGGCGGCTATAATGACGCCGATTTGAAGTATAAGAAGCATTAAGTTTGGCATAAAAGGGCACCTTTCCTTAAGCTGTTTCGCTTTGATTCTTCTTTTATTAATCTTGACATCAGTCCAGCCAGAGGCTTATCGACCAATATCGTATAGGCTGCTGCTCTAAGGTTAAATTTGCGTTTGCAGCTTTTCGGTCTTTGGAAAAAATTTAGGGCACTAATATATCCGAACAATGGAAAGAGAACAAGTATTTTTTTTGAATCGCCGGGAGATAAACGCATTGCTTCTTTAGAACTTTAAGCAAATAACCTTCATCCAGCCCGTTTCCGGGAGCGGATTTCTTCAAATCCGTTCTCTCTAGTCCGGATAATTCTGCTGCTGCTGCATATTGCCGCGGACATCTTTTAACGAAATTACATAATTCGTTCACTTTTCGTTTATCCGGCGGACGCGCGAGCCGACGCCGGGATTTTTTTTATTGCCGCAAATAAAAGAGGCTGTGTTTTCAAAGGTTTCCGCTCAGAACTTTAACTTAATCCCGCAGGATATTTGAAGGAAAATACCCTCGCGCGGGCACCGAAAATTTTTCTTGCAATATTCAGGCTTGTGTGATATTTTGTGGGAAATTCAATCGCTTTGCGACCTTTGTGGTTTGCCCGTTGGAGAAAGCGCGGGCTGTATGAACAGGATGTTTCTATGAAGCACTCTCTACGTTTACGTTTAAGGTTTCTAATATGTCGGCTTTCCAAAAATATTCAACGCTTCTCGAAACAATCCCGATTTCTGTCCAGGGCATAACTGTCGCGGGCTGATTAACTAAATTGCAGACTGCGACCGGGGCAGCTCCGGTCGGAGAGTAAATCACAATTACCCGATTACGCTCAATCATTCACAGATGATTCAGTGTGATTGCGAGGACTCCGGAAAAATCTATGATGATTCCGGGAGCATTTTATCCGTAACCGGGTTGCTCCTCAATGAAATGAAAGATTGAGGATTCGACAACTACGACGGCGCCGCAGATGTATCGACAGCTTCGGCAGTATCTACCAGGCAACGTTCATCACTATAGAAAATCAACCAAGGCAGTTAGCCCTTAAGGAGAAATTGTATGGCATCGACAAACAAGTCAACGGAAACTTCTTCGAAAACCACTTCAAAAGCCGCCGCGGACGAATCTTCAAACGCGACCACGGAAGAGGTTTTGAGACCGTTTCAAGAGGCATCCGAAAAGTTTTTACAAGCGAACCTTTCTGCCCATGAGAATGCTGTGAAACAGTTTGCGCAGACATATCTCGATACCCAGCAGGAAATCGCCGAAGTGCAGCAGGAAGCGTATCAGGCAATATTGAAAATAACTAAAAAATACGTCGATTCGGCGGGACAGCAAAAATCCGACAACCCGCAGGAAGCGTTTTTCGGGCAGGCGCAGGAGCAGTTTGAATATGAAAAAGCGGTAAGACAAATCTACATCGATACGGACGCCAAGCTGCAGGCTATCGCGCAAAAAGTCTCCGGCGACGAGAATGAAGGATTGCCGAGAAAACTTGCCGGTCAGCGCCAGGACGCATATCAACAGTATCTGTCGGATTTACAAAAGGCTTGGTCAGGCGCTAAAAATCTCAGTCCGGAAGCAATCAACGCGATAGCATCCAATATTTTGTCTACTATCAGTTCCGTGAGCCAGGCAGGTTAACGGCGACAGTTTTGCCCAAAGAAGATGGATTTAGAAAAGCGCATTGCTCAATTATCACCAGCGAAATTGGCGTTGCTTGAACAAAAGCTCAAGAAAAACAAACCTCAAACGCGTCCCAAAGCCGAGGCTCGAAACGAGCCTCGGCAAAAATACGCGCCCCTGTCATTTTCCCAGGAACGTTTGTGGTTTCTTGAGCAGATGGACCCGGATAGCTGTATCTATAATCTGCCGGCAATGCTGCCCCTGCGCGGTCAGATTAATCCCGGTTTGGTAGAAGAAACCATCCGGCAGATAGTCGAGCGCCACAGCGCTCTGCGAACCCGTTTCGTCGTCCGGGACGATAATCCGTATCAGGAGATTATCGACAATGTCGACGAGGCGCTGGATTTCTCGGTTATCGACCTGCGCGCCAATAACGCGAAATCGAATCCGAAGCTGCTGGAACAGACGCTCAACAGCGAAATCTGGGTGCCTTTTAATCTGGCGACCGGACCTCTGCTGCGGGCGCGTTTGATTTTGCAGCCCAGCAATGAAAACCTGCTGCTGCTGGTGATGCACCACATTATCTCGGACGGCTGGTCTATCAATATCTTCACCAAAGAATTTCAGGTTCTGTATGAGGCGGCGCACTCGCGCAGCGCGCCGAATCTGCCGCCGCTGCCGCAGCAATACGTAGATTATTCGATTTCCCAGCGCAAACTGCTGCAGGGAGAAAATCTCCAGTCGCTGCTTTCTTATTGGCGAACCCGGCTGGAAGGCGCGCCGCCCGTACTGGCGCTGCCGCTGGATCATCCGCGTCCCGCCCGGCAGTCTTTTAAAGGCGCGCTTTACCCGTTTAACATCTCGCGCTCGTCTCTGCAAAAATTAAATTCGATATGCCGCGAGTCGGGCGTCGTGCCGTTTATGGTTTTGTTGAGCGCGTTTAAGGTTTTGTTGTTCCGCTACACGCATCAATCGAAGATAGTCGTCGGAACGCCGATTGCCAATCGCAGTCATTCGGAGCTTGAAACGGTCATCGGCTTTTTTACCAACACGCTCGTTCTGTCCAGCTCGCTCGCGCCGGAGATGAGTTTTCGCGAGTTTCTGGCGCAGGTTCGCGATACGACGCTCGGAGCCTACGCGCATCAGGAATTGCCCTTCGAAAAATTAGTTTCCGAATTGCAGCCCGAGCGCAGTCTCAGTTATAACCCGCTGTTTCAGGTGATGTTCACCTTCCAGAATCTGCCGACGGAAAAATCGAGCGTTAAGGAAACGGCTCAGCCGAGCGAACAGCCGGTGGCGGAGCAGCAGCAGCAGTTGAGCCTCGACGTCAAAATCTCGAAATTCGATTTGACTCTGGCGATGACCGAAACCGACGACGGATTGTCGGCTGTCTTCGAATACGCCACCGATTTGTTTGAAGCCGAGACCGTCGGGCGCATGGCGACCCATTTAATAAATATTCTCGAATACGTGCTGGAAAACCCGGATGAGCCGCTCGCCGGATTTTCCTTCCTATCGCCAAGCGAGCAAAAGTTGATTCTGGAAGAATGGAACGATACCAGCCGCCGGTGGGCGGAAGTTTTGCCGCTTCACGGAAGATTCGAAAGATGGGTTCAAAAAACGCCGGACGCCACGGCGGTGACATTCCGGGAAACCGCGCTGACCTACCGGCAACTTGACCAACGCGCCAATCGTATCGCCGGACTATTGCAAAGCAGCGGCGTCGGCGTGGGTTCGATAGTCGGAATCTGTCTGCCGCGCTCGCTGGAAATGGTTATCGGGTTGTTCGCCATTTTAAAAGCGGGCGCGGCTTATATGCCGTTCGAGCCGGATTATCCTGAGGCGCGCGTCGCCTATATGCTCGATGACGCGAAGGTCGATTACGTCCTGACCGTTTCCGAAACTCTGCCTGCGCTGGCGGCGCATGACGTTAACGTCATCGCGCTCGATGAAATTGAATTCGAGCCGGATGAGGAAGAAGATGTCGCGCCGCCCGTCGATTTGAAGCCTGACAATCTCGCTTATGTTCTTTTCACCTCCGGTTCGACGGGGCAGCCGAAAGGCGTAATGGTTTCGCACGGCGCGATTGATAATCGCCTGCAATGGATGCAGGCGGAATACAATCTGCAAACAAACGACCGCGTGATGCAGAAAACCCCGTTTACTTTTGACGTCTCGGTCTGGGAATTTTTCTGGACTTTATCGGAAGGAGCCTGTCTGGTCGTCGCCGAGCCTGACCGGCATAAGGAAAGCGCTTATTTGGTCGAGCTTATCAAAAAACAGCAAGTCACCTGCATGCATTTCGTGCCCTCGATGCTCCAGCTTTTTCTGCATGAAAATCTCGCGGGCTGTGATTCTTTGAATCGAATTATTTGCAGCGGCGAGGCTTTGACGGTGGAACAATGTCGGCGACTTCAAGCTTTGCCGGGCGTGAGCGCGCACAATCTGTATGGACCGACCGAAGCCGCCGTCGACGTGACTTACTGGGATTGCGCCGAATGGCGCGACCAGTATCTGAGCGTGCCCATCGGGCGTCCTATCGCCAATACGCAGATTTATATTCTGAACGAAAAATTTCAGCCCGCGCCCATCGGCGTCGCGGGCGAGCTTTACATCGGCGGACACAATTTAGCCGAAGGTTATCTGAACAAACCGGAACTGACCGAAAGACAGTTTGTCAAAAATCCGTTCACCGCAGGCACGCGGCTGTATAAAACGGGCGACCTCGCGCGTTTCCGCAGCGACGGCAACATCGAATATATCGGTCGCATAGATTCGCAGGTCAAGCTGCGCGGACTGCGCATCGAACTGGGCGAAATAGAATCTCTTTTAAGTCTGTATCCGGGCATCGCGGAAGCCGTCGTCGTCATTCATCAATTCGATAAATACGATAAGCGGCTGGTGGCATACGTCGTGCTGGAGAATCCCGAAGACGCGCTCGACACGGGCGCGGTCACCGCGTATCTCGGCAAGAATCTGCCGAATTATATGGTTCCCGCCAATATAATGACCATCGCGCAGCTGCCGCTGACGCCGAACGGCAAGCTCGACCGCAAAAGACTGCCGGAACCGACCGTCACAAGAGCCTCGAAAGCGATAGAACCGGCGAGCGACATCGAAAAGGAACTGCTCGCCATCTGGCGTAAATCTCTGAAAGTCGAGGATTTGAAAACAAACGACGATTTTTTCGCCCTCGGCGGACACTCGATATTAGTCACGCAGGTCATCAACAGTATTAATCGACATTATCATCTGGACGTGCCGGTGCGGCTGCTTTTCGAAAATCCGACCGTGCAGACTCTGGCAAAGGCTCTGAGCGAATTCGAAGATGAAGTGTGGCTGGACGAATCGAAGATGGCTTCGGCGATATTGACGCGCTCCGAGCGCCGTCTGCTGGAGACACTGGACGAATTGACCGAAGACCAGATAGACGATTTTCTGAAAGAACAGCTCGACGCTCCTTCGCTGCAGGATTTCGACGACGTCGAATCGCTGCTGGCGTGGGCGCGTAATTATCAGACTTCAAATAATGTCAAACCGAAATCCGCCACTGCCGACGCAAACGGCTCGACGAAAAACGGTCACGACTCAATGCATTCGATATATTTGAAATACTACTACGAGCTGGCACGCACCAAAGCCGAAATAGACAGCGTCTATCTGCGCCGGTTTAATCCGCTTTCTGTTTTGTCCGCGCCGGATGAGACTGATGATTCGGTCGAAAAACTGCAGGATAAAGGCAGCGAAATATTTGAAATTTATACGCGCGAAATCAAGCAGCGATTATCCGAAAACGGAAGCATGGAAATGGCGCCCGCCGATTTGAGGGATTGTTGCAGCCAACTGATGACCATGGCGGGTTTAGCGGCATCAATCAAACCTTTCCGGCTTAACGGTCGGTCGCCCGACAAGAGGTAAGAAAATGCTCTCGAAAAACGAACTGACAAAATTGAGTGTCGCCGAGAAACGCCGGATTATGAGCGCTTTGCTGCGGCGCAGGTTTCAGGCTCCGAGACTTTTTCCTCTTTCGTATCCGCAGGAACAGCTCTGGTTTATGGACAAGCTCCAGCCCGGCAGCCCGCTTTACAACATCCCGCTCTACGTCCCGTTTCAAGGCTCTCTGGATGTCGCGAGCCTGCAGAAGGCGCTCGAAACCATCACGCGGCGGCACGATATGCTGCGCGCTCGCTTTGACGTGGTCAGCGATGAGCCGGTGCAAATCGTCGAGCCCGAAGTCGAAGTTCATCTGCCGGTTGAAGACCTTTCGAAACTTTCCAGCGGGGAAAAGGACGCGGTCTTCGGTCAATTGCTCAATGAAGAAGTGCAGACGCCGTTTGATTTGGCGAGCGGCGTCTGCGTTCGCTACAAGCTGTTTCGACTCGATTCCGCCAATCACCTGCTCAGCGTGACCATGCACCACATCATCACCGACGCGTGGTCGCTCGGCATATTCGTCACGGAGCTAAACAAAATTTACGAAGCATTTCGGCGCGGACGCCAAGATATACCGCTCGCGCCTCTTCAGGTCGAGTATTCGGACTACGCGCAGTGGCAGAGAGCGAATCTGCGCGGTCTGCGCCTGAGCAAGCTGGTGAATTACTGGACTAATCAATTAGCGGGCGCGCCGCATATCATCCATCTGCCGACCGATAATCCCCGCCCGACAGACCAGACGTTTAACGGAACGGTCGCCGGCTTTGTCTTCAGCGACGAGCTGAGCGAGGCGCTGATTGCGCTGAGCCGCCAGTATAAAGTAACTCTTTTTATGCTGCTGCTGGCTTGCTACTACACCTTGCTCTATCGCTACACAGGGCAGGAAGACATTCTGGTCGGCGCGCCAGTCGCGGGTCGCGGGCATCCGGAGCTGGAATCGATTATCGGACTTTTCATCAATACGCTTATTTTGCGGGTCAGGCTGCACGATACGCAAACCTTCGCGGAGCTGGTCAAAACCGTTCAAAAAATGTCGCTCGATGCCTTCGAGCATCAGGCTTTGCCGTTTGAAAAGCT
>DASVWG010000484.1:0-44887 GCA_036389695.1 Pyrinomonadaceae bacterium
GAAAATATAACCGTTTTGCTCGGCGCTGTAGCCGAAGCGAAAAATCGTGTAAAGCACAAAGGCGTAAGTCATTATCGAAAACGCCGTGACCAGAAAAAAGTAAATCGCCGTCAGCGTTCCGAAACGCGCTTCGCGCAAGGATTCGAAAAGCTCGACCAGACGATTTCGGCGTTTTTCGGTTTCTTCAAACGAACCTTTTTTCACTGTTTCGGGCAGAATAAAATACAGCAGCATCGCGTTGACGAAAGACAAAGCGGCGGCGAACAGAAACGGAACCTGTATGCCGTAACGGCTCAAAATTCCGCCGATTGCCGGTCCGAAAATAAATCCGAGACCGAACGTCGCGCCGAAAAGTCCCATTCCTTTCGCCCGGTTTTCGCGCGTCGTGACATCCGCGATATAGGCTTGCGCGGTCGAAAGATTTCCGCCCGTGATGCCGGCGATAATGCGCCCGGCGAAAACCATCCAGAGCGCGAACGCAAAACCGATAAATACGTAACCGAGCGCCGAGCCGAGCAGGGAAAAAAACAAAATCGGACGCCGCCCGTATTTATCAGAGAGACTGCCCAAAATCGGCGAGAAAATAAACTGCATCAAGCTGTAGGAAGCGAAAAGCAGCCCGATGTCGAAAGGCGTGGCGCGAAAGGCTTCGCCCTCGACGTAATACGGAAGCGCCGGAATCACGATGCCGAAACCGATGAGGTCGATAAAAACCGTTATGAAAATAATAAGGAGCGGTTTGGTGAAAAACTTCTCGCTTTCCGCGGCGTTGATTTTTTCGGCAGAGTTATCTTCGCGCATTAAAAATTTAAATTTACAGCCTTTACTGCTCAGATTTTTGTTTTGTAGTAAGATAACAAAATTAAAACATAACATCATTACGGAGTTTGCCAAAGCAATGAAATCAGGAACTAACGCGAAGATTATTTTAGTTTTAATCTGTGCCATTATTTTTTCTATGAATCAGGAAACAAGCGCGCAACGGAAGAAAACCAAACCGAAAAAAACAACCGTCATAACGAAGATGGAAACCGTTCCGGTTTTGCCGGAAATCAGCTACACGGTCTCGATGTCGAAGCCGTGGACGCATCTTCTGGAAGTCGAAATGCGTCTGAAATCTGCGGCGATGCCGGAAAAGGCGGAAATTCTGATGCCGGTCTGGACGCCCGGCAGTTATCTCATTCGCGAATACGCGCGGCACGTGCAGGATTTTGCCGCGCGGGACGCGGGCGGCAGCGTTCTCGCATGGCAGAAGACGAATAAAAATACGTGGCAGATTGATGCGAAAGGCGCGGGCGAGCTGGTCGTGACTTATAAAGTTTACGCCAACGAATTGACGGTTCGCACGAATGAGCTGAACGACGAGCACGCCTTTTTTACGCCCGCCGCGCTGCTTATGTATCCGAAAGACGCTTTGGGCGCGCCTTCGACGGTGAAAGTTTTGCCGTTCGGCACGTGGAAAATCGCGACCGGCTTGCCGAAAGTCGCCGGACAGGAAAACACTTTTCGGGCGGAAAATTTCGATATTCTTTTCGATTCGCCGTTTGAAGTCGCCGATTTTGCCGAGACGACTTTCGACGTGCGCGGGCGACCGCATCGTTTCGTGATTACCGGCGAAGGCAATTACGATTTGGCGAAAATCGCCCGCGATACGGCGAAAATCGTCGAGGAAGGCGCGAAGATTTTCGGCGAGATTCCTTATAACGATTACACTTTTATTTTAAATTTGCGCGGCGGCGGCGGTCTGGAACATCTTAATTCGACGGCGCTGCAATGGAATAAATTCGGCTTTAAACCCGAATCGCGCTACACGGATTTTCTGACGCTCGTCGCGCACGAACATTTTCACGCGTGGAACGTCAAGCGCCTGCGCCCCGACGCACTCGGTCCGTTTGATTACAACAACGAAAACTACACCAAATTGCTCTGGGTTGCCGAAGGCGGCACGGCTTATTACGAAAGCCTGCTCGTCGAGCGCGCCGGTTTGATTTCCGACAAGGATTTTCTGAGCGGCAAAGCGTCGCAGATTCAGAATCTGCAAAACCGTCCCGGACGCTTTCAAACCAGCGTCGAAGAAGCGAGCTTTGACGCGTGGATTAAATATTACCGGGCTGACGAAAACGCCGTCAACAATCAGATTTCGTATTACGACAAGGGCGAGCTCGTCAACTTCTTGCTCGACATAGAGATTCGCGCGGCGTCGAACGGCACGAAATCTCTGGACGACGTGATGCGCCATTTGTATAACGAATTTTACAAGAAAAACAAAAATTACACGCCGGAAGACTACCAGAAAATTTCGGAAATGATGGCGGGCAAATCTTTGAACGACTTTTTCTCGAAATACGTGCGCGGGCGCGAAGAAATCGATTACAACTCGATTTTAAAAGGCATCGGCTTGCAGCTGACGACCAGCGGACGCCCGCAGCCTTATCTGGGCGCAAACCTTTCGCAGCAGGGCGAGCGCCTGATGGTGACTTCGATTCCGTCCGACACGCCCGCTTACGAGCAGGGCTTAAACACGAGCGACCAAATCATCGCCGTCGACGGCTATCGCGCCAGCCAGCAGTTTTTGCAGTCTTATCTGGGCGAGAAAAAAGTCGGCGATAAAATCAGGCTGACGGTTTTTCGCTTCGACGAAATGAGAGACATCGAAATCACGCTCGGCGCAACCCGTCCGCAGAATTACAAAATCGTCGCCGTCGAAAACCCGACCGACGCGCAGAAGGCTTTGTATAAAGCCTATTTGGGTGCTGATTTGAAGTGAAATGCCGCGCCAGGATGCATACCATAATGCAGTCAGAGCAGCGTTAATTAAAGATGGCTGGACGATAACGCACGACCCGTTTGTCATTCGGCTTGAAGATGTTAAATTTTACATTGACTTGGCGGCGGAAAAGGAAGGAAAAATCGCTATCGAGGTTAAAGTCTTCGGCGGAATTTCCTTCCTTAATGAATTTGAAAAGGCACTTGGTCAATACTTGATTTACCGTCAGTTTCTCGGCGACCTTTTTCCCGAGCGCGTTCTTTTTCTCGCTGTTTCGCTTGAAATTTTTGAAGAATCTTTTTTGCTGCCTTCGATTCAAGCGGTAATCAGTAAACAGGAAATAAAACTTTTGATTTTTGATGCGGCGACTGAGGAGATAGTCAAATGGATAGAATAGAGCAATATCGACGAATTCTGGAAAATACCGTCAAGCGTCACGCGGAGTTTCAACCTGCCAATGGGAAAATCGAGACGCACGCCGTCTGTGACCGTGAAAACGACGAATATATGGTCGTTGATTCTGGCTGGAACGAAAAAGGTCGGCGGATTTACGATGTCGTTTTGCATTTTCGTCTTCAGAACGGAACCGTTTACATCGAGCGCGACAACACGGATTCGGAAATCGCCCGCGAACTGATTGAAAACGGCTTGAATCGCGAAGACATTATTCTGGCTTTTAACGCCGCGCCGTTTCAAAAACTAAGCGATTTAATCGCGGCATGAGGGAAGTGAAATCAAAGTTAAATATGAATTCACAACAAGGATTAAAATTTTTGGCGGGCTTGATTTTAATCTCGCTTTTATCAATTACGTCTTGCCAGCGCAGTATTTTTCAATCGCCGACGGTTGCGCCGGCGAGTTTGCGCGACGTTCCGGCTTTGAAGCTGAATTTCAGGTTTGAGCCGGACGTTCCGCCGCCGTCTGCGGCGAGTCAGCAGCAACAGCAGGCGAATGAGGAGCGGATTCAGTCTGTGCAGACCGATTTCGACACGAACCGACCGCAGGAAGTTTTGGACAAAACCATTGCTTCGCCGGACAAAAAACGCGTTTTAGCGGTTTATCATAAGACGGAAGATTTGCAGGCGGAATTTCGGCTGGATATGTATTCGGCGGACGGCAGGCTTTTGCGAAAAATCACGCCGAACGGGTTGGCGGTTCATTTTCCCGACACGGTCGTCTGGTCGCCCGATTCAAACAATGTCGCGTTTGTCGGGATGATTCGCGTCGGCAATCAAGCGGCGAGCGCGACGCCGACGCCCGCATTGTCTGAGCCGACGCCCGCCGAGGCGAATACGAATGTCGAAGGCGAAACGAACGCGAATGCGAACGTCGCCGCCACGCCGTCGGCTGCAATGCCGGAAGCGCCCGCGGTTTTGACGTTTCGCACCGAGCAGATTTACATTTGCGGCGCGGACGGCGGCGATTTAAAGCCGATTACGCAAAACGAAGGCTTGATTTATTTTTATTTCGCGTGGTCGCCGGACAGCGCCGCGCTGGCGACTCTGGCGGCGACGATTCGCGAATGGCAGTTTGGAAATATGCAGGCTGAGCAGCGGATGGAAATGTTTATTCCGTCGGGCAGACCGCGCCTGGTGGAAAAAACCGGCAGAATCCGTCTGCTGGACGATAATCTGACGAAGGTTCAGCCCGTGTGGTCGCCCGATTCCGCCAAAGTCGCGGTCGCGTTTGATAAAGACGTGCGGATTTACGACGCCCTCGGCGACGCGCCGACGCAAGCCGCGATTCCGCTGAAAAACGCGCTGCTGCTTTCCTCGCAAAAATTCGACGACGATTTGCGCGCCAGAGAACAGGGCGCAAACGCGCAGCCGGCAAACGCGAATAAGGAAATCAACACGCTGCCCGACGAAAATATGCTCGTTTCGTTCAACCCGATTACCGAGCTGGAATGGACCGAGCCGGGCATGCTTTACGTGCAGACCGGCTACATCCGCGAGATGAAAAACACGGCGGACAGCGCGCGCAGCTATCTGCGCTGGCACCGTCTGATTTTCAGCCCGCAGCCGATAGCTTTATAAAAAAAGGAAAACCGAAATGATTTACAACAGTGTTGCCGAAATTTTTGATTCGATTGACGAAACGAGACGGAAATTAACCGCTGCGGTTTCAAATCTATCCGATAATGAATTAAATTTTCGTCCCGCCGAAAACAGCTGGACGGTTGCCGAACTGGTCGAACACGTCGCCAAAACCGAAGCGGGAATTGTGCCGCTCGTTTTTCGCCTGCTCAAAAATGCCGAAGCCGACGGCGTGCAATCCGACGGCACGATAAATCCGCCGATTTCGCTTGCCGAACAGCACGAAAAGGCGCGCACGACAAAGTTTCAGGCGCCGGAAATGATTCGCCCCGAAGGCACGGCGAGCGTTTCAGAATCTCTGGCGAAGCTCGCCGAATCGCGCGAAACTATCAGCAATCTGCGCGCGCGGCTCGAAGCCGTCGATTTATCAAACACGGTTTTTCCGCATCCGGCTTTCGGCAAATTAAATCTCTATCAATGGCTGGCTTTTATCGGTCTGCACGAAGGACGCCATCTGGAACAAATCGAGAAAATCCTCGGTGAGGTGCGCGAATCAAATTAAGCGGTTTGCCAGCCTAAAAACTTTCTACTAAACTATTTCCTGTTTGCCCTTGTAGCTCAACGGTTAGAGCAGCGGACTCAAACACGGGAAACCTAAGTTGAAAAATACGGTTTCAAAAAATGGGTTGCTGATTTGTTGTCCTAAAACAGCATTTTAGTAGAATCCGTCAAATTCGGGGAAGCCTAAATGCCGGAAAGGCACACGGTAATCCCGAGCCAAGCCGGTTGAAAAACCGGAAGGTGTAGAGACTTAACGGCGGACTCGTAAAGAGAAGAGAAAGTCCAGACCACAAACCGAAAGGGCGGCGAAAGCCGTAGCTGGCAGGCATAATCCGTTGGTTGTAGGTTCGAATCCTACCGAGGGCATTTTTCGATAAATCAGAGTCGCTTTTACGAGCGGCTCTTTTTTATTATGAAGCAGTGGCGGAAACGCGACAGTTATGGAGCGTGTTTTAATTTAGCTTCTCTAATCTCTGAGCTTGAGACACGCTCCATAACTGTCGCGTTTCCGCCTTAATCGCAAAAAATAAAAAATTCGTCGTCGTTTCTTATTCGGTTATCGGATTGGGCAATCGTTATCTGTAGCCGAAGGACAAACGCGCTGGCGGCTAGAAAAATTAATCAGCCGCGCGGCTGTAAGCCCATTATTGCAGAATAAAATTTTTTGGAGGAATTTATAAGTGCCGGATAGTTTTAAACATAATGTCTCTTTATTGGGCGCGGGGCAGGCGACGAAAAAGCAGTGCTGGTATGCGTCTTTTAGAATGATTACGAAACTGAGCAAACAGGCGGTCAAAGATAAATTGGTCGGCGGCGGCATCGATTTTGACGACGCGATGGCAAACGGTTTGCTCGACACCGATTATCAGAAAGCCGCCAACGCGCTCGATTTGGAAACGTGGTCGGGCGAGAAATTTAAGCAGGCGCCGGGATTTTTTGACATCGGTTTGACGGACGGCGCGGAAGCTTTCATCGAACTGTTGAAAGTAAGACCTTTATGGGTTTCGCGATTTATCGAGCAAGGCAGTTATCACGCGGTCGTCGCCGTCGGCTATAACGACGACGGCAAAGGCTATATTATTTTTAACAACCCGTATCCGGGACCCGATAACGCGATAGAAGACGCGACAATGCCCGCCAATATTTTCGTCAAACACATTACCAGCGCCAAAGGTTCCGTGATGCGCGCGAAATCGTAAACGGTCAGGTTTTAAACGCTGGCAGCTTATCGAAGCAAATAAAAAAAGCCCGTCTTTTCAGACGGGCTTTAAGCTATTCTGTATTAAACATCGGAGGAGAAAATTCCGTATATTCACATTTAATCACGCCGCCGAAAATAAAAAGTTGCAAAAAATTTCGCAAATTATTTCTGCGCCCGCAAATCGTTCAGGAAACTACGTTTAGCGAGTTTCCCATTGCGACAGGCTCGCAATCACCGCCGCCAGTTCAGCCGGCTCGACCGGTTTCGGGACGTGCGTCTGAAATCCGGCGGAGAGCGCCTGCATACGGTCTTCGATTCGGGTGTAAGCCGTCAGTGCGATTGCCGGAATCGGCTTCTGACCATCGGCTTTTTCCTTTTCGCGTATCTTTCGGATTAAATCGTAACCGTCTTGTTCGGGCATCCCGACGTCGCTGACCAGAATGTGCGGGTCAAAATCTTCCAGCATCAGGAGCGCTTCCTTTGCCGATGCCGCCGCCCGCACCTGCGCCTGACATTGATTCAGCACGAAAGTCAGCATCTCGCGCGCGTCGATTTCGTCGTCGACGACGAGAATGCGAAGCCCTTCAAGCTGCGGCGGGCAATTAAAGGCGATTTTCGCGCTGCTCAATTGCGAGTGAAAAGCTTCCTCTCTTTCCTCGAAAGATTGATTATGAACAATCGCCAGCGGCAGCCGCACGGTAAAAGTCGAGCCCTGATTTTCGCCCGGGCTGGACGCGGCGACCGTGCCGCCGTGCATTTCGACCAGTTGACGCACAATCGCCAAGCCTAATCCGAGACCGCCGAAGCGTCGCGCAATCGAAGAATCGCCTTGCCGGAAACGCTCGAAAACGTACGGCAAAAAATCCGGCGCGATGCCTTGTCCCGTGTCGCTGATGGAAATTTCGACGTGCGAATTTACTCTTTCCAGACGCACCTGTATGCGCCCGTTTTTCGGCGTAAATTTCACGGCGTTGGAAACTAAATTCCACACCACCTGCTGAAGACGGTCGGCGTCGCCCGCCACCGGGCTGGCTTTCGGGTCGAGCAGCATCTGCAAACGGATGCCTTTCGCTTCCGCCGCCGGGCGAGCCGATTCGATTGCCGCCTCGATAATGCCTTCCAGCTCGACGATGCGAATGTCCAGCCGCAATTTGCCGGAAATAATTCGCGAAATGTCCAGCAAATCTTCGATAATCTGCGTCTGCGCGCGCGTGTTGCGGTCAATCGTTTCCAGCGCGCGGGCAGCCTGCGGCTCGTCGAGCATTCCCGACCTGAGCATTCGAACCCAGCCGGTTATCGAAGTCAGCGGCGTGCGCAGCTCGTGCGAGACGGTCGCCAGAAATTCGTCTTTCAGGCGGTTTGCTTCTTTGGCATCTTCCAGCAGGCGCGCGTTGTCTTGCGCGATTTTTTCAGCTTTCGCGCGCTCGCGCTGCGCTTCTTCAAAAAGCCTCGCGTTGTCCATCGCGACCGCCGCCTGCGCCGCCATGCCTTCGACGATGCGCTCGTCGCGCTCGCTGAAAATTCCGGCTTTTTCGTGTCCGAAAAACAGACCGCCCATCACCTCGCCCGAGCGCGAGACGACCGGCACGGCTAAATAACTCGTGACCGGCAGATGACCTTTCGGCATCCCGTAATAAGGCTCGTTTTTGCCGTAACGCGCGTCCGCGTGAACGTCGGCGATGCGCACGGTTCCTTCGCCGCGAAAAGTCGGACCGAAAAGCGCGGTCGCGCGCGGCATCGGGAAATTGGAAAATTTTTCCGCCGCGACGCCGGAAAGCGTGTAAAGCATATAGCTCGCGCCTTCTTCGTCCAAAACGTTATAGAAAAACGCGCCGAACTGCGCGCCGGTCAGTTCGGTCGCCGCGTCGGTCACGGCTTGCACGATTTTTTGCAGGCTCAGTTCGGCGGAGATTATCTGCCCGATGCGCCGCAGCGTTTCGCTTTCCTCGCGCGCTTCCTTTTCGGCGGTTAAAAGCTTTTCTTTTTCCTGCGCCGCCGTTTCGCGCTCGCGCTCGATTTGTTTTTCGCGCGTGATGTCGCGGACTTCGATAATCGTGCCGACGGTTTTTCCGTTTTCGCGAATCGGGCTGGCGGTAAACGAAACCGGATAAAATGTTCCGTCGCGGCGGACGAAAATTTCCTCGCCCTGCTCCTGATTGTTTTGGGGAAACACGCGGTCAATCGGGCATTCTTCGAGCGGATAAGGGCTGCCGTCAGGTCGCGTGTGATGAATGTAGCTATGCAGCGGATGACCTTCCAGTTCGGCAAAGGAATAACCCGTCAGGCGCTCCGCCGCCGGATTCATAAAAACGCAGTGCTGCCGCTCGTCCATTATAAATATCGCGAGCGTGGCATTATTGGCAATCGCCTGTAATTGCCGTCGATAATAATCCTCGTTTTTCCCGTTGGATGCCGGAATCGATTCTTCCCGCGACGGCTGGTTCGCGGATTGAGCCTCTAGCGTCATAACCCTCCCTATTCGTTCAGTATACGAATATCCTTGCTCGTAAAATTAAATTATAACGGGAAGGGAAACTTCTTCACAAGGAGTTTCTTTCAACGCAGAAGCCCGCGCGTCAGCAAGGGCGGAAAAAGATTGATGATTTGAGATCTCAGATTTATGATTGGTCGTTTGCTAACGGCAAATCTAAAATCTAAAATCGACAATCTAAAATTGATTCCGCCCTTGCTCACGCGCGGGCTTCTGCCTCAATTCCAAACTCGCACAAAAGCGGAAAATGGTCGGAAGCCTGCGCCGCGACGGCGGGTTCTTTAATGACGCGGCAGGATTTTAAACGCGCGGAATATCTCGCCGGAACAAAAATATAATCGAGCCGGACATGCGGCTGCCAGACCGGAAACGTGTAGCCTTTGTCGTCCGCGTAAAGATGGCGAAAACCGTCCAGATAACCGGCGCTGAGCATCTCCTGAATCGTGTCACGGCGGATGTCGCGCCCCGAAATCCAGATCAAAGCGCGAATCCAGAGCGGCATCAGCGGCAGATTAAAAACCTCGTTCGGCGCGAGCGTGTTGAAATCGCCGACGATGACGTGAAAACCGTCCTGATGTTTTTTAATGCTTTCGAGCAAAGCGCGGATTTCCGCGTGGCGCTGGCGCTCGCTCCATTTGGAAAAACGCGCTTTCAGATGCAAGCCGAAAATCCGCAAATCCGTCTCCGCCAGATGTATCTCCAGAAACGAATGATGCGCGCCTCGCGGATGATGCCACTGGTGATGAGTTACCCGCACGCGGCTGATAAATCCGACCGAATTTTTCTCGCGTGCGGCGCGGAAAGGCATCGCGCAAGTCTCGCTTAAGAATTCAATCACGCGCGGGTCGGATGCTTCCTGAAAAACGACGATGTCCGGCTCGATTTCGTTTATCACTGCGGCAAGCTGCGCCTGGCGCTCGCGCCCGCCGAACCGGATGTTGTAGCTTAAAAGTTTGAGCTTCACGCGGCTGGTTCTTCCTGCTCGACAATCATATGATACGGCTGACCGAGAATGACGTCGCGGACAAACATTATAAAATTCGCCGTCGCCTGGATATTGACCGGACGCCCGACCATTTCCTGCAATTCGACGCGCAGAGGATTCAGCGCGGGCGCAATGTCGGGGTCTTTATCGCCGAGCGGTTTCGTGTGCAGCGCGGGAATATAATAAGCGTCGTCCGTCCACAGCGCGCGCGCTTCCTCGCCGATTAAAGTCACGTCCAGATCGCTCGTCCCTTCGCCTTTCGCGTCAAACGGTCGCCCGTCTTCATAGCGCTCGTTGGTGACGACGCTGCCGCGCAGCGCGACGCCCGTGCCCGGCGGCAAACCGGCTTTCAATTTCTCGCAAAACTTTTCGTAGAGCTCGCGGTCGCCGTCAAAACCGAGCGTGATAATCCGCTCTAAAACTTCCTCGTCGTTTAAT
Organism: Pyrinomonadaceae bacterium; assembly: GCA_036389695.1. Lineage (GTDB taxonomy): Bacteria > Acidobacteriota > Blastocatellia > Pyrinomonadales > Pyrinomonadaceae > JALZHR01. The sequence continues at coordinate 10,480 of DASVWG010000484.1, forward strand.
TCGGAAACGTCTTTTTCAATGATTGAATCTTCAGCGTCCATAATTTGTTGTTCAAATATTTTAAGTTTAGGCTTTTCAATTTTTGAAATCAAAAATATTTCGGCGAATAAAAAGGAGCGCGACATTTATCGCGCTCCGCGTAAAAATCGAGTTAGCCGTTAAAGCTTAACTTTTGTGACAGCACGAGCCGCCTTTGCAGCAGTCCGCGCCCGGTTGACAGCAGTTTTCGCCGTCGCCGACGACTACCACGTTTTTCATATCAACGCTCGTCGTCGTTTGCGCCGTTTGCTGTTTCATCGGACACGAATCCTTGTCCTTTTTACAGCACGCGCCGCCCATCGAGCATTCGCCGTCTTTACAGCAATCAGCCATGCCGCAGCACGAATCTTTATGTTCGGCTCGCGCTGCGCCGTTTTGCTTGTGCATCGCGCAATGCGACGCCGACATCTGCCCGTGATTCGTCGAATGATTATTGTAAGCGAAGACGACCGCCGCCAGTCCGAAAACCAGCACCGCCGCCAGCGCTATCAGGATTCTATTTCTCATAATTTTTCCTTTCAAAATTTAGAAATTAAGCCTCAAGTATTGCCGAAACTTTTTTCGGTTTCGGCGTGAAAATAAACGCTTCGGAACTTTTTTCTAAATTCTGAACACGCAGTTTTTCAAGTAAGTGCCGCCGCGATTGTGAACCGGCGGTCGGTAAACTTTCGGAGCTTTTATCGTATCCGCGACAAAAGAAAACTTCGGCGCGGCGATTTTTGCGGTCGTCGCCTGTATCGAAGCCTGCGGATTTTTTTCAATCTTCCGCGCTTTATCAAAAACTTTCGGCAGAAAGCCGCAGCAGTCAAACGCGTGACTTTCCTTTTGAAACCTTGCCGCCTCCGGATTATCCGCAACGCTCGACTGCTTATCGCAATGACTCGTTTTAGCCAGCGGACAGCTATCGGCTTCCGACATTTGCGCCTTCATATTTTCGCAGCAAAACAAAAGCACAACGCCGCTCAGCCAGATGACCAGCACGCTCGCAATGATTCGCTGTGAAAAGGCAGGTTTCATCAATCGTAAAATAACAGAAAAATGTTTTGCTGTCGAGTTTTTCTAAAATTAAATTCGACAGTTTATAAACCGGACAATTCACTTTTCCGAAAAATCGAAAATATCAGACGTTGAAACGGAAATTCACGACGTCGCCTTCGCGCATCACGTAATCTTTGCCTTCGAGCCGCGCCAAGCCCTGTTCTTTCGCGGCTTTTTCCGAGCCGACGCGCACCAGTTCGTCGTAGGAAATGATTTCGGCGCGAATAAATCCGCGCTCGATGTCCGTGTGAATCTCGCCCGCCGCCTGCGGCGCTTTAGTGCCAATCGGAATCGTCCACGCGCGAACTTCCTTTTCGCCCGCCGTCAGAAAGCTCATCAAGCCCAAAATTCGATAAGCCGATTTGATAAGATTATCGACGCCGCTCGACGTGACGCCGACGTCTTTTAAAAACTCGGCGCGTTCTTCCGCATCGAGCGCGACGAGCTCGGCTTCGAGCTTGGCGCAAATCACGACCGTCTCCGCGTTTTCCCGCGCCGCGTGTTCTTTCACGGCTTGCACGTGCGGATTTTCGGACGGGTTCAGCAAAGAATCTTCGTCAACGTTCGCCGCGTAAATCGTCGGTTTCGAGGTCAAAAGAAACCAGCTTTTGACAACGGCTTTTTCGTCGTCCGATAAATCGACGCTGCGCACGGGTCTGCCGTCTTCCAGCGCGGGCTGGATTTTATCCATAATTTCGAGTTCGCGTTTCGCTTCCTTGTCGCCGCTCGCTTTGGCGGCTCGCGCGGATTTTTCGCGGCGCTTTTCGATGCTTGCCAAATCAGCCAGCGCCAGCTCAATCTGAATCGTCTCGATGTCGCGAATCGGATTGACCGAGCCTTCGACGTGGACGATATTTTCGTCTTCAAAACAGCGCACGACCTGAATCACGGCGTCGGTTTCGCGAATGTTGGCGAGAAACTGATTGCCCAAGCCCTCGCCTTTCGAAGCGCCGCGCACAAGTCCGGCAATATCGACAAATTCGACCGTCGCGGGCACAAGCCTTTGCGACTTATACATCTTTTCCAAAACGGCGAGGCGTTCGTCCGGCACGGCGACGACGCCGACGTTCGGCTCAATCGTGGCAAAAGGATAATTCGCCGCCAGCGCCGCTTCCTGCGCCGTCAGCGCGTTAAATAAAGTAGATTTTCCAACGTTGGGCAGCCCAACGATTCCGGCTTGTAACATAAAAATTTAATTGTTAATGATAAATGGTTGAATATTTGTTCAATATTCAAAACGATTATTGTAACCTTTAACCGTAATTTTGCGAAATCGGCAAATTGTGGCTTAATTTTGACGGAGAAATATGCACAAACGTTTCACTAAAATTTTACTTTTATTCGTCGCGCTGAATTTAGTTTTATCGTGTCGCAATAATATCGAACAGCGGCGTAAATTTATCAAGCCGATTCCGTTTGAAAAACAGAATTGGCTTGGCATAGACAATGACGGAATCAGCGATGCGGAGACGCTCTGGAAATATCGCCCGGGAATGGCAAGATATTTAATTAATAAAGAAATTTTAATCGGCAAAAGCCGCGCCGAAATTATCGAAATGCTCGGTAAAGACGGTAATGACGGTTTTAATGAGAAAAGGGAAATCGAATATGAACTTGAACAAATCTGGATAAGGAATATAGACCCGGCGGCAATTGAACATTTAAAGATAAACTTTAACGGTGAAGATAAAGTCGAGAAGGCGGAAATAGAATTTCATAAAACAGGTGATTGGAGCGATTTTTAATCATATCTTATGCTTCTTTCTTTAATTATACTTTTACTCATCACATTCAGCGGCTTGGCTTTGACGTATCTTTACGACGAAGACGCGCCGATGCTCGTGCGGCTCGGCGCGGGAAATGTCGTCGGCGCGGCGCTTTTTTCGCTGGCTGCGTTTGTGGTCTGCTGTTTTTTCGGGATGACGACGGCGACGGTTTTGCTTTCGCTGGCGCTTTCGCTTTTGCCTCTGGGCTTGTTCGGAAAGAAAGATTTTCGGGAAAAGTTTTCGACGAATTTCAGCCGCGCCGCGAAAAGTCTGGATAATGCAAATTGGCAGAAAGTCGCGAGTTTTGTTTATTACGCGGCGCTTCTGCTGGTGCTTTATTTTTTCTTTGACCGCGCGATGATTGAGACGAAGGACGGGATTTATACGGGCGGCTCGCAAAACTTAGGCGATTTGCCGTTTCATCTGGGCGCGATTTTTTCGTTTACCGAAGGCAATAATTTTCCGCCGGAAAATCCTTCGTTTGCGGGCGCGAAATTCACCTATCCGTTTATGGCGGATTTGATTACGGCTTGCCTGGTCAAGCTCGGCGCGGGCGTCCGCGCGGCGATGCTGGCGCAAAACGTGTTTCTGGGATTTTCGCTCGTCGTCGTGCTGGAAAGATTCGCCCGGAAGTTGACCGGCAGCCGTCTGGCTGGCAAACTGACGCCGCTGCTTTTATTGTTTTGCGGCGGCGCGGGCTTTGTGATTTTTCTGCGCGATTACTGGCAGGACGGCAGGGGAATTTTTGAGTTTTTGTGGAATCTGGAAAAGGATTACACGATTCGCCCCGAAGGCTTGCGCTGGGGAAACGCGCTGGTCGTGCTGTTTATCACGCAGCGCAGCCTGCTTTTAGGCTTGCCGATAACGCTGATTGTTTTGACGAAGCTTTGGGAGTTATTTTCAAGTGAAAATGTGAAAAAGTGGAAAAGTGAAAAAGCGGAAACCGTGTCCGAAGCTCAAACCACCTTTTTCACCTTTTCACCTTTTCACTTTTCCACTTTTTTCGTCGGTTTGCTCGCCGGAACTTTGCCTTTGATTCACGTTCACAGCCTCGCGGTTTTGTTTTTGGCGTGCGCGATTTTATTCTTTTTTAGTCTGGATAAATGGAAGGAATGGATTGCCTTCGGCGCGGCGGTCGCGGTCATCGCCGTTCCCGAATTGATTTGGGTGATGACGGGCAGCGCGACGCGTCTGAGCGAATTTATCGGCTGGCATTTCGGCTGGTCTTCGGGCAGGGAAAATTATTTTGTCTTTTGGGCGAAAAATTTAGGACTGTTTATACCGTTGCTGATTGTGGCGATTTTGGTGATTTTTAGAAGCGGTCAGCAATCAGCCGTCAGCGGTCAGCCGGAAGAAAGCGAAGGACGAATGACGAATGACGAAGAACAAAGGACGAATAATCTTTTAATTTTTTACATTCCGTTCGCTTTGTGTTTCGTGATTCCGAATCTGGTGAAGCTCGCGCCGTGGGAATGGGACAATATCAAGGTTTTGATTTACTGGTTTGTGGCGAGCGCGCCGCTTGTCGCGTGGCTTCTGGCTTGGGCTTGGGAAAAATCGCCCGGGTTTAAAATCGTTTCAATCGCGTGTTTGCTAATGCTGACTTTTTCGGGCGCGATAGACGTCTGGCGGGCGATTTCGGGGCAGATTAATTATCAGGTTTTCAGTCGTGATGCGGTGGCGATTGCCGCGCAAATCAAACAGAAGACCGCGCCGAACGCTTTATTTTTAAACGCGCCGACGTATAATTCCGCCGTCGTGCTGGCGGGCAGGCGCTCGTTGATGCGCTATTCGGGGCATCTTTCGTCTTACGGCATCGAATACGAGCCGCGCGAGGCGGAAGTCCGGCGCATCTACGAAGGCACGGCGCTGGCGGACGCTTTTTTGAAAAAAAATAATATCGAGTATGTTTTAATCAGTCCGGAAGAAACGGGAAATTTGGATAAAGTCAACGAAGCATTTTTTGAAAAATATCCGAAAATTGCCGAAATCGGATTGTATAAAGTTTATAAAGTGAAATGAAGCACAAAGCAGACGACGCTCGGCGGTAATGGAGCGTTTCTTGTATAAAGCGAAATGAGTTCAAAAAGGAAAAAGAAAAAGAGAGAAGAAATTCACGATTCGGACGCCGGAGAAATTCACTCGTCAGACGACGGCGAGAGAATTCACTGGTCGGACAATGGCGAAGGACAACTGACAAAGGACAACGGACAAAGGACGAATACGATGTGGCTCGCCGGTTGTTTCGTCATCGCGGCGGTCGCGGTTTTTCTGCGATTTTACGATTTGCTTTTAAAGCCGCTGCACCACGACGAAGGCGTCAACGGCTTTTTTCTGACGACGCTTTTCCGCGAGGGAATTTACAAATACGACCCGAGCAATTATCACGGTCCGACGCTTTATTACATCGCGCTGTTTTTTACGAAAGTCTTCGGGCTGGAAACTTTCCCGATTCGCGCCAGCGTCGGCGTTTTCGGCATTTTGATGGTTCTGCTGACGTTTTTTCTCCGGCGTTACATCGGCACCATCGGCAGTCTGGTCGCCGCGCTGCTTATCGCGCTTTCGCCCGGAATGGTTTATATCTCGCGCTATTTTATACACGAAATCTTTTTTGTTTTTTGCAGCTTCGGCATTGTTTTGGGCGTTTTGTTTTTTATCGAAGGCAGACGCCCGGGCGTCTGGGCGACCGCGTGGATGGCTTTGCTTTTATTGATTTGTTTTCTGCCGCCCGCACTGAATATCGTTTCGCTTTTTAATTTGCAGAATCCGACGACCGTCTGGTTTTTGCGCGCCGGATTTTTTGCCGTCGAAGCGATTCTGGTTTTTCTGGTGATGCGGATGCTTCTGGAATGGAACGAGGGCAGAGCGATTTATCTGCTGCTGGCGTCGGCTTCGACGGCGCTGTTTTTCGCGACGAAGGAGACGGCTTTTATCACGGTCGGAACATTAGCGATTGCCTGCGTCTGCGTCTGGATTTGGCGCAAAATTTACGGCGGAATGTTTGGCGCGAAAATCGAAGCCGATAATCTCGCGCCGGTGGCGCTGACATGGCGGACTTTTCGCGAGCGTCTGGGCACGGGCGCTGATTTGACGCTTTTGACGGTCGCCGTCGTCGTTATTTTTATATACGTCAGCGTCTTGTTTTTCTCTTCGTTTTTTACTTATGCGGAAGGCGTCGCGGGCGCGATAAAGGCTTACGCTTTCTGGACGAAAACCGGCACGGGCGACCACACGCAGAACGGCACGCTGGCTTATTTTAAATGGATGTGGAAGCTGGAATCGCCGATTTTATTTCTGTCGGCGGTCGGCACTTTGATTGCTTTCATCAAAGCTCGGCATCGTTTCGCGATGTTCGCCGGATTGTGGGCGTTCGGGCTTTTTCTGGCTTACACGATTATCCCGTATAAAACGCCGTGGCTGGCGCTTTCGTTTATTTTGCCGATGTGTCTTGTCGCCGGTTACGGCATCAACGAATTGTTTGCCTCGCGCGACGGCGCGATGAAAGGCATCGCGGCGCTGCTGCTGGCGGTTTCAACCGGAATTCTGGGCTATCAGACGACGGATTTAAACTTTAACCGCTACGACGACGATTCGATGCCGTATGTTTACGCGCACACTCGGCGCGGCTTTTTAGACCTTATCCGGCAAATCGAATATTACGCCGAAAAAAGCGGCAAGGGAAAAGACGCGACTATCGAAGTCGTCTCGCCCGATTACTGGTCGATGCCGTGGTATACGCGCCATTACACGCACGCCAATTATCACGGTCGCCTCGTAGACGCGAACACGGCGGAAATGATTGTGGCGAAAAAAGGCGAGCAGGACGCCGACATTTTAGAGAAATATTCCGCGCATTATAAATACGTCGGCGAATATCCGCTGCGCCCCGGCGTGGATTTGATTCTGCTGGTCCGCCGCGATTTAGCCGACATCAGCGCCAGAGAAATCGATGGCAGCGAAGCAATGCCGGTCATCGTGAAGTGAAATAAACGATGAGCGCGGAACGGAAGAAAGTTTTGAGTTTTGAATTTTGAATCTTAAGTTAATCGAAAATCATTAATTCAAAACTCAAAACTCAAAACTCAAAACTAATCCATCGTTCCGCGTTCATCATTCATCGTTTTCATTTTGCCGCTTGGCTGGCTTGTCATCTGTTCTGTCTTGTTTGTTTATCTGAACCTCGATTCTGCCGGCGAGCGCCAGAATAATCAGCGTCAGAATCGTGCTGATTATAGCCAAGCCCAAAGCGCCCAGCCCGACCGCCACGCCAATCGCCGCCGCCATCCAGACGCCCGCCGCCGTCGTCAGCCCCTGAATATCGCGCTCTTCATTTAATTTCAAAATCGAACCCGCGCCGATAAACCCGATGCCCGTCACAATCCCCTGAATCACGCGCGATAAACCATCAGAACTCATCCCGTAACCCGAACCCGACAGCACAAACACGCACGTCCCGAGCGTCACCAGAATATGCGTCCTTAAGCCCGCCGGTTTCCCGACGCGCTCGCGCTGAAACCCGATAACCGCCCCCAACAGCGTCGCCGCAATCAACCGGATAACAACGTGCACCAACTGCCGCGCATCCGGCAAACCGGCGGTTAATTCTTCCCAGAAAATATCCATTTTGCCCCCTTGTAATTTGCAGTAAGCGGATTACTTTCTGTTAAGTTTAAGTTAAATCTTTGTTACATTACAATTTTTGATTGAAACTGAAAAGCGGAATTTTAGGCAGAACGCAAGCAAAGAACTGTATGTTGTAATAAAGAAATCATTGAAAAATCATTTATGAGATTGTAAGAAATGAAGCGTAATCGTCTTCATAAAAGATTTTGATTGCTTCAAACTCGCGGCGCATTAATTTCTCAACGTCGGAAGTAGAACAATTTCCTGACCTCACCCAGATTACTTTCGGCGGATAGCCAAATAAAAAGCTGCGCTGATGCATATCCGAATCCTTCGAAACAATCATCAAATCGTTGGCTTTAGCATAATCCCAGACTTGAATATCATCAGCCGCTTTCAACCCGATGTCGCGAACGTGAACCGAATCGGGAAACAAATCAGCTAAAAGACTTGCCAATCTGTGCGATAAGTTTTCGTCAAATAATAATTTCACGCAGCAATCGGAACGGTCATCAACCGTCGCTCACGGTCAGCGGCGAAGGCAATACAGGCTTTGAAATCTTCACGCGTTAAATCTGGAAAATCTTCGAGAATTTCTTCTTCCGTCATATCCGAAGCCAGATACTCAAGCACTTCGTAAACCGTAATCCGCAACCCGCGCACGCAAGGCTTGCCGCCGCGCTTGTTCGGGTCAATCGTGATGTAGTCTTGGTAATTCATATTTCTAATTAATTTTTACGACAGTTCCGTTCTTTGCACAATAACAGGAAAATCTCTATTGCCTTGTTTTGTAAAAAGCCTGACTAAAATTGTTTCTTCCTCTCCGGGTTTAAGTTTACTATCAGGTGAAGAATTCAGCAGGATTCTATATGAAGTATAGGCATTAGGAAATAAAGTCGGGAAATCCGGCATCATATGTAAATATTCTCGGGTTGGTAATTTGGTAGTTTTAACTTCATCATTCTTACAACGATTTAATCTTTTTGCTAAGATACCAATTTTGAAATCTCCTGAATTGTAAGTATCACTTGACGAGTTGAAAATCGTAAATTCAGGAGATGGAAGTATATTTGGGCGAAATGTATACACAGCCTTACCAGACGCTAAATTTACATTTCCCAAAAAAAGTTCTAAACCTATTTTAGTGTCAGATAATTTAGTAGGTGGATTTTCGATAAAATATTTAACTCTTTTTTCTAGTTCATCTCGCAACACTGAAACCTTTGTTCCATAAACAATATGTGTAAAGTGTTTTAAGTCAAAAGGAATATCATCAGCGTTTTTAGTAAGTAATATAGTCAGTTTTCCTAAAGCGTGCGCATATCCAACTTCATAAAAAACATTAGGATTACGACCTGACATATCGGCAACTATTAAATCTGCTTTGGCTATTTGATTATAAACTCGGTCGAGAATTCTTTCGCTAAATATTTGCTCATCAACGCGCTCACAATAAGCTCCCGCCTTATCGCAAGCTTCTTTAATTCCTATGCGGTAAACATCATCAAATTCTTCACTAAAAGGCATGAGAACAAAACAAAACGGCTTCGGCGATGTGGTTTTAGAATTAGCCATAATAATTTGAATTCTTGAGCATGCTTAAACCATTTCAATTAAATTTATTCTAACACGAGAATTAAATCCTGATATTCCCAATCTTCTCCGGCTTTTTATCCGAACTCGGTTTCAGATACGGCGCATTGTCCTGTTCGCGTTTTGATTGTTCGTCGGACGAGTGCCATTTCATCCATTCGGTCGGGGCGTCGAAGGTTTCGCCGCCGTGTTGGGTCAGGCGTTGGCGGATGCGGCACATGACGGGCGTGTTGATGCCGACGCCCGAGATGACGGCTTGTCCTTTCGTTAGAGCGGGAAGCTCGGCGAGCATGGCGCGTCCGGCGCCTTCGACGGATTGGGCGATGGTTTGCTGGTCGATCGGGTTGACGATGCGCATGATGATTTGCGTCATGCATTGCGAGAGAACGTCCTGGTCGAGCTTGCCCGGTCGCTGCGTTATCAAGCCGATGCCGACGCCGAATTTGCGTCCTTCGGCGAGGATTTGTTTCAGGATGTTGGTCGAGACGACGCTCGCTCCGGCGGGCGCGAAGCGGTGCGCTTCTTCCAGCAGTGTGAAGACCGGATACGGCAGATGATTTTCCGTGTTTGCCTGCGCTTCGCCGCGCGTGGTCAGCATTCGCGCTTTGTTGACGCGGCGCAGGAGCGTGCCGACAATCACCTGCTGCTCGTGCTGTTCGATGTCCGAGAGCTCGAGAATCGTGCAGCGTCCGGGCGCGAAAAGGTCTTTCAGCGGAATGTGGTCTTGCGCGGAGAAAAGGCTGTCGGGTTTGTCGAAGCGCGAATCCAGCCGCCACAGAAGCCCGTCGATGGAAGACGCGTTGCCGCCGTCGCCGCCTTTTTTCTCGTCGCCGTATTTTTGTTTCAAAACCTCGTCGCGCAAATCGTGATAAGCGTAGGCGTAATCCTGTTTTCGCTCGAAACGCAGGCGCTCGTTCAGACTGCGAAACGCCTGCGCGAGAAAATGCAGCATTTTATCGGAAGTTCCTTCGGGCAGAAGATATTTGACGTCCGCTTCGGTCAAAGTCGAAAAGCGAACCTTGATTTTGTCGGGCGTGAAGATTTTTACTTCCGGCTTGTAGCCGTCCGCGCCGAAAAATTGATTGTCGCCCTGAATCGACTGCATCGTGTGATATTCGCCGTGCGGGTCAACGATTAAAACGGCGGCGCGGTTGTATTGATTCATCAATTCTTCGACCAGAACGCCAGCCGTGTAGGATTTTCCCGAGCCTGTCGATGCGAGAATCGCTAAGTGAGTCGAAACGACGTCTTTGATGGACAGCACGACGGGAACTTCGCCCGCGTTTCTGGTTAAAAGACTGCCGATGTGCGCCGAGCCGAGCTCGGTCGATTTTTTCGGGCTGAGCATCTGCGCCAGCGTTTCCGAAGAGGTCATAAAAACGGCGTCGCCCGGATTCGGCGGAATGCGCGGGTTGACGAAATCTTTTAAATTTCTATCGAAATAACCGATGGTCTCGACCTGAATTTCGTAAATCTCGCACGCCTCGCCGTTTAAGCCGATAAGCGAAGAAACGAGCGCGGGCGGCGTGCTCGGGTCGGCGAGAAAAGCGTCGGGCAGATTACGGACGATGCGCCTGCCTTTAATCGTGCCGATAATCTGGCGCGTCTGGTCGCCGTCTTTGACGCGGTAATAGACAAACTCGCCGATGCGCGTTTTTTCGTTGTCCTTGGTGATAAAAAGGTATTCGTGCGGCAATTCGCCGGGACCTTTGACCGTGCCGGTTAGAAAATCTGTGGTTGTCATATTTGTAAAGCCGGAATTTTGATTTTGAAAAATTCGGGAAAAGTATAACACGAAAGTTTCGATTGTTCGGGAACAAACCGCCGCCGCGCGGTGTCTAAACAGCCATCAAGCTTTAAGGAGGCTGGAAAAAATGAAAAATAATTTCAAATTGAGTCTGCGCCAAATCTGGCTGGCGGTCGGTGTTTTGTCGATGATTACGCTTTTTCTGCCGCGCGTCGAAGGCTGGCAGGATTTTATGAAAAACGCGCTGCTTGTTTTGGAAGCGCTGGTGTTTATTCTCTCTTTACCGTGCAGCCTTTTCGCCGTTCCGGTCGTCATCGCGGCGGCGCATTATCTGGATATGCCTCTGATGTCGAGTCGCGGCATGACCTTGAGCACGATTCTGTTATTCGTCATCGGCTTGATGCAGTGGTTCTGGATTTCACGTTTCTGGTCGCCGCGCGAGCCGCCGTTTCAAATGCTCGATTTACTCGGCGAAAATTCCGATATGACGGTTGCTGAATAACAGAAAATCAGCCCGCGAAAAGACGCTAAAAACAAAAAAATGAAACCGCAGATAAACGCGGATAAGAATAAATTTTATCCTGTCCGTCAAGCCGCGAAGCCTGCTTTATCAAGTCGCGGAGCCTACTTGAAATCTGCGTTTATCCGTGCAAATCTGCGGGTTCATTTTTCGCATCCGTTTCGCGTTTTTTCGCGGGCTGATTTCTTAAATTCTTTCTGAGTTATTCGTCTTCAAAATCGAGCAGTTGGTCTTCAATCATCGCCAGTTCCTTGCGCAGGTTGTTTTCCATCGAAATCGAAACCTGGTCTTGTTCGAGCTGAATCGCCTGTTCTTCGGGGTCGCGGTCGAGCTCCATCTGCAAATCTTCGTTGACGCGGCTCAGTTGAGCGTTGATTTCGTCGCGTCGGCGCTCCAATTGTTCTCTGGTTGGTTTGTGTTCCGGCATAAATTCTCCCTTTGATAGATTTAATTTTAAAAGTATAACGTTTTCGACGCGCTGCTGTGAAGAGAGAGCTTTTTGACTGCTTTCCTGACTGAGTCAAGCCAATCATTTTGCGCGGAAAAACCGCAGTTCGTCAAAAAAATCAATCTGTTCGTCACATACGGCTTGCCGAAAAAACGATTTTAAGGCTGAATATTGCTATGAACATTGAGCCGAAATTAAACCGCCCCGTCGTCAAGTGGATTGCCGTCTGGGCGGTCTGGACGATTGTCGGATTTTATTTTACCAGCCAAACCGCTCTGCAAAGTCAAATCTCCGGCAAACCGGATTCTTTCTGGCGAGTTCTCTCCTGGCAGCTTTTTTCCGGCTACGTCTGGTTCGCGCTTAGTCCCGTCATTTTGTGGCTCGGACGAAAATTTCCGTTTGAAAACGGCAAATGGAAAGTGAGCGTTCCGGTTCACCTTATCGCCAGCGTTATCGTCGCGCTTTTCCAGCTCGCCATCGACGCGTTCGTTTTGCCGAAGCTCGGTTATCTGAACCGGTTTTTATCCGAGTCTTTCTGGGAGAATTATCGTGTTTTCGTGCTCGTCAATCTGCATTTCAGCGTCTCGATTTACTGGGGCGTTCTGGGGATTTATCAGGCAATCAGGTATTACCGGAAATATCGCGAGCGCGAATTGCAGACTTCGCAGCTCGAAGCGCGTCTGGCGATGTCGCGCCTGCAGGTTTTGAAAATGCAGCTTCACCCGCATTTTCTGTTCAATACGCTGAACGCGATTTCCGAGCTGATTTACAAAGACCCGGAATCAGCCGAGCGGATGATTGGCGATTTGAGCGACCTGCTGAGGATGTCTTTTCAAAATCTGGAAGTGCAGGAAATCACGCTCAAGCAGGAGCTTGAATTTCTGCGTAAATATCTGGAAATAGAGCAGATGCGCTTTCACGATAGATTGAAAGTGGAAATGAAAATCGCGCCCGAAACTTTGGACGCGCAGGTGCCGAATATGATTCTCCAGCCGCTCGTCGAAAACGCCATCAAACACGGGCTGGCGCCGCGCTCCGAAGGCGGAAAAATCGAAATCGGCGCGCAGCGAAGCAACGGGCATTTGCAGATAACCGTCAGCGACGACGGCATCGGCGTGCCGTTTAACGACGTGGAAAATCTGCCGGAAGGCGTCGGGCTTTCAAACACCCGAAAGCGCCTGCGCCATCTCTACGGCGCGCACCACCAATTCGATTTGGCGACGACGGAAAAAAGCGGTCTGAAAGTGAATCTGACGATTCCGTTTAAAGAAATGATGAACGATGAACGCGAAACGCGGAATTAAAAGCTGAAAACGCGACAATTGCAATTCATCGTTCATCGTTCTGCATTCATCGTTTTTTTAATGAGAATCAAAACCTTAATCGTTGACGACGAACCGCTGGCGCGCGAGCGCGTCAAGCGCCTTTTGCGCGACGAGCCGGACATCACGGTTATCGGCGAGTGCAAAAACGGCGCGGAAGCCATCGGCGCGATAAAGCGCGAAAAGCCCGACCTCGTTTTTCTCGATATTCAAATGCCCGAAAAAAACGGTTTCGAGGTTATCAAATCGCTCGATGCCAAGAGCGTCCCGACCATAATTTTCGTCACCGCTTACGACCAATACGCGCTGCAGGCTTTCGAGGTGCACGCGCTCGATTATCTTTTAAAACCTTTCAACCGCGACCGTCTGCACCGCGCTTTAGCCCGCGCCCGCGAGCATATCGAGCATCGCAATTACGGCAATCTCGACGAGCGTCTGGCGTCGCTCATCGCCGATTTGAAGACGGAAAAAAAATATCTGGAACGCCTGGTCGTCAAATCGGTCGGGCGCGTTTTCTTTCTGAAAATCGACGAAATCGACTGGATTGAAGCGGCGGGAAATTATCTGAAGCTGCACGTCGGGCGCGAATCGCATCTGATACGCGAAACGATGAACGGCATCGAAGCCAAATTAAATCCCGACAAATTTTTGCGCATTCATCGCTCGACCGTCGTCAATATCGACTGCATCAAAGAGCTTCACCCGATGTTTAGCGGCGATTATTCGGTAATCCTGCGCAACGGCACGGAGCTGACCTTGAGCCGCAACTACCGCGAGCGTTTTCTCGAACTTTTCGAAAACCAAACCTAGAGAACTGATAACTGATAACTGATAACTGATAGTGAGAGCAAAACAACTATCAGTTATCAGTTATCAGTTATCAGTTTCTAATATTAATTTCTAAACCGTTCATCACAGCCCTCTTTCATTTCGTCACAAAATTGTTTTCCGCCGTAAATAAAAGGTTAAAATTCCGCCAGCATTTAATTCATTCCAGCAAGCGGAGTCTTTATGTCACGTAAATTTAAATTTAAAGTTTTGTTTTTATTGATGTTCTCCATCGTCATCGTCTGGCGAAATTACGTTATCGTTATCGGGCAGACGACGAAAACCGTTCTCGTCACGCTGAACAAAGCCGAAAAGGGCAGTCTGACCATTATCGACCCGAGAGATATGAAGGTCATCGGCTCGGTTCCGGTCGGCGAATATCCGCACGAAGTTGTTTTATCGGCGGACGGAAAAACGGCATACGTCGCCAACTACGGGCAGCAGACGCCCGGAAGCTCGCTTTCGGTGATTGACCTCGAAGCGAAAAAAGAAATTCGCCGCGTCGATTTGACGCCGCTGCTGCGCCCGCATGGATTGGTTGAGACCGGTGGAAAAATTTATTTTACCTCCGAAACCAGCCGGACTATCGGGCGTTACGACCCAGCAACAAATCGTGTGGACTGGCTGATGGGAACCGGACAAAACGGCTCGCACATGATTGTCGTCACGCCCGACCAAAAAAGAATGTATACGGCAAATATCGGCTCGAATTCGGTGACGGCTTTCGAGTTTCAAAACGTGCCGCCGTCAGCGTCGCGCATTACGCACATCGCCGTCGGCGAACAGCCCGAAGCGATTGACCTCTCGCCCGACGGCAAAGAAGTCTGGGTCGGTCTGAACAAGGAAGGCGCCATCGACATCGTGGACACGACGACCAATAAATTCAAGGAAAAAATCAAATTGGGCGAGCGCCCGTATCGCGTGCGCTTTACGCCCGACGGAAAATTCGTTTTAGCCACGATGCCGAACACGAAGGAAATTATCGTGCTCGACGCGGCGACGCGCAAAGAGACGAAGCGGATGAAGCTGGAAAGCGTCCCGCTCGGCATCGTTTTTTCGAAAGACGCCCGCGTCGCTTTCGTTTCCGCCGTCGAGCAGGATTACGTTTTAAAAATCGATTTGGAAAAATACGAAGTCACAGGCAAAGCGCCGAGCGGCTTAGCGCCCGACGGCGTCGCGCTCGGCGGAATGTAAAACATTTATAACAAGCAATTTAAGTTTTAAAAAATTGCCCGCGAAAGAACACGCGAAATCGACGAAAAACTGTTTATTTTTTACTGATTTATACCAAACTAATTTATAAACATTATTCATTCGGCGTCCTTTCAACGGTTTTCGCGGGCAATCGCTTCAAAAAATATTTAGTGAGGAAAGTAATGAAAAAATTATTGGCATTCATTTTAGCTTTATTCGTTTTTGTCGGTGTTCCGCTGCAAGCGTCGGCGCAGACCACCGCCAAAAACAGTAAAAAAATAGGTTCAAACGCGACCGTCACCGCGCCGCGCTTCGGCAATACGGACGGCATCACGGCGCAGCAGCTCAGAAATTATCTCGAGTTTATCGCCTCTGACGAATTGGAAGGACGCGACACGCCTTCGCGCGGGCTGGACATCGCGGCGATGTATATCGTCGACCATTTAAAGACGTGGGGCATCAAACCGGCGGGCGATAACGGCACATATTTCCAGAAATTTCCGCTGCGCCGCGTGAAAATCGACGCGCAAAATACCCGTCTGCAATTAAACAATCAATCTTTCGCTTACGGCGAGGATTTTCTGGCGAATTTTACGGCGGGCAGCATTCCCGCCAGCGAAATCGTCTACGCCGGTCACGGCTGGGTTCTGAAATCGAAAAACATCAACCCGTATCAGGGCATCGACGTGCGCGACAAAATCGTCGTCGTCGTCAACAGCTTGCCGAAAGGCGTGACGTTTAACGATTTGCAGGGCAAAGCGGGCGAAGATTGGTTTTCGCCGCCGCTCTACGCGCAGGCAAACGGCGCGAAAGCCGTCATCTCTTTTGCCAGCTTCGGCAATCTTTCGAACTGGAAGGGAAACATCTGGACGCAGACCGAGAAAGGCGGCGTCGAGTTCGGAAAGCAGCAGGCGCAGATTACGATTCCGACCATCACCGCCGGTCCGCGTCTTATCGCGGCGTTGTTTCAGGGCGAAAAATCAACCGGCGGAAATATTTTCACGAAAGCGATTATGCAGGATTTCGTCGAGCCTTTCGCTCTGAATTCGAACAAGAAAATCAATCTGAACGTCGCCGTCAAAACCGAAAATATCCATTCGCAAAACGTCGTCGGAATTTTGGAAGGCTCCGACCCCGTTCTGAAAAACGAATACGTCGCCATCGGCGCGCATTACGACCACGTCGGGATGAATCCGAACGCGCCGGGCGAAGATAAAATCTGGAACGGCGCGGACGACGACGGCTCGGGCACGGTCGCCGTTTTGTCGATGGCGGAAGCTTTTTCCAAAGGCGCTCAGCGTCCGAAACGCTCGATTCTTTTCATCTGGCACGCGGGCGAAGAAAAAGGCTTGTGGGGCAGCGAATACTTTTCCGAAAATCCGACCGTGCCGATTGGCTCAATCATCACGCAGCTAAATATCGATATGATTGGACGCGCGCAGAAATTGAATGAACCTGTGAAACCGCGCAACCAGGAATTGACGAAACAGGGCGAAGTTTACTTAATCGGCTCGAAAATGATGAGCACCGAACTGGGCGAGCTGAGCGAGGCGACGAATAACGCGTTTTTAAAAATGAATTTTAATTATCGTTATGACGACCCGAAAGACCCGCAGCAGTTTTTCTATCGTTCCGACCATTACAATTACGCGAAAAAAGGCATTCCAATCATTTTCTATATGGACGGCGACCACGAAGATTATCACCAGCCGTCGGATTCGGTCGAGAAAATCGATTTCGAGCAGATGGAAAAAATCGCGCGCACGATTTTCGCCACCGGCTGGGAGCTGGCAAATCGCCCGACGCGCCCGAAAGTCGATAAACCGCTGCCGCAGGGAAATTAAAAGCCGCGCGATTGACAAGGCAGAAGCCCGCGCGTCCGGCTTGGGCGGAAACTGTTGACAATAAAAAGGTTTTAAGCAGATGGAACGCTGATTTTTGAAATAAAGGCAGAAACGCTGGCTGTGAACGAGCGTGTCAAAGTTTAGCGATTCGACAAGCTAAACTTAAAACACGCTCCATCACTACCAGCGTTTCTGCCTTGCCTGAAAATCAGCTTCCCGATGCTTAAAAGTGAAGCCGCGAATTTATACAAATAAATACAGATAATTCGCTCCTATCTGCAATAATAAATATTATCCGCGGCTTCACAATTCTTTCAAATATGAAAAATTTAAACAGATTTTTTCTGATTACCGTTGTTGTTTTCCTGCTTGGCGCAGCTTCCGCGTTCGCGCAAAACGCGCCGCCGAAAAAAGCGATTGAAATTCCCGTCATCGAACCGCGCGCCGAAGACGTCGGCTCGATTGACGGCATCGTCAAAGCGTTTTACGAAGTGATTTCCGGCGGCGTCGGCGTGCCGCGCCAGTGGTCGCGCGATAAAACGCTTTATATCGCGGACGTGCGTTTTATCGCGATGAGCGAGCGCAAAGGCAAAATCGTCGCCGACGTCGGCAGTCACCAGGAATACGTCAACGGCGCAAACGATTTTTTCGTCAGCGAAGGTTTTGCCGAAAAGGAACTCAAGCGCGTCGTGCGCAGATTCGGCAATATCGCGCACGTTTTCAGCACCTACGAATATTCGACTTCCGGCAAAAAGAAAATGAGCGGGCGCGGAATAAACAGCATCGAGATGTTTTTCGACGGCAAACGCTGGTGGATTTCGGCAGTCACGTGGGAAGAAGAACGCCCGAACAATCCGCTTCCGAAAGAGTTTTTACCTTAAAAGAAACCGAAAAAAAATTACAAAGGACAAATTACAAAGGACAAATTACAAAATGAAAAAACTAGCACTTATCTTTTCGATTATCGCCATTTTCTCAGTCGCGGCGCTGGCGCAGAAAGCCGACGATTCGAAAGACGCGCTCGGCGTCGTCAACAAAATGTTTGCCGAAATGGCGGCGCATAATCCGGCGGGAATTCTCGCCGTTTACACGGCGGAAGCGCAGCTGGCGGCGGCTATCAAGACCAAAGAAGGAAAATCCGTTATCAGAACTTTCGCCGTCGAAGCGTTTTCCAAAAACTTCGCGGAAAAGAAAAACGAGCTGAAGGAAGATATGTATGCGCCGGAGGTAAAAGTTTTCGGCGATTTGGCGCTCGTCTGGGGCAGATACGTTTTCTTCGTGGACGGCAAAATCTCGCATTGCGGCGTCAACGCGTTTCATCTGGTTCGCACCGACGCGGGCTGGAAAGTCGCCAACGCTTCGACGACGATTGAGCCGCAAGGCTGCACCGAACAGGAAAAAGCGAGAAAGCCGTAACGCGGCTGGCAGACAGCAATCGATTTCAAACGAGCGCGGGCGGTTCGTCAGGAGAGAATATGAAAAAGAAAAATCAAAGAAAAATCGCCCTTGTTTTGCTGGCGGCGACATTCGCTTTTTACGGCATTTTTAAATTTGCCAATCCGAAAGCGAATGTCGCCGCGCAGACGAGCGTCGTTTCTCCGACACCTGTGCCCGCGCCGACCGCTGCCGAATTTAATCAGGCGGAAGCGCTTGCCAAGCTCCGCGAGCAAATCAAAGGCAGGGAAAACGAGCCAGCCGAAAAGGTTTTTAAAAACCTTCAATTAAAAGGCTGGACTTCGGCAAAACACGTCGTCGGCGCGATGGAAGTCGGCTACGCGCGCTCGCTCGGCGTCAACTGCACGCATTGTCACGCGCCGGAAAAATGGGAGTCCGACGAAAAACCGACCAAGCAAATCGCGCGCGAAATGGTGGCGATGCAGAAGCGCATCAACAGCGAGCTTTTGAAAAACATCAAAAATCTGAAAAGCGAAAATCCGATTATCAACTGCACGACCTGTCATCGCGGGCAGATTAAACCGGCGCTGAATATGCCGATGCCGAAAAGTTAAAGATTTATGAAACCCGTCCGTCAAAAATTTTCTCCGGCGCCGCCAGCTTATTTTGTTTTATTGCCCGGCGCTTTTTCGACGGCGGACGCGAGCGTCTGTTTTGGAAAGCGATATTTCGCGAAATGTCACAAAGGCGCTCCAGCCGGTGTTTTCTATATGAAGATAAAAATTTGGAGATTGTTATGAATTATAAAAAACACGGACTATGGCTGCTCGCGTCAATTTTGGTTTTCCCGTTTTCGCTTCACGCGCAGACGAATCAATTTGCGCCGGTAAACAGTATTAAAAAAGAAGCTGCGATTGAGCGGCTGAAACAGAATGTTCCGGCGCTGATGAATCAGGCGAAGATTCCCGGACTTTCGCTGGCGCTGATTCGGGACGGAAAAGTTGTTTTTACGCAGGGCTTCGGCGTCAAAAATTCGCAGACGAAAGAGCCGGTCGACGGCGACACGATTTTTGAAGCCGCGTCTTTGTCGAAACCCGTCGTCGCTTACGCCGTTTTGAAATTGGTCGACGCGGGCAAAATGGATTTGGACGCGCCGCTGAATAAATATCTGCCGGGCAATTACGACGCGGGCGACGACGCGCGGATTAATCAGATTACCGCGCGCCGCGTTTTGAGCCACACGAGCGGATTTCCGAACTGGCGACAGCCGCGCGGGGCGAAAACGCTGCCGATTTTTTTCACGCCCGGCGAGCGTTTCAGCTATTCGGGCGAAGGCTTCGTTTATCTTGCCAAAGTCGTCGAGCATCTGACGAAAACGAAGCTCGAAGATTACCTTCGCCAGACGGTTTTCGAGCCGCTCGGAATGACCGCCAGCAGTTTTGTTTGGCAGGAAAGATATAAAAATCTCAAAGGCTTTAATCACGACGTGACGGGCGCGCCGAGCGGACGAAATGAACCCAAAGAAGCCAACGCCGCCGCCAGCCTGCATACGACCGCCGCCGACTACGCGCGGTTTGTGATTGCCGTTTTAAAAGGCGTCGGGTTGAAAAAACGGACGCGCGAAATGATGCTCTCGCCGCAAATCCGCGTCGATAAAAATTGCCGCAACTGCACGAATCGCCCGAACATATCGGAAATTTCGACCGAAATCGGCTGGGGCTTGGGCTGGGGTTTACAGACGACCGACGAAGGCACGTCGTTCTGGCATTGGGGCGACAACGGCAACAACAAATCTTTTATCGTCGCTTTCGATAAACAGCAAAGCGGCGCGGTCGTTTTGACCAACAGCGCCAACGGGCTTTCGATTATCCGTGAAATTCTGGCGGACGCGGTCGGCGGAAAATATCCGGCTTTGTCGTGGATCGGTTATGACAGCTACAAATCGCCCGCCAAAGTTTTGCTGAAATCGATTCTCGACGACGGCGCGGAAAAAGCTTTGCAAAACTATCGCGAGCAGCGCGAAAAAAACGCCGAAATTCGCCTGAACGAAAGTCAGATGAATAGTCTCGGCTACGATTTGCTGCAATCGCAAAAAATGGACGCGGCAATCGCCGTTTTTCGCCTCAACACGGAAGATTTTCCGCAATCTTCGAACGTCTGGGACAGTCTGGGCGAAGCTTATATGGTCAAAGGCGACAAGCCGAAATCAATCGAAAATTACAAAAAAGCGCTCGAACTGAATCCGGGCAATAAAAATTTGATAGAGCGCATAAAACAGTTGGAGCAGTAAATTTGTCAGAAATAAAAACGATGCGAAACCGCAAAAAACGATGGATTCAAAAATGCGACGTCGACGATAAAAATCCGCCGATTCCGGCGCAGATTGTTTCGAACGAGGAATTTACGCCGCCCGCGCAAACCTTCGAGCAGAAACAGGTCGAGCAGCGCCTTCTGGAAATCGCGTCTGACGCTTCAAAGCGTCCCGGCATCAGCCGCCGCCAATTTCTCGACGCGTCGGGCGGAATGGCGGCGGCTTTTCCGGCGATGAACGCGGTGTTCGGACGGTTTTTCGACGTCGACGAAAGCGAGCTTTTCGAGCCGCAGGCGACGGACGGGAAATTACCGAAAAATCAATTTATTTTCGACATCCGCACGCATCACGTCGCGGCGAAAAAGATTATTCAAAATCCGCCGCTGCGGCGTTATCGCGAAGCGGGCGCGGCTTGGGACAATAAAGATTTACAGAATAAGGAGCACAAATGGGAGGACCTATACTTAGCGAATTATATTAAGGAAATGTTTCTCGACAGCGACACCGTGACGGCGGTCATTACCGGACTGCCGGCAAAATCGGACGCCGAAAACGTTCTGCCGCCCGCCGAGATAATCGAGACGCGCGCCGAGATAAACGGCTTGGCGAAATCGCGCCGCATCATCGCGCACGGGCTTTTTTCGCCCGATTCGGGCAGGTTCGGATAAAAAAAACCAGAATGAAAACTTACTTGAAAAAAACCTTTTTGTTTTTCGTCTTTCTGCTTTTAGCGGGCGGCACGAATTACGTTGACGCGCAAACGATAAAAAGAATAAAAGCCGACAAATCGCGAATGGCTTTGATTCCCGGCGCGACGTTTGAAATGGGAACGGATGCGGCGGACATTCCGAAATTGCAGGAAATTTTCAAAATCAAACGCGCCGAAATGTTCTCGGAAGAAACGCCGCGTCACCCGGTGAAAATCGATTCGTTTTATCTCGACAAAACGGAAGTGACCAACGCCGATTTCAAAAAATTTCTGGACAAAAATCCGGCGTGGCGGAAAGACAAAATTCCGGCTGAGCTTCACAACGGAAAATATTTGCAGCTCTGGGACGGCGACAAATTAATTTTGCCGGCGCAGGCAAATCATCCGGTCGTTTTTGTGAGCTGGTATGCGGCGGTCGCTTTTTGCCAGTCGCAGGGCAAGCGTTTGCCGACCGAAGCCGAATGGGAATACGCCGCGCGGGGCGGGCTTTTGAATAAAACGTTTCCGTGGGGCGACGAACCGGCGGACAAAACGCGGGCGAATTTCGACCAGAGCGTTATCGGCGAGGCGACCGCCGTCGGCAGTTATCCGGCAAACGGCTACGGGTTGTTTGATATGGCTGGAAACGTCTGGGAATTTCTGGCGGACGAATGGCAAAAGTATCCGGCGACCGCTGAAATGCAGGTCAATCCCGTCGCGGGCGGAGATTTTTTTCACGAAAAAAATTCTTACCGGCAGATAAAAACGCGGCGCGTGATTCGCGGCGGCAGTTACGGCGGCGTGCCGCTTAATATGCGCGTCACTTTTCGCGACAGCCATCTGCCCGAAAACGCGGGCGACTTCGTCGGTTTTCGCTGCGCTCAAAATGCGGAAAAGACGCAATGAAAACGACAATAAAAAACAGTTTTGATTAATTCGCTTTTATTTAATTTTTGATGCGAGGTTCACAATGAAAAATCTATTCTTCGTTTTTATTCTGGTTTTATTCGGTTTCATCGCAGCCGGGGCGCAGACAATCGCTTTTACCAATGTCAACGTGATTCCGATGGATAAAGAGCGCGTTCTGGAAAATCAGACGGTGCTGGTCAGCGGCGGCATCATCGCCAAAATCGGCAAAAACGTAAAAATTCCCGAAAACGCGCAAATTATCGACGGACGCGGAAAATATCTGATTCCCGGTCTGGTCGATATGCACACGCATCTGCTTTCGGACGGCGACGATTATCCCGATTCGATTGCCGAAGACGAATTGCGCGTGATGGTCGCCAACGGCGTGACGACGATTCGCTTTATGATCGGCACGCCGGAACAGTTGATTTTACGCGCGAAATCGGCGAAAGGCGAAATCGTCGCGCCGACGATTTACAGCGCCAGCCCGCATCTGACCGGACGCGAGCAGGGAAACGATTTTGTCGTCAACACGGAAGAAGAAGCGCGCGAAGCCGTGAGAAAGTCGAAACAAGCCGGTTACGATTTTATAAAAATCACGACTTTTATACGGGCGCAGGTTTACGAAGCGGCTGTAGACGAAGCCGCGAAACAAAACATTCGCGTCGTCGGTCACGCCGACAGCCGCTTTGTCACGCTCGCCCGCGCTTTACAGGCGCGGCAGCAAATCGAGCATCTCGACGGCTATATGGAAGCGATTATCTCCGACAAAGCGCCGTCGCGCGGCTCGGTTTCCGATTTATACATCTACGACCCGAAAAATTGGGAAAGTCTGCAATACGTCGACGAAAAGAAAATCGCCGAGATTGCCAGACAGACGGTCGAATCGAACCCGTTTGTCGACCCGACGCAGCATTTTATGAAAAACACTTTCGGTCTGCCGCGCAGCGAAGAATCTATCAGAGCGCAGCCGGATTTTCGTTTTTACCCGAAAAAAGTGCAGGACGGTTTTTTGAATTTCTACAAGCGCAGCCGTTTCATTAACCAGGTTTCGTATGAAAAACGCGCGCGCTGGGTCGAGCTGAGAAACAAAATCATCAAAGCGATTTACGATGCCGGCGGCAGGATTATGACCGGCTCGGACACGCCCGAATTCTTGTGGCTTTACGGTTTTACGATGCACCGCGAGCTAAAGGCTTTGCAGGACGCCGGACTTTCAAATTACGCCGTTCTGGAAGCGGCGACGAAAAATCCTTCGATGTTTTTCGGCACGCTCGAAAAGGTCGGCACGATTCAAACCGGAAGACGCGCCGATTTGATTTTGCTCGACGCCAATCCGCTCGAAAATATTTCCAACACCGAGAAACGCGCGGGCGTAATGCTGAAAGGAAAATATTACACGCAGGACGAATTGAACAAGTGGCTCGACGAAATCGCGCCGCGCATCGCCGGTTCGCTTATCGAAAAGAAACAATAAATTTGATGCGAAACGCATTTTTTCTTTGACGATTTGCGCTTTAAACGTGCAAATCGTCAAAGAAAATAAGGTGAAAAAATGAAGATTTTATTTTGTATCGCAATTATTCTGAACGTATTTTTAATCGCGCAGGCTCAAGCGGTAAAAAACGAAACAATCAATCTTTCGCGCGGCGGCGCGGCAAGGATCGACGGCAAAATCGAAGAAAAAGAATGGCAGGACGCGTCCGCTTTCGAGCTTTCAAACGGCGGCAGAATTTATCTCAAATACGATGGCGAGTTTCTATATGTCGGCGTGCGCGGCGTGAAAGCCGGTTGGAGTCATCTTTATTTGAGCGAGGGCGACGGCGCGGACGTTTCCGTCATTCACGCTTCCGCCGCGCTTGGAAAAAGTCTTTACAAACAAGACAAAAATAAAATGTGGCAGCCCGCGAACGAATTTTTCTGGGAGCTGCGCGACCGCGTCATCACGGCGGAAACCGAAAAGAAAATGGATGATTATTTGTCCAAAAACAGATGGGTGGCGAGCAATAACAATATGGGAAATCCGACCGAAATCGAGTTTAAGGTCAAGCCGCAAAACGCCGTCAATAATCCGTTTCGATTTGCCGTCGTTTATGTGGCTGACGGCGTCAGCCCGCAATTTTTCCCCGCCACGCTTGCCGACGACACTTTGAAATCGAGACTGCTGACCGGCTACACGCCGCCGGACGTGAAATTCGATTTCAGCTAGTGGGCGAAAATCAATCTTGAGAATACGAAAAACCAGAATCCGGCGGCTGTGGTCGAAAAAAATGCAGATGCAAAATCGCCCGCCGAAATTCCCGAACGGCTTTTCGCGGCGATGCGCGAGAAAAATTACGAAGCGATTCGCGCTTTGTTCATCGCCGAAGGTCAGCTTGTCGCCGTCGATTCGCCGCGCGACGGAAAAGGCGTTTCCAAAACGCGCGTTTTCAAAGCCGACGCTTTCGCCAAAATGATTGCCGAAGCGAAAGGCGCGGAATACATCGAAAAAATGCCGCGCAAAGAAATTGAAATCAACGGCGATTTCGCGCTCGTCACCGGGCGCTACACTTTCCACGTCGGCGAAAAATTTTCGCATTGCGGCGTGAATTCCTTTCACCTGGTGAAAACCGAAAGCGGCTGGCGTATCGCCAACGCCGCTTCGACGCTGGAATTTGACTGCGGTCAGTAGATTTCGGGAGAGGTTTTATGAAATCAAAACACGCGGAATTTTTCAGTTTCAATCGTCCAGTAAAGAAAATTTTTTCGTTTGCCGCCTGTTTTGTTTTTCTTGCGTTTTCTTCGCTGAATTTTTCGGCGCAGGAAACGAGCGCTTTAGCCCGCGCGCAGCAATTTGAAAAACAGGCGCGCGAGGCTTATGAAGCGAAAGATTACGCCGCTTACCTCGCCAACGCGAAACAAGCCGCCGGGCTTCGCCCGAATCATCCGCGCCTGCTCTACAATCTGGCGCGGGCTTACGCGCTCGGCGGCGAGCCGCAAAAAGCCTTCGGCTTGCTCGAACATCTGGCGAAAATGGGAATGTTGACGCGGCTTGAAACCGACGCCGAGCTGCAAAAACTTCTGCCCGCGAGCGATGTTCAAAACCTGAAAATTCTTTTCGGGCGCAACCGGCAGCCTGTAAACGCCAGCGCCAGAGCGTTTACCTTGCCGGAAAAAGATTTAATCACGGAAAGCGTCGCTTACGATTCCGCCACAAAACGCTTTTTTGTCGGCAGCGTTCACCGGCGAAAAATTTTAGTCGTGACGCCGGACGGGCGGGCGAGCGAATTTTCGTCGGCGCGGGACAATCTGTGGAGCGTGCTCGGGATGAAAGTGGACGAAAAGCGTCGTCTGCTCTGGGTTTGCACGACCGCTTTTCCGCAGATGATTGGATTCAAGAAAACGGACGAAGGCGCTTCGGCGATTTTCAAATACGATTTAAATAGCGGGCGGCTTTTGAAAAAGTACGTTTTATCGAGTACGACTGAAAAACACGGTCTCGGCGATTTGGTCGTCGCGCGAAACGGCGAAGTTTTCGCGACCGACAGCGCCGCGCCCGCCATTTACCGCATCAATCCGAAGCGGGACGAAATAGAGCCTTTTCTGGTCGATAAATCTTTCGTTTCATTGCAGGGATTGACTTTCGCGCCAGACGAAAAATATCTTTTCGTCGCCGATTATTCGCTCGGAATCTTGCGCGTCGAAATGGCGTCGAAAAAAATCGAGTGGCTCGCGCCTGCAACGGAAGTCGTCGCGCTCGGCGTCGACGGGCTTTATTTTCATCAGGGAAAATTAATCGGCGTGCAGAACGGCACAAATCCGCAGCGCGTCGTCCGTTTTTCGCTGAGCCGCGACAATCGGCGTTTGACCGGAGCCGAAACGCTCGAAGCCAATCACGCCGATTTTAACGAGCCGACGCTCGGCGTTCTGGTCGGGCGAGATTTTTATTTTATCGCCAACAGCCAATGGGAAATGGTTAACGAAAAAGGCGAAACGCCGGAGCCGGAAAAATGGCGCGAGCCGGTCGTTTTGCGCCTGCGTTTGTGAGTTTTGACAGGCGAAGCGTTCGTAAGTCTTCGCGCTTTATTTTTAATTTGGAGGTCTGCCAAAATGTTTCGCAGCAGAATCGCTTTTATATTAATTTTTGTTTTTTCGTCGATAAATTTATTCGCCCAGAACAATCAATCGGTTTCGCCGCTCACGCCGACGCTTTACGGCGTCGTTTATGACGTTCCGGCGACGAAAAACGTGTCGGTCAAAACGGATATACCTTATGCGGGAAATTTGACGATTGACGTTTACACGCCGCCGAATGCCAAAACGGGCGAGCGATTTCCCGCCGTCATTTTTCTGAACGCCATCGGCGACGCGCCGAATCAGCCGAAAGTCAAAAGCTGGGAAATCTACAAATCTTTTCCGCGTCTGGTGGCGGCGCACGGCATAATCGGAATCTCGATGGAAATGGACGGCGCGCGGATTCAGGAAAATTTGCGGGCGCTGTTCGACTTTCTGGAAAAAGACGGCGCGAAACACGGCATCGACGCGACGCGGCTCGGCGTTTACGCGGCGTCGGCGAACGTCACGCAGTCAACCGTTTATTTAATGGGCGATGCGGCGGCGAAAGGCATCCGCGCGGCGGCGCTTTATTACGGCGGCGCGCCCGCGCCCGAAGCGCGAATCCGACAGGATTTGCCGGTTTTGTTTATTCTGGCGGAGGGCGATTTGGGCGGTTTGGGACAGCAGGCGATTTCGCTCTGGCAGCGCGTGACCGAAGCGCGCGCGCCGTGGACGCTCGTTTTTGCCAGCCGTATGCCGCACGCTTTCGACGCATTCGCCGACACGGACGAATCGCGCCGCATCATTCAACAAACCATCGCTTTCTGGAAATCGAATCTCGAACCCGTTCCGCAGCCGGGCTGGAAACCTTCGCCGGCGCGTGAAGTCGTCGCTGCGCTCTACGGCAACAATCCGCAAAAATCGGTCGAAGTATTGGCTAAATGGATTGCCGAAAACCCGAAAGATTGGGTCGCTTACCAGCAGATGGGACGCAATCTGTCACAGCTCCGGCGATATGACGAAGCGAACGCGGCTTATGAAAAAGCGCTGGAGCTGGGCGGCACGGACGCGGGAATTTATCTCGGTCTCGGTCAAATCCGCAGCGGGCAGAAGCGTTATGAAGAAGCGGCGAATTATTTAACAAAGGCGGTCGAGCGCGGCGCGCGAAACAGTCTTGTTTACGGGCAGCTAGCCTTCACGCAAATGAATCTCAACCGCAATGAAGACGCGCTGAAATCTTATGAAAAGGCGTTTGAAGCGGGAATTCCGCCGGGCGCGAACACGCGCGGGTTGGCTTATTACAATATGGCTTGCGCCTACGCCCGGCTGAAACAAAACGACAAAGCTCTGGAGATGCTTTCCAAATCGATTGAAGAAGGCTTTAATAATCGACAGACTTTTGAAACCGACACCGACTTAGCGCCGCTTCGCGCCGATGCTCGTTTTCAGGAATTGCTGAAGCGTCTGCCGCAGCAGCGCGCCAGCCAGTAATAAAAAAAATGTCACTTATCATTCCGGCGCGGTGTTTTTATATTGTGTAAGCGAAAGTAAAAATTGAGCGCGGCAGATAAGGATTTTTCTTTGCGTTCTTTGCGTCTTTTTCTTCGCGTCCTTTGCGGTTAAAAATCTTTCTTTCACCGCAAAGGACGCGAAGGTGTGCGCAAAGGGCGCGAAGATGTTTCAATTTTCCGCTTTCGATTCTCAGATAGAAGGGAAAAGGAGATTTCGAGATTATGATAAAAAAAGCCGGAAATCCGTTTAAAAACGCGTTTCTCACTTCGACGATTTTTATATTGCTGCTCGGTTT
Source organism: Pyrinomonadaceae bacterium (assembly GCA_036389695.1). Lineage (GTDB taxonomy): Bacteria > Acidobacteriota > Blastocatellia > Pyrinomonadales > Pyrinomonadaceae > JALZHR01. The sequence goes on from DASVWG010000484.1 coordinate 38,587, forward strand.
CGTCGGCGCTTCGGCGCAAAATACCGTACCGAAATTAACCGCCGAGCAATGGCAGGCGGACGTGCGTTTCTTAGGCGAAGAATTGCCGAAGCGTCACCGCAACGCTTTTCACCGGATGAAGCGCGAAGATTTCGAGCGCGAAGTCAAAACGCTGCACGACCGCGTTCCGACATTGAGCGAAGACGAAATCGTCGTCGGGCTGATGAAAATCGTGGCGAAGATTAAAGACGGTCACACCAATATCATTCCGCGCCCGTATTTTCGCAGCGGCATTTATCCGGTCAAATTTTATCTTTTCAGCGACGGGCTTTTCATCCAGCGCGCCGCGCCGGAATACGCCGAAATGGTCGGCGCGCGCGTCTTGAAAATCGGCAATCTGAGCACCGAAGAAGCTTTTAAAACAGTCAGCCCGGCGGCGTTTGCCGACAATGAAATGGGCGTTAAAAATATGGCTCCGGCGCTGCTCAGCGTGCCGGAAGTTCTCGCCGGACTGAAAGTCATCGACGATAAACAAAAATTAAATCTTCTGGTCGAAACCGGCGGCAAGCAGAAAACTTTTGAAATCAAACCGGCGGGAACTCTCGATAATCTGTTTCAGAATCCGGCAAGCTGGATTGACGCGGCGGGCAAGGCAAACGCGCCTTTGTATCTGAAAGACCAGCAGAATCTTTACTGGTTCGAATACGACAAAGACCGCAAGATGGTTTACGTCCAGCACAACGGCATCGCCAACAAAACAGACGAGCCGGTCGCCGATTTTTACAAGCGCGTGTTCGCTTTTGTCGAAGCGAATCCGGTCGAGAAATTCGTGATGGATTTGCGCTTTAACGGCGGCGGCAACAACGGTTTGAACCGCCAGGTCGTCATCGATTTAATCAAATCGAAAATCAACCGGCGCGGAAAGCTTTTCGTCATCACGGGCAGGCAGACTTTCAGCGCCGCGCAAAACCTCGTCAATCAAATCGAGAAATACACCGAAGCGATTTTCGTCGGCGAGCCGACCGCCGCGCATCCGAATCATTACGGCGACAATCGCCCGTTTACGCTGCCGAACAGCAAACTGACGGTGCGCGCATCGACGCTCTGGTGGCAAGACCTCGACCCGCGCGACGAGCGCTTCTGGACCGCGCCGGAAATCGCCGCCGAGATTTCTTCGGAAGATTACCGCAGCGGCAAAGACCCGGTTCTGCAAGCCGCGCTCGATTACGCGCCCGGCACGGCGCTGTCGGAATTAATCGCCGCCGCAACGATGCAGAAAGACCTCGCCGAATTTGTCCCGAAATATAAAGCTTTTAAAGCCAATCCGAAAAGCAAATTCGTCAACAGCGAAGCCGTGATGAATACGTTCGGCTACACGCTTCTGGCAAGACAGCGCGTGGCGGACGCCGTTGAAATTTTTAAATTAAACGCCGAAGCGTATCCCGAATCGGCAAACGTCTACGACAGTCTCGGCGACGCATACGAAGCCGCCGGACGCAAAGAGGACGCGATTAAGGCTTACGAAAAAGCCCTTTCGATTGACCCGAATTTTCCGACTTCGCTGGAAAATTTGCGCCGGCTGAAAGGGAGTTAATTTAACGGAAAGTCTCAGTAGCCCAAGCGTCAGCGCGGGCTTCGCGTTTAAACATTCAAGGCGCTGTCCGGCAAAGAAAAAGCCCGCCCTGACGGTCGGGCTACTGACACTTTTAGAACTCAAAAAATGAAAATTTTTGCACAAAATAAATTCAGATTTTTATATCTCGCGGCGCTGGTCGTCGCGCTGACTTTTGCTTCAGTTTCGGCGCAGGTCGCCGGACAAACGGACGAAAACGCCCTGCGTCAAAAGCTGCAAATAAAGCTCGACGAATGGCACAAAAACGCGAAATTCGCGGGCGCGACCGTCGGCGTTGTTTTAGCGGACGGCAGAAGTTTCGGCTTGGCGACGGGCTTTTCCGATTTGCAGGCGAAAACGCCGATGAAGCCGTCGGATTTGATGCTGGCGGGCAGCGTCGGCAAAACTTACGCGGCGGCGGTCGCTTTGCAATTGGTTAATGAAGGGAAAATTAATCTCGACGAAAAAGTAGAAAAATATCTCGGCAGTGAAAAATGGTTTTCGCGGCTGCCGAATGCGCGGGAGATTACCGTCCGCCAGTTGATGAATCACACGAGCGGCTTGGTGCGCTACGAATTCAAGGAACAGTTTACGAAAGATTTGACGGCGAATCCCGATAAAGTTTGGAAACCGGAAGATCTTTTATCGTATCTTTTCGACGAAAAAGCCGCGTTTGAAGCCGGAAAAGACTGGGATTATTCCGACACGAATTACATCGTTCTGGGAATGATTATCGAAAAGGTCACGGGCAAAAAATATTATGAAGAAGCCGGAAACCGGATTTTGAAGCCTCTGAATTTCAAAAACACTTTTGCGCAGGACAGCCGCGTGATTAAAGGCTTGATTCAAGGCTACGCGGGCGAAAACAATCCTTTCGGCGGCACGGACGCGATGATTCAGAACGGGAAATTCGCCATCAACCCGCAGTTTGAATGGACGGGCGGCGGAATGGTTTCCAACAGCGAAGACCTCGCGCGCTGGGCGAAAACGATGTATGAAGGCAAAGCTTTCGACGCCAAATTTTTGCCGCAGATGTTCGCAGGCGTTTCCGCGCCGATGCTCGGGCGCGAAACGAAATACGGTTTGGGCGTGATAATTCGCCCGACGCGCGCCGGTTTGAGTTACGGTCACAGCGGATTTTTTCCGGGTTATATGACGGACGTGATGTATTTTCCCGAACACAAAATCGCCGTCGCCGTGCAGGTCAATTCCAGCGTCCCGCAAAATATCGGCAAGCCTCTGGGCAGAGTTCTGGTCGAAATCTATGAAACGATAACCGGAAAAGAACCGTCGCCCGCAACACAAGCGACGACCACGCCGAAAGAGAAAAAACAATTTGTCATTGTTCTGCGGCTCAACCCGAAATATCAGGACGAGAAAAACTGGACGGAAGCCGATAATCAGGCGGTCGGCAGGCATTTTGCCAAATTGCAGCAATTGCAAAAGGACGGCAAATTGATTCTGGCGGGCAGAACTTTAATTAAAGAATCGATGGGCGTCGTGATTCTGGAAGTCGAATCGGAAGCCGAAGCCCGGCAGATAATGGAAGCGGACGACGCGGTCAAAGCGGGAATTATGTCAGCGGAAGTTTTGCCGTTTCAGACGGCGCTGATAAAAGGGAATTAGAAACCGTTTCAAAATCACTTCGCGTCCTTTGCGAAAACCTTTGCGTCCTTTGCGGTAAAGGATTTCTTAACCGCAAAGAGCGCAAAGTTCACGCAAAGGACGCGAAGACGATATTCGGTAATAAGTTTTAGAAAAGGAGTAAGACAATGAAAAAATTATATCTCGGACTGATTTTAACTTTCTTTTGTGTTCAATCAATCTTTGCTCAAAACATAACGAAACAATCTTATGAAAAAGCGCGCGAGGTTTTGGATAAAGCGGTCGCGGCTTACGGCGGACTGGAAAATCTGCGTTCGATTCAGAATTTTTCGCTGAAAGCGGTCGGCGATACGGTTCAGCGCAATCAGAGCCGGCGCACGTTTTACGCCGAGCGGACGCCTTATCAAATCAACGTTATCGTCGATATGAAGGGAAACCGTTTTATGCAGGTCGCGCAGGGCGGTTATCCCGGCGGGTTTAAATATCATAGCGGGCTTGCCGTTGATAAAACCGATGGTGTAAGCTTCGATTTTGTACGGAATACTTCGACCGCGAGACCGAATATTCCGCCCGCCGCAATTCGTTTTCGGATGCGCTGGCTGCCGCAGTATTGGGTTTTAAACGCCGTCGAGCGCGCTTCGCGTCTGCGTTATCTGGGCAGAGTTGAATTTGACAAGCGAATGCACAATGCCGTCAGTTATGCGAATGAAGACGGCGCGGAAAACACTCTGTATTTCGACGAAAAAACGAATCTGCTCTCGAAATTTGAAGGCATGGGCACGGACGTTTTCTTCGGTGACGTTGTTTTTGAAATGATTTACACGGGCTATCGAAACGAAAACGGTCATCAGGTTCCGACGGGAAGAATCACCAAAACGGGCGATGAATTAACCGAAGAACTTCGTTTTGAACAAATCGCTTTCAACACAACTTTGAGCGACGATAAATTCAAAGCGCCGAACGGAATGAAAGCCGTCGCTTTAGCGCCGCCGCCTCAGCCGCTCAATAAGCTCACGGAAAACGTTTATACGGTGAACGCGGGCGGCTACAATGTTTTGTTTGTCGCTTTTAAGGATTATATTTTCGTGATGGAAGCGCCGGGCAACGACAATGTTTCGCGCTCGGCTATCGAGCAAATCAAAAAAACTTTTCCCGACAAACCGATTCGCTACATCGCCGTGACGCATCATCACGACGACCACGCGGGCGGACTCAGAACTTACATCGCCGAAGGCGCGACGCTGATTGCCGCGCCGGGCGAAAAAAGCTTTTTTGAACGAATCGCGAAAAGCAAATTTACGATTGACCCCGACACTCTGACCAGAAATCCGCAGCCTTTGAAAATCGAAACCATCGCGGGCGGCAAGCGGGTTTTGACCGACGGCACGACGACCGTCGAAATTTACGACATCGGCTCCGGTCCGCACACGGACGAAATGCTCGTCGCTTACCTGCCGAACGAGAAGATTTTGTTTCAAGGCGATTTGCTGAATCGACCGTCAAACGGCGATTACCCGATTGCCAACGACACGACCGTTCATTTCGCCAAATGGCTTGAGTCGAAAAAACTGGCGGTCGATAAAATCGTCGCGGTTCACGGCACGGTTTCGACAATGGACGAACTGCGAACGGCGGTTGCGGAAAAAGAAAAAACGCAGAAATAAAGAACAAAGGCAGAAACGCTGGTAGTGATGGAGCGTGTCTCAACATTAGATATCGGGCACATGAATTTCAATCAATGCGCCTCACGGTTAATGTTGAACACGCTCCATTACTGTCGTGTTTCCGCCTTGTAATTTGCGAAAAATTAAGCCTGTATGTGCGCCTCGACAAACCACAGAAGCTTATCTATCTCGCGCGAGACTTCCGTAAAAAGGTCTGCCGTGTCGGCGTCGCCCAAATCGGTCGTTTCGTCGATGTTGCGGCGCACGACGTTGCCGAAATCAGCGAGCGCCGTTGAAAGCGCGTCGACATGTGCCGTGCCGTCCGTAATTTCCAGCGGATATTCGCTCAGAGAAGAATTCTGCGCGGCGACGCGAACCGTTCCGAGCGCCGTTCCGCCGAGCGCCGTCGCGCGTTCGGCAATCAAATCCATATGACCTTCGACCGCCGTCGCTACCTGGTCGAAAAGCTCGTGCAGTTGAAAGAAATGTATTCCTTTGACGTTCCAGTGCGCTTGTTTCGCCTGCGATTTCAAATCGCTGGCGTCGGCTAAACGCGCGTTTAAAATACCGATAACTTTTTCGCGTGTTTCCTGCGATAATCCATTTTTCGTTTTATGTAATTCCATAATTCCTCCGATTTAGAATTATTCTAATTCTAAAATTCTTGAATGTCAAAGCGAGCGGATAAAGTTTCCAACCTTTCGCCAAAATTGTGCATATATCTAAGTTTATAGATTTTTATTATGTTAATGCAAAACTCAAATACATCAAGAATTATCGAGAATGCGTGGACTATCAAGGACGTCACGTATGCTTCAATCAACAACATCATCGCTTCCGTTTTCGAGCGTTTACCTTACATTCTGGCGGGATTTCTGGTGCTGGCAATCTTTTATGTGCTTGCCAGAATCGTCAAATTAATTTTCTGGTCGGCGTCGGGCAGAACGAAGCTGGACAATCGCCTGCGGATTCTGTTCAGCCGTCTGCTTGTCGTTTTTATTATTGTGCTCGGCATTTTTACGGCTTTGACGGTCGTCGTGCCGACGTTCGGCTTCGGCGATATGATAACGGGCTTGGGCTTTACGTCGTTCGTTATCGGTTTTGCGACGAAAGATATTTTGAACAATCTTTTGTCGGGCGTTTTGATTTTGTGGCAGCAGCCGTTTCGCATCGGCGATTATCTTTTCGTCGGCAATAATCAGGGCAAAGTCGAATACATCGGCGTCCGCGCCACACAGCTCAGAAAAGACGACGGCGAGATGATTTTGATTCCGAACGGCGATATGTATTCCAACGCGCTGACGATTCGCGGCGCGGGCGCTAACCGAAGGATGAATCTGAAAATCAGCGTCGGCTACGAATCCGACATCGAACAGGTGAGAAGAACCATCAAAAATGCGCTGCAAGATGTCAGCGGCGTCGTCGAAGAACCGAGACCGAA
>DASVWG010000485.1:0-14628 GCA_036389695.1 Pyrinomonadaceae bacterium
ATTCGTCAATCTCGCCCCTTATGGAGAGAGTTTTCGGAAAAGGGTGAACGCAGCCTTCAAGATCGAAAATCGCGTATTCATCAGAATAATAAACCGCACCGCGCCTGACCAGTTCCGCCACGAGCGAGGTTTTTCCCTGAAAGCTCCGCGCCGGAATGACAATCGCCAAATCTTTCCACGCCACCACGCCGGCATGCACGAAAACCCGCTCGGGCGCGTATTCCGCCACGGTCAGACGCAGCTGCGTCTCAAAGCCCCGCAGAACGTCCGCGCGCGTGTGATTGCTGGGAACTTCTTTTTCGTTTAAGAAAAACGAATATTCTCCGTCCTTATCCCAAACCAGCGTGAAATGATGCTCAACGTCCGTTTTTTCAATTACCTGAAAACAACCGGGCAAAACCGCCTGTAAAATTTTTTCAATCGTCCGAAACGCTTCCCGCTCGACGGCGCTAATGCGAATTTTGACGCCGTATGATTCGATATAAATTTCGAATTCGGCATTCTTTTGCCGTTGCCGATTGGAAACTTCCGTCTTTTTATACGAATTGACAAGAAAATCTTTAGCTCTTCCCATTAGCTGTTTCTAATTAACGTTAAACTAACATTTTATTCGGTTTACGTCAACCATTTTCCTTGCCGTAACATAAAATTATTATGCCCGCGCCGATTGTCGAAGCGAGAAGCACCGGCAAAGCATCCGGCGCGTTCGCCGCCCGCAGCCAGTATAAAACCGCCGCCAGAATGACGGACGATAAAACTCCATACAAAATCGTGACGAATCGATGCGAATAACCGGAAATTACGAGCCTCTGATAGAGATGCGAGCGGTGCGCCCGCCAGAATTTTTCGCCGCGCAGAAGCCTCCGGAAAAACGTGTATAAAGTGTCGAAAACAAACAGCCAGACCAGAAAAACCGCCGTCGCCGTAAATTTCGGCTGACTGCTGCCCTGCAACTCATTCGCCGCAATCAGCGGAAGAACCGCGAACGTGTAGCCCAGAAAGGCGCTCCCGACATCGCCCATAAATATCTTCGCGGGCTGCCAGTTATGCATTAAAAATCCGAGATTCGACAAAGCCAGAACGCCGCCCAGAAAGCCCGTGATTTCCAGATTAAAAAAAAGACCGACCAGAAGCCACCCCGTTCCGGCGGTCAAGCCCTGCGTCCCGGCAATCCCGTCAATCCCGTCCATAAAGTTATAGGCGTTCGTCAGCCATATAATCCAGAAAAATGTGAGGATTATGCCTATCAAACCCAAATCGATTTCGCCCGCCAGCGGCAGATAAATTTTCTGCCAGCCGCCGAGCGCGAAAATCGCCAGCGCCGCGCCGATCGCGTGAAACAGAAAACGCAGCGCCGCCGGAACCGATTTTAAATCGTCAAACCAGCTTATGACCGCTATCAGAACGGCTCCGCCCAAATAGGCGAAAGAAAACCGGCGAACCGTAAAACCGGCGTAAATTGTATAAAACAAAAGACAAACCAGAACGATGACGAGTCCGCCGCCGCGCGGCGTCGGGACTGTATGCGAGCTTCTTTCGTTTGGCACGTCGAGAATCTCGCGCCGCACGCTCCAGCGCCGAAAGACGCCGACGCCGAAATAAGTCAAAACAAAAGCCGAAATGATAAAGACAATCTGCGTCATTTCTGTTTCCGGTAATGCGAAGCTTCGCGCCTGATGCCTTCCAGCGGGCTGAACGCAATCTGAAATCCGGTTTCCCGCACGATTTTTTCGCCCGAAAAAACATCGTCCGCAAGCCATTTGTCGAGTGTTCCGGCAATTTTCCCAAGCTTTCCGCTGCCGGACGCTCTGCCGACTAAATGCAGACTTTTTTGCAGGGGCTTGGCGGGAAACCGTATCGGCAGCAAAACGCGTCTGCCCAGAGCTTTTTCTATTTCCGAGACAATCTCGCGCATCGAAACGGGCGCGGCGGTCACGTTGTAAATATTGATTTTATTATTTTTCGTTTTTTGGAAATTTTCGACAAAATACAGGCAAGCGCGCGCGACATCGGTTTTATAAACCAGACTTTTCGAGTTTTCGCCGCTGCCGATCCATACAAAATATCTTCTATCAATCGCCCTGATTAAACGCGCGACGTTTCCTTTGTCGTTTTCGCCGATGATGACGGACGGGCGCAGAATCGTCAAATCTATGGAGTTTTTCGCACAGATTTCGGCGGCGACCTGTTCGCCTTCCAGCTTGCTTTCCGCATAAAATCCTTCGGGCTGGCATGGCAAATCTTCTTGAAATTTAACCTGCGGCGTTTGTTTCGCCTTGCCGTAAACCGCAACCGAGCTTATCGATATAAATTTCGAGGCTCCGAGCTTCGCCGCCAGATTCGCCGCGCTGCGCGTGCCTTCGACGTTTATTTTCCGAAACTTTTCCGCCGCGGCTGCTCTGAATTGATGCGCCAGTCCCGCCGCGTGAATAATCGCATCGACGCGCCCGATTTTTTCTAATTTCGAAAAGCCTTCCGCATCGGTCAAATCGGCTGGAAAATAATTCGCCGAATCCGCTTGCGGGCTTCTTCCGGTCGTGTAAACCTCGTAATCGTTTTGTAAAAGCTCCGCGACGATGGCTCTGCCCAGAAAACCCGTCGCGCCCGTGACTAAAACTTTCATAAGCTTTTTACAAAATTTCTCAATACCTGTTTATTTCAGCTCTTCCAAATATCTCGAAACGGCTTTTTCCAGCGAATATTTTTCGACGGCTGCCGCGCGTGCGCGCGCGCCCATCTCCGCAAGATTTTCGCGCTCGGCATAAATTCGATAAATCGTTTCCAGAAGCTTTTCCGGCTCGTTCGGCGCGACAGTCCAGCCGACTCTGTCTTCCCCGACCACGCGCGCCAGTTCCGAATCCGCCTCGGTCAAAGCCAGCATCGGCTTGCCGACGGCTAAAATATTATACGTCCGCGAAGGCATGGAAACGCCCCGCATTTTTTTAATGAGCGAGACGAGCGCCACGTCGCAGGCATTCAGAAAAACGTTCTGCTCGCTGCGCGGGCGCGGGTCCAGAAGCGTCACGTTGCGCAGATTTTTTTCGACCGCTTCTCTTTCCAGCCATTTTCTTTTCACGCCCGCGCCGAGAAAAACAAAATGAAATCTTTCGTCGTCCCGCAGTCTTTCCGCGCACCAGACGATCGATTCCAAATCGTTCGGGTAACCCATATTTCCCGCATACAGAAAAACGAATTTTTCCGATATATTCAGCTCCTGCAAAAGCCTGTTTTCCGCGCGCGGCTTCGGTTCGACGGTTTCCAGCTCAGACCAGTTCGGAATCGTCGCAATCGGAATGTCCAGCCCTTTGGTTTTCTCTGCCACCAGTTCTTTCATATCGCGCCCGACGACGATGATTTTGCTCGCGTATTTGTAAAGCCAGCGGTTGAAAAAGCCCAGAAATTTAACCGGCAGCGAATCCGGTTTCGTTTTTCCGACGGCAATCAGAATTTCCGGATAATTATCGTGAATCAAAAGAGTGTAAGCCGCGCCGCGCAAAAGCGCCGCCAGCGCCGTGATAAAAGGCAGGCTCGGCGGCGCTGTGACGACCAGAATGCGGTCGCCTTTTTTAAATTTAACGAGCGCTTTAAAAAAAATCGTCACGCCGAGCGTCAGCATATTTATCAGGCGAAACGGGATGACGTTTTTGTCCAGCCGCGTCGCCATACAGCGAAAAATTTCGACGCCTTTATAAATCTCGTGCCCCGGCGCGGAAATGCCTCGATACAAATAATTAGGCTGCCCGCACAAAACCTTAACCTCGAAATCCCCGGCTAAGCCTTCGGCGGTACAAGTCAGGTAATATCCGGTCGAAGTCATCTCCGGACGATAAAGCTCCGTGACGACCCAGAGCGTTGGCGGTTTGGTTGTTTCTTTCCCTTTGCTCACTTATGAAACGTGTTTTCTCAGGCTCGTATAGCCCAGAACGATTTTGCTGACCGTCTGCGAGACGTTCTCCGCCAGATATTCTTTCGGCGCAACCCAGTTTGCCGGCTGCGAAAGCGCCAGCTCGACGCAGCGCAGAATGCTTTCGGTTTCCGCGCCGCTCAAAATGTTGCTGCCCGCTTCGATTGTTTCCGGTCTTTCAGTCACGTCGCGCAAAGTGACGTTCGGAATGCCGAAAATCGCGCACTCTTCCTGCACCGTTCCGCTGTCGGTCAAAACCGCGAGCGCGTTTTTCTCCAGTTTCACGAAATCGAAAAAGCCCAGTGGATTCAGCATCTTTATTTTTTCCGATTCCGGCTGCAAGCCGAACTGCGCCAGCTTTTCCGCCGTGCGCGGATGAACGCTGACGAGCATCGGCTTATCGAATTTTTCGACCGTCTGCGAAAGCCCTTGCAGAATTTTTTGCAGCCTTTCCATCAAATCGACATTCTCCGCGCGATGCAGAGTGACCAGAAAATATTCATACTCTTTGACGCCGAATTGTTCGAGAGCGTCGCTGGCGTCGATTTTCTCCGCATATGTCTGCAAAACTTCATTTATCGGATTTCCGGTCACGTAAATCCGCTCGCGCTCGATGCCTTCGCGCACCAGATTCTCTTTGCTGCGTTCCGTGTAAGGCAGCAAAAACGCGCTCGAATGGTCGACAATCCGGCGGTTGACTTCTTCCGGCACGCGGTTGTCGTAGCACCGGTTTCCCGCTTCCATATGAAACACGGGAATGCCGCGCCGCGCCGCGACAATCGCGGTCAGAGCGCTGTTCGTATCGCCTAAAATCAAAACGCGGTCGGGATTTGTTTCCGACAAAACTTCGTCGGTTTTCGTCAAAATCTGCCCGATTTGCTCGCCGAAGCTGTTTGCCTTGATGCCGAAATGATAATCGGGCGTCCGCACCTCCAAATCGCGCAAAAAAATGTCGCTCAGGCTTTCGTGATAATTCTGCCCGGTGTGAAGGGTGACGTGCTCGCAGTTCTGGTCGAGAATTTTCATAATCAGACTCAGACGGATTATCTCCGGTCTGGTTCCGAAAATCGTTAATACTTTCATACAAAATAAAAAAATTTTAAGCGTTCATAAAAGCGGCGATTTCCGAATTTGCGCCGCCGAGCAGAGTTTTCAAATCTTCGACCGAGATATTATCGTCTTTCGAAGAGTACTCGCTCGTCAAGGCGGGCGTAAATTCTTCTTTTTCACGAAGTTCCGGCAAAACGGGCATAATCACGTAATAGCCGTTTCGCTCGACGGTGCGGTGAATTTCCTCTTCGGAAACCATTATTTCGTGAATTTTTTCGCCCGGGCGAATTCCCGTATAAACAATCGGCAAATCCTTTTCGCCCATCAAAGCCTTCGCCAAATCGGTAATTCTCGCCGCCGGAACTTTCGGAATATAAGTCTCGCCGCGTTTGCCGTCTTTCAAGCACGCGAAAACCGTATCGACGGCTCTGTCCAGACTCAAAAGAAACCGCGTCATTTCCGGCAGCGTCACGGTCAGCGGCTGATTTCTGCGCACCTGTTCGACAAACAGTGGGACAATCGAACCGCGTGAGGCGATAACGTTGCCGTAACGCACGCAGGCAAACGAAGTCTGCGGGCAATCGCGGTTTGCCTCGATTAAAATTCTCTCTTGCAAGGCTTTCGTCATGCCCATGACGTTAATGGGTTTACAGGCTTTATCGGTCGAAATGCCGATGACCCGCTCGACCGGAAGATTGTTTTCGCGAATCGCCCGCGCGACGTTTTCCGCGCCGTAGATATTGGTCAAAACGGCTTCAAACGGAAAATATTCGCACGACGGAACCTGTTTTAAAGCCGCCGCGTTAAAGACGACGTCCGCCTCGCGCATCGCCGCCAGAACGGAAGAATAATTCCTTACGTCGCCGATGCGAAAAGTCAGCAGATCCATCGAATCCTGATAAATAACATCGTCGGTCGCGGTTCTCCGGTGCAAATATTCGAGCCGCATATAATGCTGTTTGGCTTCGTCGCGCGAAAAAACGGTGATTCGCGCGGGCATTCCCATTTCGCCCGTTAGCAGACGTCTCACTAATGTCTGACCGAGCGAGCCCGTGCCGCCCGTAACTAAAATTCTTTTTCCTTCTAAGTTCATTTATTATCGCTTTTATACAGTAATTAATTGTTTTCTGATTCGCTCGTACGGAAACGAATCGGCAGCCATTTTTTTTATCATTTCTTCCCAGCTTTCGGGCGCAAATCCGGTCGCCCGTCTGAATTTCGCCGAGTTGAGACTCCGGTCGATTTTGAAATCGTCGAAAGGCTCGATTTCAACATCCAGATTATAAGCATCGCGAATGAGGCAAAGCAGTCGATATTTATCAATCGGCTCGCTCGAAACGTGATAAAGCCCGCTTAAATTCTGTCGATTAACAATCAAATCGGCGATTATTTCCGCTAACACAATGGTCGGAAAACCGGAATAGATGGCGTTCGTGAATCCTCTGACTTTCCCGCCGCGATTGCTCAGAAACCATTCTACCAGACTATGCGCCGTTTCCAGTTCGCGCCCGATGATGGATGTGCGAATCGTCAGACAATTTTCCGCCACGACCTCGCCCAGATTCTTGCTCTTGCCATATACATCCTCGGCATCGGACACGTCTTCTTCGCTGTAATTTCCTCTTTTGCCGTTAAACACGCAGTCGGTGCTGACGGTTATCAAACACGCGTTATTTTCCAGCGCCATCTCCGCCAGACGATGCGGAAAAATCGAATTCACGGTCAATGTTTTTATAACATTTTTTGAAGTCGGCAGCTGCTTAATAAGACCGATGCCGTTAACAATCACATCGGGCTGAGAAATTTTTATCGCCTGCCGTACGGATTCGATATTTTCAACTTCCACCGGACAGATTACCTTATCTTTTTTAAACAATCCGGCGCTTTCATATCTTAAAAAATCGGTTCTGACCGTCGCATAAACTTCGAATTTGCCCTGCCATTGCTCGACGAGCTTATGTCCGAGCATTCCGGTACCGCCAAATATTAAAATTCTCATTCAAATTCCCTTAAAGCTTTGTCTTAACTGTCTGCGCGCCGACGCCTAAAAATTATTTTAATCCGGTAAACTCAAATATATGATTACTTACATTTATATTATTTATGCTTCTGATAAACTATAGTCCAACACTTCTTCCGTCGCTTTCTGAATCCTCGTGTCCGCCAGCCAATTGTTCAAGTAATTTCTAGCATTTATTGCCAGATTACTGTAACTATCGTTATCTAAACTAATGCAATAGTTTAATGTATCTATCCACATATCTTTATTATCGAGCGGCAAATCCCAGCCGATTCCCTTTTCTTTCAGATTTACCCACGGAGTTTTGTCGCTTATTATTAAAGGACAGCCTGAAGCTAAAGCTTCGGCGATTATATGCCCGAAGCTTTCTCCCTGTGTCGGCAGCACGAAAAAATTATATTTTTCAAGCGTTTTTAGAACATTTTCGTGTGAAACCTCACCTTTCATCTGTACGTTTAAATTTTTCGGAAGCTTTCTGATAAGCTCCTCACATTCTTCGACATATTGATGATTATCCACCGGACCGAAAATATCCAGATAAACTTTATCTTTAATGTTTGGAAGTATTTCCAGCAGAAACTTCAAGTTCTTTATCGGGTGCAGGCGAGATAAATAGACGACGTTTAACTCACCGGAATTTTTGTAAGGCTTGTTATTTAAATCGAACTCCGGAAAAATCTGACTGGGCGGCATATTCGGGGCGATAAAAATTTTTCCGCCTTTCCCTTTTACTTTCTCAATCTCTTCTTTTTCAAAATCGGCGGTCGCTTTCCAGATGATATTTTCGTAAAGACCGAGCACGCGGGCGAATTTTAGATACAACCGTTTTTTATTTTTTTTCAAACCCAGAGCGCCCGCCGCGAGCTCGCCTTCCGGCGCGACGATTATGTTTAGATTCGGTATTTTACGAATCTTTTTCAGCCACAAAACAAAAACCGCTAAAGTCGAGAAAAAACTGTTTAAGTAGATAGATTTAGGCTCGACTTCTTCAATTAATTTCTTAATTTTTTTTGCCTTGATATTATCTTTCGACAAATAATAAACCCTGGCGTTTCCGACCTCGTTCCAATCGTTTATTTTGACGTTTTTGTATGGAGTTTTATCGGTTTTGCCGTCGTGGTCGCGCGTGACGATGCGAAAATCGTATTTTTCGCCTAGGCGGTCGACCATATTGACGAGCGTGCGCATTCCGCCGCCGCTTTTATAGCCCGGTAAATAAAAATCGCAAAAAATCAGAATTCTCGGCTTATTTTCCTGAGCCATTATTTTCCAAAACTCCGAGGCACGCCCAATAGACGCTTTCCGGCGAAATTAAATTCAAACATTTATGATTGTTGAGACAAACCGGAGCGAAACAACCTTCGCATTCGACGCGTTCGCGAAAGATTTTGTGCCCTTCCCCGTACGGCGTCCAGCGCCCGACGTAATCGATGGCGGCGAAAACAGCGACGCAGGGCGTGCCCATCGAACCGGCGAGATGCATCGTTCCGGTGTCGGTGCCGAGATATAAATTACATTCCCGCAAAATTCCCGCATCGCCCCGAATTCCCAATTCGCCGGCGGCGTTCGCGCCCGTCTGCCACGCTTCAAGAAATCTGTTTCCCTGCTCGCGGTCGTTTTTTCCGCCGAAAACAATCGGGAAAACATTTTTCTCTTTTATCAGCTGCGAGACAATCTCGATATAGTTTTCTTCCGCCCAAATCTTCGAACTCCAATTCGTTCCAGCCATGACCGCAATTAATCTTTTTTCGCGCCAAGCCGCCGGACAATTCGCTTCCAGCCAATCTTTCGATTTTTTGACTTCGCCGTCCGTGAGCTTTAAATCCGGCTTCAAATCGTTTATCGGCGGCAAATCCAGATTTTCAAAATAGAGAGTTTTTATTAAATACTCAAGCTCGCTTTCGACCGTTTTAACCGGCTTTTCGGGCGCCATCGTCAACAAATTTTTCAATAAATATTTAACGCCGAAAATTTTTTTTATTCCCGCCAGACGAAAAAACAGAACGTCTCTTCTGACTCGATAATAGCTGCGATTTCTGGTCATCAGATAAAATAATGAATCGAATTTTTTCGCGTGAAGCTTTAAAATCAAACGCGCGGAAGCTTTTACAAAATCCTTCGGATAGACCAGATATTCGTCAAAAATTCCTTCCGGCAGGATTTTTTTCGCTACGAGGTCGTCCGGATTTTCCGTCTCGCCGTTGGTAAAATAGGCGATGTGCGCCTTTGGAAACGCTTTTCTGATTGCCCAGAATGAAGGCAGAGCGACGAGCGTGTCGCCGATGCTGCCAATCCGGTAAACTAAAATTCTATCCATCCGCGAAAATTAATTTAAAGCCTTGAGAAGCTTTTCCTGGTTAATCGTCGTCGTGCCGACTTCTTCGACGACCAAGCCGGCGCTGATATTCGACAGCTCAGCCGCCTGCAAAAGATTTGCGCCCGCCGCCAGCGCGACCGCTAAAGTTGCGATAACCGTGTCGCCCGCGCCGGTGACGTCGTAAACCGTGCGCGCTTTGGTCTGAAAATGAACGGGCGCTTCCTGTTTTTGAAACAGGGTCATCCCGTTTTCGCCCTGCGTTATCAGCAAAGCTTCCAGACGAAGCTCGGAGATTAAAGTTTCTCCGGCTATTGTAATGTCTTCAGCTACTTGATGTTCTTCAAAATGGCAGGCTTCGATAGCCTCGCGCCGGTTCGGCGTCAAAATTGTCGCGCCCGTGTATTTTGTGTAATCCTTTCCTTTCGGGTCAACTAAAACGTGTTTATTATTTTCCTTTGCCTTCGTTATCAGACGCGTAAGCAGATTTTTGCTGAGCAAGCCTTTGGCGTAATCCGAAATTAATATTAAATCGGATTTATTTAATTCGTTCTCGATTGAAAGCCACAGCGTTTCTTCTTCCTCGGCGGTCAGAAACTTTGTTTTTTCATTGTCTATGCGCACGACGTGTTGATTGTGCGCGACGATTCGCGTTTTGACGGTGGTCGGGCGTTCTTTTAAAGTCAGCAGGAAATCGCTGGAGATATTTGATTTATCGAGCGCCGCTGAAAGATATTTCCCTTCGTCGTCGTCGCCGATGACTCCGATCAGATACGGAGTTGCGCCGAGAGCGGCGACATTAACTGCGACGTTTGCCGCGCCGCCGGGAGCGAGGCTGGTTTTTTCGAGCTGCACGACCGGAACGGGCGCTTCCGGCGAAATTCGGCTGACACTTCCCCACCAATAGCGGTCGAGCATGACGTCGCCGATAATTAATATTTTTACTTTAGAAAAACGAGCTATAAGTTCTCTTGTGTTTTCCACTTCTGTCTAAAACTCGCCTTCCTTGAATTTTAAGTCTATGATTTCGCACCAGATATGCCCGATGGTGATGTGCGCTTCTTGAATCCGCGCGGTGCGTCGACTCGGAACTAAAATGCACGCGTCGCAGAGCGAAGCCAGTTTTTTTCCGTCGATGCCGGTCAAACCGATGGTTCGGCAGCCCGTTTCTCTGGCTTTCATCACGGCTGAGATAACGTTCGGCGAATTTCCGCTGGTGCTGAAGCTGATTAAAACGTCGCCCGCCGCGGCTAAGGCTTCGACCTGACGACTGAAAATTCTTTCGAATCCGTAATCGTTCGACAGTGCCGTTAAAGCGGAAGTATCGGTCGTCAGAGCAATCGCCGGAAGCCCGCGCCGTTCGGTTTCGTAGCGCCCGACAAATTCCGCGGCGATATGCTGCGCGTCCGCCGCGCTGCCGCCGTTGCCGCAAATTAAAATTTTCTTTCCATTCGCCAACGCCTCAAAAATAATGTCGGCGCATTTTTCAATCTGCCCGGTTTCGGTCGCCAGAAGCTTACGGAAAACTTCAGCGTGCTCGTTTAAAGATGCTGAAACTAAACTGTTTGGCGTATTTGCAGTTTCATTTTGACCGTTTCTCTCGCCCTGAATTTTTTCGACAATCGCGCTGGACGAAAAATTGTCTTTTAAAGCCAGCGAATGAACTTCGCCGCCGCGTTTAAGGACGAAATCCGCGCCGATTATCTGCTCAATCTGCCAGTCGCCGCCTTTGACTAAAACGTCGGGCTTAATCTCTTCGATTATTTTCGCGGGCGTCGGCTCGTCGAAAATCCTGACCTCGTCCACGCTGCGCAGGGCGCGCAGAATCTCCGCCCGCGCCTGCTGCGATAAAAACGGGCGCGGCGCGCCTTTTATCTGGCGCACCGACTTGTCGCTGTTTATCCCGACAATCAGGCGCGTTCCCAAAGCGCGCGCGCGTTCCAGCAAATCGATATGTCCCGGATGAAGAATGTCGAAACAGCCGTTGGTAAAAACTACTTTTTCCATCGAAATAAAGACTCGCGCCTGCGGCTCAAGCTCGCTTAAAACCGGCTTTTCTGACAAAAAACCAGACGATTAACAATCCCAGAACAGCGATAAAACCCACTTTTAAAAGATATGGAATAATCAAACCGTATGAGCCTTCGTATGAAATGCTCGTCAAAAGCATATAGTAGACGGTCGCCCGCCAGAAAGAAACCGGCTGATTTTCTATCAAAGCCGCGTAAAATATGCGTATGAAAAATCCAAGGATAATCATTCCCAAGGGAATTCCCACCGGACCGAAATTTCGCAAAAGGTCGCCAATCGGCGTTAAGGTAAAGGAATTTTCGCTGAAGTTAAAATATAAATCGCCGTATTTCGAAGGGTCTGTGGCGAGCGGCTTATCGTTCCAGACGATGCGCGGAATCAGAAACGTAATGCTGTCCTTCCAGATGTTATTATCCAGCCCGTAGCTTTCCTCGTAAGACGCTAATTTTTCATAATTCGAAACGACGACGGCGAGCGAGCTGACGGCATCGATGCGCTCCGCCAGCGCGACAAAGCCTTCTTCCATACTGACAAACACGCCCTGGTCGGAAATTTTCCCGAAAGCCTCGAAAATATTGCCGACGTATTCGTCAAACGAAACTCTCTCCTGCGATTGTTTGATGTTTCGGAAAGTCGTGCCGTAAATCATTCCGACCAGAAGCGCCAGCGACAGAAGGATTCCGCCGACCATTTTATGCTTGAATTTTATCGTTCTCCCCGAAGAGACGAAGGCGAAAGCGACCAGAATAAAAACCTGTATGAGGCTGCCGCGATTTCCCTGCAAAGCCGATTTGCTGAGCGAAACGGCGAGCAATAAGCCGATAATCAGGTAATGGTTGAGGTTCAGCTTCTGCACACGGAACACCATCAGCCACAATATAAAAGCCGCCTCCAGCCAGAAAAGCGTCAGGAGAAAAATCGTGCCGTCAAAAATGCCGATTTCTTCAACCTGCTGAAAGCCTATGACGCCGGCGGCAAAGGCGAAAATCGTATTAAATAATCCGAGCGCCAGCAGAAGCAGACCGGGAACCGTCATCTGTTCCGACTTCCAGTTCCATTCCGGCAGCCAGCGGTTGATTCTTTCGCCGATTTGCCTGCCGAAAGGCAGAAAGAATCCGACCGATAAGCCGATGTAGCCGAGCATTACGTAAACAAGCGTGAGCGGCAGATTATAGCGCTCGTCCTGCACAAAATTTAAGAAAAACGGCTGTGAAAATCCGGCTGACAAAACCACGCCGCCGATAAAAAACGCCGGAAAAAAATACGACCACGCGGCAAAGACGAGCGGGTGAAAAAGATTGAACCTGTTTTTGTAATAAAGATAGACGCTCGGCGCGGCAATCACCGCGCCGGTCAAAAGGCACCAGGGCATCAGGTAATAATTGCCTAAAACATCTTCGGAATCATTTTCATAAAGAAAGAATGCCAGAACCAGAATCAAGGCGAGCGCCCAGACGAAGACCGCCGGTAAAATAAAATTTACTTTCTTTTCCGAGTATGTCGGAGCGTAGTTGTTCAGTCTGTAATCAGCCATTCTCTAAACTTTTTTTTGGGAAAATATTGAGTCTTTATCAAATTTACTATAAAGACGCCGTAAAACCTAAACTGAAACGGCGCGTCTCCCGTTATTCGCGCGCATTTTCCTTTCTTTCGATTTCGTCAAAAATAACGCGCAGCTGATATTCCATCTCCATCGAGCGGCGGACGATGGTGTGCAAAACCAATCCAATCGTCAGCGAAAGCATTCCGGCGAGCTCCAGACCGACCGCCAGAACGGCGGAAGGCAGGCGCAAGACAAGACCAGTTTCGAGAAATTCATAAATCACAATTCCGCCGAACGGCAATCCGCAGAGCATCAAAAAAATTCCGATAGCGCCGAAAAACGTCAGCGGCTTGTAATCGCGAAACAGGCTCAGAATCATATTTAAAATCAAAAAACCGTCGCGCACGATATTGATTTTCGAATTGCTGCCCGCGGGGCGCGCAACCAAATCTATCGGTATTTCAACAATTTGATAGTTGCGCGTTAAAGCTTTAATCGTCAATTCGGTTTCGATTTCAAAGCCGCCGCCGAAAAGCGGTATATTTTTCACGAAATTGCGACTAAACGCGCGATAGCCCGACAGAATATCCGTCAGACGAACCTGAAAAATATAATTTATCGTCCAGAGAAAAACTTTGTTGCCGAAACGATTGAGCTTTTTAAAATCGCTCGCCGATTCCGACATCAGGCGCGAGCCGACGACCATATCGGCTTCCTGACTCAAAATCGGATTTATCAATTTCCAGACCTCGGCGGGCGGATAAGTGCTGTCGCCGTCAATCATTATATAAACGTCGGCTTCGATTTCGCGAAACATCCGCTGCACGACAAATCCTTTCCCCTGCCGACGCTCATAGCGCACAATCGCGCCGGATTCTCTGGCTTTTTCAACCGTTTTGTCTTCCGAGTTATTGTCGTAAACGTATATATCGGCTTCCGGCAAAATCGATTTAAAGCTGTCCACGACTTCCGCGACCGTCAATTCTTCATTAAAACAAGGAATCAAAACGGCAATTCTCTTTTGCCGCCCGTTTGTTTCGGATTTGTTTTGCAGACTGATTTCGCCGGCAAACGGCTCGCCGTCAGCTTTTTTTTCCGGCAAAACTGTCGAAAGACTCATTTTTCTCAAAACCTCTTTAAATAAAGAATTAACCGCAGTTGAACGTAGATAAATGTAGATTTTAACAGGATAGACAGGATTTACAGGATAATTTAAAACTAATAACGTTGAGCTTTTCCTTTTATCCTGCCTATCAAGTCGCGAAGCCTACTCTATCCTGTTTGAATTTCCCTCGGCGTCTGTGCGCTAAAATTTTATTTCTCACCGATAAGCAGAATATTTTTTCCGAACGGCACGTTGACCAGCGACTCGATTTTTCTGAAAACCGGAACGACCGCTTTATCATAAAGACTGACCGCGCCGCCGCCCAGACTTTCGGATTTCAACAACCTGTAATTGACATACCACGGGACAACGCCCGCGAAATCAAAGTATTTTGATTTCAACAGTTTAAAGCCAGCCGCCTGACATTTATCCTCAAGTTCTTTTTTCGTATACCGGCGATAATGTCCGAGCTTGCGGTCAAACTCGCCGTACAGAGCCATCAGCGCCGGGACAAACAAAAAACAGCGTCCGCCGTCGCTCAAAGAATCGTAAATTAATTTCAATTCGTGCCGGTCGTCTTCGATATGCTCTAAAACATTAACATAGATTATCGAATCGGGCTTTTGTTTCGCCGTAATTTCCGCCGCCGCCGCCGCAAATA
>DASVWG010000486.1:0-3919 GCA_036389695.1 Pyrinomonadaceae bacterium
CGGGAATCGAAAGATTCGTCACCGCGTCCGCGCCCGGCGTGACCGTCTGATTAAACATCTGCGTCACGGAAGTGACAAAATTCACCGTGTGCGTCTCCAGAGTCGCGCGGAAAATTCCCGTCCGGCGCGTGGGAAAAGCCGATTCCAGAACCGCCGCGTAAGCGTTGAGCATTCCCGCGCCCGATTCGTGACGATAGTTTAAAGGCATCGGCGTCGCCGAGCGCTGCAAAATGTCTTTGACCTCAGCCGGAGTCAGATTCGGATTTGCTTCGAGCATCATCGCAATCGTTCCGGCGACGAGCGGCGCGCTAAAGGAAGTTCCGCTGGCGGTCGTGTAAAACGGCAGCTCCGTCGCCGACAATCGCTGCATATCGGTCGGAATGCCTAAAGCGCCGGTCTGCGAAACGGTGCTTCGCAGGCTGACGACGCTCACGCCCGGCGCGACCAGCGAAGGTGTATGCTCGGAGTCGCCAAACGTGCCGCGCGAAGAAAATCCCGCCAGATTGCCTTTATCATCGGTCGCGCCGACGCTGACAACCCACGGCGCGGCGGCATACGGATTCAAAGTGCCGTTGCCCGAACCGGCGTTTCCCGCCGAAAAAACGACGTTGACGCCGTGCTCGGTCAGTTTTTTCGTGGCGATATTGACCGGGTCGTTAAAATCGTAGACGGTATTTGCCGAAAAGCTGCAATTAACGACGCGCACGTTGTAGCTCGCGCCTTTTTCCAGAATGTAATCGAAGCCCGCCAGAACGTGCGTCAGATTCAAATCGCCCGCGCCCAAGCCCAGAATTTTCGCGCCCGGCGCGACGCCGTTATATTTTCCGCCGCTCATCGCGCCGCTTCCGGCAATCACGCCCGAAACGAAAGTTCCGTGACCGCTCACGGGGTCTGTATTCGGCACATTTTCCACCGCCAGCGGATTGATGAAACCGAGCGCGGCGCTTTGCGTATCCTGCAGGCGAACGTTTTGCACGACTTTGCCCGACAAATCCTGATGCAGCGAGTTGATGCCCGTATCCAGCACGGCGACCGTCACGCCGCGTCCCGAAACCGATAAGCCGGAATTGTGCGTCTGCAAATCGCGGTCGGCATTGACGCGCTGCACCTGCGTTTTATTAAAAACCGGGTCGATGTTTGAAGATAAAGTCCGGTTGCCGTAAATCGAGCGCACCTGCGCGAGATGCGAAACGGCGATAAGCTGCGGGCGCGTCGCCGAAACCATAACCATCGGCAGCACCCGATAAATCGTGCCGCCCGCGATGCCGAGCTGCTGCAATCGCGCCAAATCCGCCGCCGCCGGGTATTGATGAAAAACGATAACGGCGTTGACGCTGCTGTCGTCCGTCGCCGTATTCAGCCACAGCGCCAGTTCCGGGTCGACGCTCTGCAAGCCGCTGTTCGCCGGCGGATTTTCGTCATCGGCGCCGGTCAAAGAAATTCCGTCAGCGCCCGTCAAACTGATGCCGTCAGCGCCGGTTAAAGAAATCGCGCCGTCCGCGCCCGTCAATGAAATTCCTGTGGGAGAGACGAGGGTGAAGACAACTCCGTTAGTATTAAAGCCGGTAATTGAATCCGCGCCCGTTAAAGAAATCGCATCCGCGCCGGTCAAGCTGATGCCGTCAGCGCCGGTCAGGGAAATCGCGCCGTCGGCTCCGGTCAGAGAAATTCCGTCCGCGCCGGTCAATGAAATTGCGCCGTCCGCGCCGGTTAAGGAAATTCCGTCCGCGCCTCTGATGATAATCGAATCCGCGCTGTAAGTCGTGCCGTCAGCGCCCGTTAAAGAAATCGCGCCGTCAGCGCCGGTTAAACTGATTCCGTCGGCTCCGGTCAGAGAGATTCCATCGGCGCCGGTCAAAGAAATTCCGTCAGCGCCCGTATAAGTCGCGCCGTCAGCGCCGGTTAAAGAGATTCCATCAGCGCCGGTTAAGCTGATGCCGTCCGCGCCGGTCAGCGAAATGCCGTTTGATTTGTAATTGAGAAAACCGTCGGCTCCGGTCAGAGAGATGCCCGAAGTTCCGATATAGCGCACGCCGTCCGCGCCCGTTAAGCTGATGCCGTTGGATTTGACGACATCGAGCCCGGCGAAGACCGCGTTGACCGCGAAAATGTATAACAGGAGCAAAGAAAGGATTTTTCTAAAGCGCATAGGCTACATAAATTCCAAATATGTATTAAAGAAATACAATTGTAATTCTAAAAAGTATTAAATTCAACCGCTTTTGGTGGTAAAACTGGCATCAGGTGGGAGTTTGATGCCAGTCGGTTTTCAATTTCAGCAATCAGCGTGCCTCAGTTTCGCACCGATTGGCTGAGCCTTAATTGAAACATTACGCCTTTGTCCAGCCGCAGATTATTACTGCCGCTGGAAAGCGTCGTCGAGCCGTTTGCCGAAGCGTCAATCGAGTTGGAAATTTGAATTCCATTAACAGTGCGTCCGAGCGTTCGGGTAGCGCCGCCGAGAGTTTGTCCCGCCGTTCCGGTTACTCCGCCTACGGTTTGCGTCGTCGTATTTACCACGCCGCCGACCGTGTTACCTACTCCGCCGAGTAAACCGCCGCCACTCGAATCGCTCGAAACGCTCGCCGTCGAACTCGAACGCCCCGAAATGTCCGCGTCCGACGAATCGCCAACCTTACCGTTGGCGGTTGCTTGGGTGATTCCGATAATTGTCGCGCTCAGGGGCGCGTCCAGATTTTTTCCCTGTATGCGCTCAAACACGACGTTCAATTTCGCCATCGCGTTCTGCCGCGTCTTTTGCTGAACTTCCGTCACGCGACCAATCAGGCGCGCGCCTTTCGGAATGACGACCTGACCGTTTTGCCTGACGGCTTTCGTCGTTTTCAGCACCACTTCGTCGCCGGGCTTCGATTTTTTCACGTCCAGCGTGCTTTCCAGCTGCGCTTCGAGACTTGCTCCCGATTGAACCAGGACGTCGCCGTTTTTTTGTTTTTGTGCCACAGCGAAAACGCCGAGCAGTAGAATTAAATTAAGTCCAAGAACTACTTTTTTCATTTTCCCTCGTTAAACTTCCGTCTCAGAAGATTCTCTTGGGGAGAGATTTTCAAAATTTAAAATCCCTGCGGGCTTGAACTGTTCCCATTCTTATATATATGACTTGAGAAAAACTTGAGAAATTTAAAAAAAATCCTTCGCGCCCGAAAAAAATTCAAGTTTTGCTCAAGTCTGCGCGGCTAAAGTGTTCACTGTATGACAATGAGCATTTCTTTTCACGAAACCAGCGACTACAGCGAAACCAGCATCTCCTACGATGACGTTTCCGGCGTGAGCTCGACCGCGGCGGCGAAAAATTACGCGCCGAAAGCGGACGAAATCCATCTTTTCGCCGAAAAATTTCGCGTTCCCGAATTGTCGAAACACATCACGCGCCCGCGTCTGAACGAGCTTTTAACGAAATTCTCCGCGCAAATCGGCGCGACGATGATAACGGGGCGCGCCGGAACCGGAAAAACGACGCTGGCGGCGGATTTCGCGCAAAATTACGAATCGGTCGCGTGGTACACGGTCGAATCGGCGGACATCGGCTGGAACGTTTTCGCCCGTTATTTCGCCGAAAGCTTTCATCAAACAAACTTGAAATCCGAAAATTCTACGGGCGAAGAAGTCGCGCCGTTTCTCGAAAATCTTTTTTCACGCCTCGCCGCGTGTGACACTAAAAAGCCGGTTTTGATTGTTCTGGACGACGTTCATTACATTTTCGACGCGCCGTGGTTCGCCGAGTTTTTCAATTCCCTTTTGTATTTGCTCAACGAAAATACGCATCTCGTCCTGCTTTCGCGCAGCTCGCCCGCGTTTCCGCTCTGGCGCCTGCGCTCAAAACAGGTTTTGGGCGTGATTGACGAGGAATTGCTTTTATTTAACGACGAAGAAACGAAAGAATTTCTGGCGAGCTACCGTT
>DASVWG010000487.1:0-26359 GCA_036389695.1 Pyrinomonadaceae bacterium
TCGTATAATTCACCGTTCCACCAGTGCCAGCGGTAAGAAACAATGCCGCGCTCAAACTTTAATTCGGCGTAGGTCGTGGCGCGATGCGTTCCTTTCGTGCGGTAAACGGGAATCGTCACCATTCTTTCCAGCCCTAAAAAACGCCCGTATTGCTTTTCCAGCTTTGCGCCGTCAAATCTGACTTGCTCGTAAGCGGCATCTTTGTTTCCGCTCTGGTAAAGGTTGATGGCTTTTTCGATTTCTTCGTGATATTTCGCGTAATCGGGCGCGGGCGTGTCCTGAACCGGCGGAATTAATAAATCGGCGGCTGGCTGCGAGCGCGGCGCGACGCGCAAAGCGTTTCGTTCGATGCTGACGACAAATTCGGCTCCCGAAGATGTTTTATAAGTTCCGGCGTATTTTTGTAATGAAGCGGCTTTGCTTTCGACAAACCACGGCGGAAGCTGGTAATCTCTGCCGAAAACGATGCGTTCGATGGCGGCTTGAGCGCCCGGAATAACCAGAACGTCGCGGAACGGGAAACCGTCGAGCGAGTTGTTCGTCATAAAAATTATCGAAACGTTTTCGTCGACGTAACGCTGGAACATCGCGCTGAATTCCGGTTCGAGACCGCTCGCCCAGATGATATTCGTTCCGCGCGGCGACTTTTGCGCCCGCCAGCCGTAAGCGTAATCAAAAAAGCCGCCGGAAGGCACGCGCGCGCCATACATTTTCGCTTTTTCCATTTCATTGAGAATTTTGTTTCCGCGCAAGGCAAGCTCCCATTTATAAAGGTCTGCGACGGAAGTAAAAATTCCGCCCGCGCCGAGAACGCCCCAGGCGGCTTCGTAACTGTGGGGAATTTCGACGCTTCCGTTAAAGCCTCTGGCAACCGAAGCCTGATTCCATTTTTTCGCGTCCTCGCCGAATCCCGTGCGGGTCAGTCCTGCCGGAAGCAGAAGATTTTCCCTGACAAACCGGCGGTAAGACTGCCCCGAAACTTTTTCGATAATCGCCGCGACCAAAGAATATCCGGCGTTAGAATATCCGGCGCCGCTTCCCGGCTTAAAATCGAGCGGCGCGGCGAGAATCGCGCGGACGTATTCGTCGCGGTCTTTGTAATAAAACTCGTCGGGATTTTTGTAATAATCGACGCCGGCGCGCGAAAATTCGTTCGGAAATCCGGCGGAATGCGTCAGCAGTTGGTGCAGCGTAACCTGGCTTTTATCTTCCGGCACATTGTCGAAATATTTGGTTATCGAATCTTCGACGCGCAGCTTGCCGCGCTGCTCCAGCAGCATCACAGCCGCCGCCGTAAATTGTTTCGTCAGCGAAGCGCCGTAAAAAGCCGTGTCGGAAGTAACGGGAACCGAGCGCTGGCGGTCCGCTAAACCGTAACCTTTGGCTAGATATATTTCGCCGTCTTTCGCCACCAGCAGCGAGCCCGAAAAGCCGTAGCCTTCGAGCCGCCGCATATATTCATCGAGGGCTGCGCCGAGACTGCCGCGCACCACGCCCGAATTTTTGACGGTCGATTTATCAGACCGAGCGGTAATTTTCCCTTTGTAAGTGTTTTGCGCAAAGCCGCTTACGAGCGTAAAGCCAAAAACGATTAATATACACAAAGCCAGGTGCATCTTTTTCCTTTCCATCGTCTTTAAAACAAAATAAAATTAGCGAACAAAAAATCCTGTTCGCATTTTAGGCGGCTTTATTTTATTTGTATTACGAAAACTTAAGAAGTTTTATATTCGATTAAGATTGACGAAAGAAATTTCGATACGCGGCGGGCGTAAATCCCGTCTGCCGTTTAAATGTGCTGGAAAAATGTCCCTGATTGGCAAAGCCGGCTTCTAAAGCGATGATTGCGAGCGGCGTTTTCCCTTTTGAAATTTCGCCGCAGGCATATTCAATCCGCAGACGGCGAATGTATTCGCCGACGGTGCAATGATATTTTTGCCGGAAAACGCTGGCTAAATGAACCGGATGAATCCTCACTTCCGAGGCAATCTGTTCAAGCGTCAGATTTTCGCGGAAGCGAGCGTGAAGTATATCTTTCGCCTGCCGGAGCCAGAATGGAATCGAGCGTTCGATATACCGGCTGGAGCCGCGCGCCGCGCCAGCCAGCAGCTCGAGCGTCAAGCCTTCGATTATCAAAGCGGAAGCCGCGTCCATCCGGTGAAATTCGCGGTTCAGCCGCGTCACCAATTGCGGTAATAAACCGTCGCGGAAATCGACGGAATGATTTAATTGCAATGAATTATCGTGAAGCTTTTCGATCCATTTTGCCGGAATTTCGATAATAAAAACCCGCACGTCGCGGCTGTGAAAATAATCTTTATGCAATTCGCCCGAAGGACGGAAAGTCAAAGTCGAAGGCTTACACATCAGCTCCTGTTTATTGTGAAATTCGGAATAGCTTCCCTGCAGCACAAAACAAAAATGCGCGTTTTCGTGCGAGTGCTCGGAAAGCTCCGTATTCGCCCGGTGAATATTTTCAGTGATGATGAATTCCGCAACTTCCAAGCTTTTTATGGTTTTTCCGTGCGAGCAGCCCGGTAATAATTTCTCAGCCATATAGAAAACCTTAATCTATTCCAGTTATTTTACATTATTAAAATGCCTGTCCATCTAAAATTTTTGGCAAAAATTACATATTCGGACGAACGTTCGAAACAGGTCGCCTTTTCAGAAGAATATTTCGTCTCATTATTATCACAACTCGCCACAAATTAGTAACCGATTATAAAAAACCGACGTCTTATATAGATATATTGTTCGTTTTTTTATCTGACGTAATCAAAAACAATCAAATCACGACTATGAAATTCAAATATTTTATTACTTTGCTCATCATTTTTGCGATTATTTTTCCATTCTCGGAAAGCGTTCAAGGCGCGGCTGGAGATTTGCCGGTTCCGCCCTTATTTTACAGACAAAAAATTTCCGAAGGCGATTATCTGGGCGCTTTGCTGGAATTCAAAAAACGCGAAGCGGAATATCGCGCTTCGCCTTTTAAGAGTTTGTTTCTTCAGGTGATGGCGCCGCTCGAGTCGCAAGTCGGTAATTACAATGAAGCCTACGCATATTTTGATGAGTTTAGAAGCAGCTTTTGGAAACCGCAGCCCGATATTGCAAGCTCTCCGCTCGATAATGATTCTCCGCAGAATGCGCTGAAAACCATCGGCTCGATTGCCGCGCGGCGGCAGGTCATAATGATTAACGAAGAACACGATACGCCGATGCATCGCGCCTTCACCGCGCGCCTTTTGCCGATACTTTACAAAAAAGGCTTTCGCTATTTCGCGCCGGAAACGATTGTTGACGAACAAATAAACGAGCGCGGCTATGCCATACAAAAAAGCGGGTTTTATCATTCCGACCCGGTTTACGGCGATTTAATCCGCACGGCAATAAAACTCGGCTTCAAAATCGTTTCTTATGATT
Organism: Pyrinomonadaceae bacterium; assembly: GCA_036389695.1. GTDB lineage: Bacteria > Acidobacteriota > Blastocatellia > Pyrinomonadales > Pyrinomonadaceae > JALZHR01. Next base: position 3,427 of record DASVWG010000487.1, read on the forward strand.
TGTCGCCCGATTGCAAAAATCCGCCCGACAATTCAGATTATTGCCAGGACGTGCGCGAGCGCAGTCAGGCGCAAAATCTTTCCGACCGGATTTTGAAAAATGACCCGAAAGCGAAAATCCTCGTTCACGTCGGGCGCACGCATAATCAAAAAACGAAGCTCGAAACCTGGGCGCTGATGGGCTGGCATTTCAAACAAATTACCGGCATCGACCCGCTCACGATTGACCAGACGCAGATGAGCGAGCGCAGCCGACCGGATTATGAATCGGCGACGTTTCGCTACGCCGTCAAAAAGTGGAATTTTACCGCGCCGACGATTTTCCAATCGAAGGACGGCAAATACTCGAGCAATCCGTCATACGATTTAACGATTTTCCACCCGCGCTCGATTTATAAAGACGCTCGCCCGACGTGGCTCGAAATGGGCGGCGCGAGAAAATCGCTGGCGCTTTACGGCGAAGTCAAAAACGGCTTGGCGCAGCCGTTTCTGCCGCCGACGGGCGGAACGTTTCTGGTTCAAGCCTTCGCCGCGAATGAGTCGAACGAGGCGATTCCGATTGACCAGATTATCGTCACCGACGCGAAAAAAGCGCCGGTTTTGATGCTGCCGGCAAAAGGCGATTTCCGCCTGCGCGCGATTGATGCGAGCGGGAAAACGGTTGTCGAAACGAAAGTTTCAATCAAATAAAGGATTATCCCGGATTAACTGCGGGATTTTGGGCTTCTGAATCCCGCAGCCAGAGATTGGCTTGACATTTTTTAGAATTAGAATTATTCTAAATCTAACTTAGGATAAAAATGAGCGTATCAGTAGACATTAAAGATTTAGGTTTGACCAGACAGCGCGAGGTTGTTTTGCAGGTTATCCGTGACGCGGAAGAGCATCTGACGGCGAACGAGGTTTTCGACAAAGCCAAGCAGCTTTTGCCGAGCATCAGTTTTGCGACCGTTTACAATTCGCTGCGTTACTTGAAGGACGCGGGGCATATTGCGGAAATCAGTTTCGGCAATGGCGCGAGTCGTTTCGATTCGATGACCTCGCGGCACGACCACGCCCTTTGCACGAAATGCGGAAAGCTGGTCGATATGGAGCTTGATTTGCCGGTCGAGCTGGTCAAACTGGCGGCGGAATATTCAAAATTCAAACCCGAATCTTTAGAGCTTACTTTACGCGGGTTGTGTCCTAATTGCAGTAATACTTAATCTTAATAAAATAAGGAGACTTTTTTATTTATGGCGACAGCCACAGGAACAGCTACGGAAAATATCGCGACCACGACGCTGGCGAAAGTCGGACAGCCGGCACCGGATTTTAATCTGCCTTCGACGAAGAATCTGGAAACGCTGGCGGAAAACGTCAAGCTTGCGGATTACAAAGGCAAATGGTTGATTTTATTGTTTTACCCGCTCGATTTTACCTTCGTCTGCCCGACGGAACTGACCGCTTTTTCGGATAGAATCGACGAGCTTAACGGCATCGGCGCGGAAGTCATCGGTATTTCGACCGATTCGGTTCATTCGCACCGCGCCTGGATTAAAACTCCGCGCGAGCAGAACGGCGTCGCCGATTTGCAGTATCCGCTCGCCTCGGACACGGGCGGCAGGCTCGCGGCGAAATACAATATTCTGGTCGAAGAAGAAGGCATCGCGCTGCGCGGGCTTTTCATTATCAATCCGGACGGCATTCTGCAATACGCGGTCGTTCACGATTTGAACATAGGACGCTCGGTCGACGAAACCTTGCGCGTTTTGCAGGGCTTGCAAACCGGCGGATTGTGCGCGGCTGACTGGACGCCGGGACAGGAAAACTTGAAAGTCTAGGAATTTTAGATTTTAGATTTTAGATTTTAGATTGGATAAGGAAATTATTTTTAAAATTTATTTGGCGTAAGCCAAATTCCGAATCCAATCTAAAATCGGCAATCGAAAATCTAAAATCATTTTACGGAGTAAAATTTTTATGCCGATGAGAATTGGAGACGCGCGCCCGTCGTTTGAAGGCGCGACCGATTGGCTGAACGAATTGCAGGAGACCGCCGACGATTACGTCAACGGTCAGCCGACGCTCGTTTATTTTTGGGCGACGAGCTGCGGAATCTGCAAGGAAAATATGCCTAAATTGCAGGAATTGAAAGCGAAATACAAAGACCGGGGCTTGCGCTCGGTGGCGATTCATATGCCGCGCTACGAAGCCGATACGGACTTGGAAAAGGTCAAAGCGACCATTACCGAACACTGCATCGACGACATTTGCGCCGTCGATAACCAGCACAAGCTCAAAGAAGCTTTTTTGAATGAGCAGGGCTGGGTTCCGGTTTATTATCTGTTCGACGCCGACGGAAAACTGAAATCGCGCGCGGCGGGCGAATTCGGCATCGGCGTTCTGACCGGCGCGCTGGAAAAAATGTTTCCCGCGCAAGCCGCCGAAGCAAACGCTTAATTTTACAAAGGCAGAAACGCGACAGTGATGGAGCGTGTTCTTAGTTTAGCGTATTAAGCTACTAAACTTGGACACGCTCCATCACTGTCGCGTTTCTGCCTTAATCGCAGCTACAATCGCAGCAGCCGTCGCAGCCGCAATTATCGCAACAACCGCTGCAGCAATCGCAGCCGTCACAACAACCGGCATCGCCGCAATCGCAGCAGCAGCATTCGCACGTATCGCACCAGCCTTCGCCGCCCGCATCGCCGCCGTCCGCTTTCCCGAGTTTCTTTTTGCGACCTTCTTTGGTTAAAAGCTCTTCGGGATTTTCCATCAGAATCGTTTTGGCGGAAACCAGAACCGAACCGAAAATCGCGCCGAGAAACATCAGATTAAAGCTCAAATCAAAACATTCGCGCGCCGATTTTGCCTCTTTCGTCTGCGCGGGCGCGACCATTGCCAAAGCAAACACGAAAATAAAAACGAGCGGCATTTGCCACGAAAACCCGCGCGTCATTTTTCGCGCCGATTCTGCCGCCGCCGTCCATCTTTCCGCAAATGTTTGTTTCGGCTTCGGCTGACAAATCTTTTTCGTTTGCAAAACGGGCAGCGACGTTTGCAGTTTTCTTTGCAGATTTTGCCTGAGGCGCGACGCGAAAAGCGTTTTTTGACTTTCGGCAATCGGCAGTTTGTCGATTTCGTTGGCGATTTCGCTTTCCAGTTGCTGCAAAATCGAAACGATTTTTCGCTTGATTTCAGGCGGAATTTTTTCTTCTTCCGTCCGAAACGCGGCGCGAATCGCGTTGAATTGTCTGCGCCGAAAATCTTTCTCGTAATCTTCAAACGCGTCGAGCGTGTAAATCAATTTTCCAAACTGAAAACCGATTTTCGCCGCCCGCCTTTCAAGCTCGTTTTTGCCGATGAGCCGCGCGCCTTCGCCGAAAAAAATCGCGGTTGTTTCGGCAGTCGGTCGCGACAGGTCGTTTAAAATTTCGCTTGGAGCTTTGTTCGATTGCCAGGAAACAGACTCAATCGTTTCCTGAGCGGATAAAATTTCATGAACCGCTGCAAACGGAAAATTCCATTTTTCCAGTTTCCGCCGCGCTTTTTGAAAAGCGTTCGAGAAAGCTTTTCGGGCGATTTTGCCCGTTCGCGAATTCTCATCCGTAATTTTATCGGCGAGCTTGAACTCGGTGAGAATAAGATTAGCGGTCGCGGCAAATTCCAGCGATAAAGGCATCTCGTTTTCCGGCAGATTCAGACAGTTGTAAGATTGATACGCGCCCTGCCAAACGGCTGCATTTTCGCCGCCGAGACTCGTCAAAATCTCAGCCAGAAAAACCGCGTCGTGATTAAGCAGAAGCCGCGATTTTTGCCCGTAAAGACTGCCGATTGTCTTGCACGTTCCGCAATAATGAAGCCGCCGGAAATGCTTTTCCGCCTCAGACATCCCGCATTTTTTAACCCGCATCAAACCGAACATTTTTTCACTCTTAAAATTTTAAAATATCCCAAATGCCCTTGAAAACCATTCCCAGAATAAACAGGCTGGCGAAAATCGAGCCGATTAAAATCGCAATCAAAAGCAAAATTATGCCGAAAACGAAAATATAATCGCCCGTCGTGCCTTTGTCTTTTCCGGTGGCGCGCTCGCGAATCAAATCCATATTTTGCTTGTTCGATTTCCAGAAAAAATCGAACGCGTCGCCGATGAAAGGAATCGCGCCGACGACGTAATCCAGACCGATATTGAAAGCCATCCGCAGCAGCGTAATTTTCGGCACGCCGTAACGCACGCCCGCGACGAGAATATAAAACGAAGCGAGCGACGTCGCCAAATCGCCGACGTTCGGAATTAAGCCAATCAGCGCGTCAAGCCCGAAACGCCAGCCGACAATCGGGATTTTCACCCAATCGTCGAGATAACGCGAAAGGCTTTCGAGGCTTTCTTCAAGCTCGATTTCCCGTCGCTGTTCTTTCGTCAGCGCGGGGCGCCGCGAGCGATTTTGTATTTCTTCCATAAATTTAAGCGGCTATTTTGAAACCTTTTCCTTGATTATGCAAAGCAATGATTTGACTTTCACGCAGAGCGAACATCGCATAGGTTTGTCCTTCATTGTCAGAGAATTCGACTTCGAAAACGTCAGGCGCGAGAATTTCAACCACAGTTCCGACCTCACCTTTTTTTAAATTTCTCTGCGGTAAATCTTCCGGCAATGCCACCGTATCAAGCAATTCGATTGTTTTCTTCATTTACTTTTCCTCTTTAAAACATAACAAGTCGTCAAGCGGGAAAATCTTCATCGTGCAATATTATCCAGCCGCTGGGCATCATTGCTTCGCCGAAATCATTTTTCAATTGAAAATCAACTGTATAGCGCTGCCCAAACATATCCAATTCGCCGGATTCGGCGTTATTTTCTTTGACGGCTTTAAGCAAATTGTCGCGTAAGTCTTCGGCATTTTCCGAGGTGATGCCAAGAGCCGAAGCAAAAACTCCAGCTTTGTGCCGACCTTTTGGGCTTTCAAAATTTAGCGAATAATCCCGCAATTTTCGTAAATCAAGAAAAGCTCTGTCAGCATTAGGCAAAATCATTTTAGTTTTCTTTGCGGCTTCGGACTTACACGCGAAGCCGCTTCGATAATTTTCACGCTTAAAATTTTATCGCCGCGCGCCAGATTATCTACGATTTTCATGTCCGCTTCGTTCACTTTCCCGAAAACCGTGTAGCCGCCGTCCAGATGCGGCTGCTGCGAATGCGTCACGAACCACTGCGAGCCGCCCGTGTCTTTGCCGGACAGAGCCATCCCGACCGCGCCGCGCTCGTATGGAATCGTGTTGATTTCGCAGCGAATCTGCCAGCCCGGTCCGCCGTTGCCGTCGCCGCGCGGGTCGCCGTCCTGCATCACGAAATTCGGGACGACGCGATGAATCAAAACGTTGTTGTAATAACCGGCGCGCGCCAGCCTGATGAAATTATCGACCGCGAGCGGCGCGTCTTCGGGGAAAAAATCAATCGCGAAAGAGCCTTTTTCGGTCGTGATGACGGCTTTCACCTGACCGTTTTTGCGCGCGACGGCGCGTGTGTAATCGGCTTGTGTATTTAAGATTTGTCCGAGCCGCGAGCCGAAGCTGTACGGCAAAACTCTTTCCTGTCCTCTGCCGCTGGCGGCTTCCAGCATCGTCGGCAATCCGGGCGAATCTTTTTCCAAATCTTTGGTGCGCAGAAGCTCGAAGGCTTTTTTGCGCACGATGTAGTCTTTGGAATTGAGCGCCAGCAGAAGATTGCCGGTCGATTTTTTGCGGTCGAGCTTAAACATCGCGTCCATCAACGCTAGTTGCGCGTCGTTGTAATCTTTGTCCGTCAAAAAAGCTTTGGTAAAAGCGCTTTCCAGCGCCTTGAAATTTTCTTCCGTCAGCGGTCGCTCGGCGATAAGCTCGGCGGTCGTCGCGCGAATGAAAACGTCCGGATTTTCGAACATACTGCGCAGAATTTCGTCGAGATTGTCCGGCTTGAGCGCGCCGAGCGCGCGTATCAAATCGGGCAAAGCTTTCGTCATCTCACCTTGATAAATGGGTTTCACGCCGGTCGCCAGCGCGCCGACATACGACGTTAAAGCTTCGCCGGCGCGAGCCTTAAACGAAGCGTCTTCCGAAGCGCCCAAATCGCCGAAGCCCTGCGCGTAAGCCGAAGCGACGCGCCAATCGGCGAAACCGTTATTTTTCGCCCTGAATTCCGCGATGTATTTTTCCGGGGCGACGCGGGCGAAAGCGATTTCGGTTTCGGGCGATTGAAATTTGTCGAGCGCGCGAAAATCCTGTAAAAACTTCAGCGAGCCCGCGTCGTTTGATTTCGGCAAAAGCCTGCCGAGCGTCGTCGCGATTTCCAAAAGCTCGTTTTTCTGCGACGGATTCGCAATTTTCGTCTTTGCCGGCGTATAAGCGTCGAGCAGCTTATTGCCGTAATCGAGCAAAGGCGCGACGGCTTTTTTATCTTTCAGGCTGCCGAGCGCGCGCGTCGCGCTGACGCGGACGCGCGAATCTTCGTCTCCGGTCGCCGCTTCAATCAAAAGCGTCAGCGCGTTTTTGTCTTCGGCAATGCCCAAAACCCTTGCCGCATTTGCCCGCGCCGCCGCATCGTCGTCGGAGAGAAGCATCGCGCGAAGCGGTTCATTGTAGTTTTTGGCGCGAAGCCGCGCGAGCGTATTGGCGGCGTCGGCGCGAATCTGCGCGTCCAGATTGGTAAGAAACTTTGACGCAAGAAAATCGCCTTCGGCGGGACGCGCCCGCAAAATTGCGGTCAAGCCGAGCAAAATCAATTGTTTGTCCGGCTTCGTCTGCCGCGCTTCAAACTCAAGGGCGTCGAGAATCGCTTCGCCGAGTTCTTCCGCTTTCTTTTTATCAGCCGTCGCGATTGCCGCCGCGATTTTTCCGGCGGCTTCGATTGCGCGGGCGCGAACGGCGGCAGAAGTTTTTTCGTTTTCGAGCGTTTTTAAAACGGCGTCCGCGCCTTTCGGCGATTCGATTTCGCCGAGGGCAAACGCCGCCATGGCGCGAACTGTGTCCGAATCGTTTTCCAGAAGACCCGCGAGCGCCGGAATCGAGCGTTCGTCGCCGATTCTGCCGACGGCAAGCGCGGCGCGGACGCGGATTTGCGCGTCCGCGTTCGTCAAAAGATTTTCGAGCGTTTTATCATAACGGCGCTCATCTTCGGCGCGAACTATCTGCACGAGCGTCGCGGTCGGAATTTGTGCCGACACAACTTGCGAAAAACAGAAAAGAACGGCAAAGCAAATTAATAGATATTTTTTCATTTTCGGATAACGGGCTTTCTTGGAATATCGAAGATATTTTACAACACAAAGAAAAAAACAAGGCAAAAAAAACAAGGCAAAAGGTAAAAGGCAAAAGGCAAAAGTAAAAAGAAAGAAATCAATTTCCTAACTTTTACCTTTTGCCTTTTACCTTAAAATTACCTTTTGCCTTAAAATTCTTTTATTTTATCTTTATATTTTTGATTTCGACTTTGCCCTGAATGTCGGCGGGCAAAACGATTTGCGGGATGTTTTCGCCGTTTTCGCCTTGTGAAAAGACGACGCTCATTTCGTCCGGCGAGAGCCTTTCCAGAATCGAGCGCGCGCCGTAAAGCAGGGCAATCACATTTTTTGTTTCGGTTTCGGTTTTGTAAGGCACGACAAACAATCGCTCGGTGCGTTTTTCGCCGATTCTGAACATTACATCGACAATCGTATCGAGAAGCGTAATTTTAGGATTGACAACGTTTAAGCCGACCTGTCGCTCGGTAAAATCTTCTTTGCGATTATCCAGCACGATTTTTTCGGTGGAAATCGAATCGAGCGATTTGACGAAGCTTTCCGGTCCGCGCACGCGTACTCTGGCGGGCAGAACGGTCTGCGCGTAAATCTCGAAACCGTCGGCGACATTGCCTTCCGTTTCCGGCTTGACCGTGATTTCGCGTTCTTCGACTCTTTCCAGCTTGACGGCGATTTTGCCGGGCTGAACCTCGTCGATTTTTAAGCCGCTCGGCAAATCGACGTTAATATTTTCCGGCGTCAATTGAATGGTTCGCTCGCCCGCCGTGATGTCGGTCAAATCAATCGAAACCACCAAATCTTCGCTCCGCAGACGCGAAATTTTCGTTTTGTCGCCGGTCACGACAATATCGACTTCTTTCAGAGGCGAATTGGTCGCTTCCATATCGCTCGAAAAATTCAGAATCAGCGGAACGCTGTTCAAGCGGCGCGAAGTCGGTTTTTGCAGTCCGGTCACGCCGAGCCAGAGCGCCGCCGTGATGCCGAGCGCGACGAGCTTCGTTCCCCAATCTTCGAGAAAGACGCGCCGAAACAGGCGACGAAAAAACATCTGCCGCTGCTCTTTCTCAAAAAATTTTTCGGGCTGGAAAAACATAAAGTTCAAAGTTCAAGGTTCAAAGTTCAAGGTTAGGCGCGAGTTCTTAGTTTGAAACTTTGAACTTTAAACTTTGAACCTTGAACTATCCAATCGTGATTTCCGATTCGGCTTCCTTCATCGTTTTGGTCGCCTTGCGTTTTCTTTCGATGACGGGAATGTCCATCGCGTTTAGCAGCAGGCTGCGAAGCTGGTTGGTGTCCAGATTTCGCTTCATTCGCCCGCCGTCGATAAAAGAAATCAAGCCGGTCTCTTCCGAGACGACAATCGAAACCGCGTCGGTATCTTCCGTGATGCCGATGGCGGCGCGGTGGCGCGTGCCCAATTCGCGCGAGATGCTCGGATTTTTCGTCAGCGGCAGAAAGACCGAAGCGGCGACGATGCGCTCGCGCTGAATAATGACCGCGCCGTCGTGCAAAGGCGTCGACGGGTTGAAAATCGTCACCAGCAAATCGTAAGTCAGCTTCGCGTCCAGCTGCACGCCCGCGTCGCTTAAGTTTCGCATACCGACGTTTCTTTCCAGAACAATCAGCGCGCCGATTTTTTCCGAAGCCAGCGTTGTCGCCGCCAGGACGACTTCGTCAAAAATCGTTTCGCCCAATTGCCCGCGCTGGCGGCGAAAAACGGGAAAGCGCAAACGATTGCCGAAATAAATCAAAGCCTGCCGGATTTCCGATTGGAAAAGAACGATGACCGCGACGCCGACATACAGCAGCGCGCCGCGCAAAACGAATTCGAGCGTCGCCAAATCCTGCGCGACCGCCAGCCAGTAAAGCAAACCGAGCGTGACCATGCCGACCGCCATCGGCATACCGCGAGTGCCGCGCAAAAGCTTTAAAAGCACGTAGACAATGATGAAGACCAGCGCAATGTCTATCGCGTTTCGCACGGTGTTAATCGCCGGAAGATAGTCTGTAACAGGCGTCTGCATTACGGAAATTCGGATTTTTGTTCGGGGTTTCAGACGCGAAAATCCGGCGCGTCCGAACCTGAAAACTTAAACGACCGCCGCTCGTTTGAAGTTCGACCAACAGTTTGAAGTTGCCAAAGAATCAATTTTTTTTCCGCTTTAGCCGATGTGTCTCAGCATTACGCCTTTCACGTCGGCGTCGCGCTCGCGCGCCGTCTCCAGAAATATCATATCAACTTTCGGCTCGGCTTTCTTCATCGCGGCTTCGATTTCATCGATGCTTTCGACAATCTGCTTGTTGGTTAAACTGTCTTTTAGATTGACGTGCGCCGTGACCAGAATTTGCTTTGGCGCCAGATGCATCGTCAATAATTCCACGACTTCCTTGACGTTCGGATGCGCGTTAATCGCCGCGCGAATCGCTTCGACCGATTTTTTCGTCGCCGCTTCGCCCAAAAGAAGTCCACGCGAAGAGCGTGCCAGAGAGAAAGCGACGACCGCCAAAACCGCGCCGATGGTGATGGAAGCGATGCCGTCCCAGAGCCTTCCGTCATACGGCGGCACGTGATATTGCCCTAAAGCCAAGCCCGCCGCCGCAATCACGATGCCGATTAAAGCCGCCGAATCTTCAAAGATAACCGTTTTGGCGGTCGGGTCTTTCGATTCGCGCAGGTATTCGCCGAAAGTCATTCCTTCGTGATGCGCTTCGTTAATTTCCTGATACAAAGCCAACCCGATTGAGCCGGCTTCGAGCACAAACGAAATTCCCAGAATCCAGTAAGCCCAAGCCAGATTTTCGAGATGATGCTCGCCGTGTAAGCCTTCTCTGACCTTGACGATGCCTTCGTAAATGGCGTAAGTCGCGCCGACGCCGAAAATAAAAATCGCGGCGATAAACGACCAGAAAAAGCGCTCCTTGCCGTAGCCGAAAGGATGTTTTTCCGACGCCGGACGCTTGTAAAACCTGAGCCCGAGCAGCAGAAAGACCTGATTCGTCGTGTCCGCCAGCGAGTGCAGCGATTCAGCCATCATTCCCGAAGAACCGGTCATCAACGCGCCGATAAATTTCAGAATTGTAATTAACCCATTTGCAACTAAAGCGCCTAAAACGGCAAGCATTCAATAACTCCTTTGAACAAAACGTTTCTATTGATTATGTGACAAAAGCGTGAGAAAAGGAAAATGCAAAGTGCAAAATGCAAAATGCAAAATGGAAGGATTAATTCTGAATCTTTATTCCTAATATTTTGCATTTTGCACTTTGCATTTTGCATTTATTTAAGTTCTTTTGCGGATTCTGCCGCGTTGGAGAAAGCCGACCAGCTCGCCGTTTTCGTCGATGACGCCGAGCGCGCCGATGCCGTTGGTGCGCATCAATTCGCGGGCTTCGGCAATCGGCAAAGCGGTTTCGACAAAATAATCGGTCGTCACGGGACGCATTATTTCCAGAACCTGTTTTTTATGCCAGTCTTCGCGCGGGATTTTTTTCAAATCCGCGAGCGTCAAAACGCCGTAAAGCTGGCGGTCTTTCGCGACCAGAAAAACGCTCTGTTGATGAAGCGGCAAAACGTGGTCGATAAAATGCAGAATGCTCGCGTCCGGCGCGACCGCGACCGGCAAAGTCATCGCTTCGCCGACCAGAAAATTTTCGTTTTTCGAAGCCTGTTTAATAATTCCCGTCGCCGCGTCCAGCAGAAAAAGCCCGACCAGAACCGTCCAGATGCCGGTAAAAAAATCGCCGCGCAGAAACGAAATATACAATCCGACGCTAATCAGAGCGATGGCGATAATCTGTCCGGCGCGTCCCGTCGTCAGCGTCGCTTCGTTTAAATCCGTCCCGCGCCGCCACAAAAAAGCGCGCAGAACGCGCCCGCCGTCCAGCGGATAACCCGGAAAAAGATTAAAAATTGCCAAAAGCATATTGCCGAAAAACAACATCGTCAAAAGCGGCGTCAGAATATCGGTACGCAGAAAAAGCGAAAGCCCGGCGAGCAGCAAAAACGCGAGCGCCAGCAAAAAACTGGCGAAAGGTCCCGCAATCGCGATGCGAAACTCCGCGCGCGGCGTGTCCGGCTCGCGACGAAACCGCGCCAGCCCGCCGAACGGATGCAGCACAATCTCCAAAACCTCGACGCCCTCGCGCCGCGCCGTAAAAGCGTGCGCCAGTTCGTGAAACAAAATCGAAGCAAAAAAAACGAGCGTGGAAATCAAAGCTAAAGCGAAACGAGCGAAGAAACTTTCAATCAATTCGACGGGAATATTGACCGCCGTCAAAGCGGAAATCAAAACCAAAACGCCGAACCAGCGATAATCAATCCGCACGGGAATATCGAAAACGTGCGCGATAAGAAGCTGGCGTCTGGAAAACTCAAGGACGTTCATTTTCTATTTGCAAGGATAAATTATGAATGAGAGAGATTGAAATAGTCTAGCTTACGGCTGGATTTTAATTTTTATTTAGATTGGGGATATTATTTAACGGTTGAGATGACGTGGGCGGAAACGGCAATCACGCAAGTTACGGGTCAAAAGACAAGTTAAATAAGAAAGTAGCTGTTTCCGCCTCACGTCCATTGAATTGTTCGGCGTATTGCCATTCATAATAAATCAATTCTTCGGTGCTAAGTCAATCTTTATAACACTTGTAATTTTACCTTTATCATATTGATTTAATGTTCCTTTCAAGCGGCGGTTTTCAGCATTTGAAATACTCCCTTTAACTATGGATGGCGGCGAATCGCTAAATCTACCGGTATATTGAATAATTAACTCGATGTTTCCGTCTTCACTAACAGAACCGCTAATGTCCGCCTTTACGTTAAATGTCGTATTTAACTCTTCGCCTCTAATATTGCCGAATATGTCAATACGTAATTTCCATTCGCCTTTTTGCTCTACACTATCGGAGTAGGTTGTAATCCATTTCCCACTGTATTCACCTGAGTAAGGGCGACTTAGACCCGGCTTGGTTTTAGTTTTGCCGACTTTATTAGAATCAGAAGAATTGTTTTTTTTGTCTTTTGAAGTGGTTGAGTTAGCTCTGAGCGGAATTGGAACACATTTCCACACCCATCTCCATTTATATTTCCACACTGTGCGGGTTTGCCAAGCACCGTTAGCCGTGTTATACCAAGGTTCTTGTTCCGGTTCGTATACTTGGTCGTATACTTGGTCATATACATAACCCTTTTCACATCTTGCGGAAGTGTCTTGCGCTTCGATAGCGAAAGAATTAAAAAGCATCAAGAAACCAACTGCCAGAAACAAAAAGGAATTTGAAAATTTTGCCAACATTTTTTCTCGCATTTTTACGTTTCCTCCTAAATTTGCGGCGGTTGCTTGAAACAAAAAAGCCGAACTACTGATTAACACCAAGACCGTTGATAATACGACATTTTGCGTATTATCATTATCTATTTCGCATCATCACGCTTTACGCTTCAAACGGGACTTCGGCGTTTTGCAGCAGATTCGGCTCGTTGCGCGTGACTTTTTCCAGAAGGTTCGGCTCGTCGAACATCTGCAAAAGCCCGCGAACGGTCGCGTAGCGCGGCTCGTCGGAGATTAAAAAAGGCAGGTTTACCTTTTCGCGCAGGTATTGGTCGATGCCGTCGAGCAGAGCGCCACCGCCGGTTAAAATCACGCCGCGGTCGAAAACGTCGGCGGCGACTTCCGGGCGCAGCTCCGTCAAAGTGTCGCTGACGATTTGGGCGACGCGGCGGATGATGGCTTCGATGACCGGATAAATTTCGCCGGCGGTTATTTCGACGGCGTTCGGGCTGCCGGTTTGCACGTCGCGACCGCGAACGACGGTCGATTTGGCTAAATCCGTCGGCAGAACGGCGGAAGCGAAATCGGTTTTGAGTTTTTCGGTCGTTTCCTCGCCGATTTGCAAGCCGCGATGACGGCGCACATGGTTTGCCAGCGCGAGATTTATTTCGTTGCTGCCGATGCGCTCGGCGCGCGCGTGGACGACGTTTCCTTTGGCGACGATGGCGATATTGGTCGTGCTCGCGCCCAAATCGACGACTGCCGAAGCGCGTTTGTCGCGCGGCGAAACGCCCGCGCCGAAGGCTGCCGCCAAGCCTTCTTCCATCATAAAGACTTTGCCGATGTGCGATTCTTCCGCCGCGTGCATCAGGGCGCGCTGTTCGACGTGCGTGACTTCCGAAAGCATACTCATCACGGCTTGCGTGGAAACCTGCGAGCCGCCCGATTTCGATTTGCGAACGAAATAGGCGAGCATTTTTTTCGTGCGCTCGAAATCCGCGACCACGCCGCCGCTCAGAGGCGCGATGACGACGACGTCGCGACCTTCGCGTCCCTGCATATCGTAGGCTTCCTGCCCGTAAGCGACGATTTCTTCGGTCAATTCATTCACGGCGACCAGCGACGGCTCGTCCAGGACAATATCCCGCCCTTTGACGGCGATAATCGTGCTGGCGGTGCCCATATCAATCGCCATCGAATCCGTAACCAAATTTCTGAGTGATGCTATTCCCTTCATAGAGGCTTTTTCCTAAATAAACTCTTAATAACTGAATTTTTTCTGTTTTGGGAGAGTTTAAGTCAGAAAAATTTCGATTCGCTAATTCTAACTCAACTCCATTTTACTTCAAACAGCGATACGGGTTGCAAGCGATTTTTTACCTGCAGAGGCTCCTGCGGTTTTAAAGAAACCGGCTCGTTGCACGCCTTGGCGGTCGCTTCGCTGATTAAAATCTGTCCCGCCTGCGCGTTTGATTCGAGCCTTGAAGCCAGATTGACCGTGTCGCCGATTGCCGTGTATTCGCTGCGTTTGTCCGAGCCGATATAGCCGACGGTCGCAACGCCGGTATGCAGCCCGATGCCGACGCCGATTTGGTTGAAATTTTCGTTTTTCAATTCTTCGTTCAGCGTCTGGATTCTTTTCTGCATCGCCATCGCCGCGTGCAGAGCGTTTTTCGCATCGTCGGGCGTGGCGGTCGGCGCGCCGAAAAGCGCCATCAAGCCGTCGCCCGTGTATTTGTCGAGCGTTCCGCCGTGCGCGAAAATTATCTCGCTCATCGCCGAGAAAAATTTATTTAAAAGCCCGACGATTCTTTCGGGATTTTCGTGCTCGGAAATCGCCGTAAAGCCTCGAATATCGGCAAACAAAACGGTTATCGTTTGATTGACGCCGCCCAGACGAAAAGAATCCGGCTTTTCCAGAAGCTGTTTGACGACGTATTCGGGCATAAAACGGCTGTAATTTGCCCGCGCTACTTCTTCGCGCGCCAGACGTTTGTGCGCTTTGACGGTTTCGACCGTGACGGCGGTTTGCGCCGCGACCGCCGAGATAAGCTCCAAATCTTCCTGGCTGAAGGCGGCGAACGGGTCGAGACGGTCGGCGTAGACGACGCCGTGAACGTTCGATTCCGTTATCAAGGGCGCGCAAATCGTCGAGCGCACGCCTTGCGAAACAATGCTTTCCGAGCCGGAAAACTGCTCGTCCGTTCGCGCGTCCTGCGAGAGCAGCGCGACTTTTTCGCGCATCACTTTCTGCGTAATCGTCCGCGAAATCGTCAGTTTTTCGGTCAGCGATTCCATCGCCTGGTCGCGCGCTTTCATCGCAATCGGGAAAAGGCTGTAATCGAGAATTTTGCCGTCCACGGTTTCGTCGGCTATCAGCGCGACGACTCTTTCGGCGGGCGTTCCGCGAAAGATTAAATCCGTCGCCTTGACAAAAATTTCCTTTAAGTCAAACACCGTGCCAAGCGTTTTGCTCATTTCGTAAAGCAGTTCTAAAACCTGCGCTTTACGGCGTAAATCCTTGATTTCTTCGGGCGTCGCGAGATTGGTTTCGATTGATAAATTTGAACGTTTTCCAATAATTTCGCTCGCCGAGATTAAAAGCTGCGTGTGACCGAGCGGCTGGTCGTCGTAATTGACGGCGTCGGGCAGCTTCTCGGTCGGCTCGTCGTTCGAGGCGCGCTCGAATTCCAGACGGCTGCCGCCGATGGTAATGACGTCGCTGCTTTCCAGAGTCTTTTCAAACTGCGGCAAGCCGTTGACAAAAACCCGGTTGACGCTGCGTTTGAGCTCGCCGTCCACGTAATAGCCGTCAATCAGCGTCCATTCGTCGTCGCCCGATTTTATCTGCGCGTGGCGGCGCGAGACGCGCTGGTCGTTTAAAACGATGTCGTTGTCTTTCGCCCTGCCGATTGAATAGACGGTGTTCGGAAGCAGAACCAGCTCCCAACTTTTTCCGCCGACTTCCGTAATTTTAAGAATTCCGCCCACGATTTTTGTTTTTGGTAAATGGTCAATGATAAATTGAAGTATAAATAATTTACCACTTCCCGCGCGCCATTTGCCACTCGTTTATGATTTATTTCGACAATAATGCCACAACTCGGCTCGCGCCCGAAATCTTCGCGGCGATGCAGCCTTTTTTAGACGAATTTTACGGCAATCCTTCGTCCGCCTACGCCTTCGCGCGCGCCGCGAGAAAAGCGATTGACGACGCGCGCGGGCAAGTTGCCGAATTAATCGGCGCAAATTCGTCGAATGAAATCGTTTTCACGTCCGGCGGCACGGAATCCGACAACTGGGCAATTTCGGGCGCGCTCGAAATCAATCCCGCAAAGCGGCACATCGTTGCCACGCGCGTCGAACACGAAGCCGTCCGCAAATTGTGCGAAAAGCTGGCAGACAAAAATTATGAAATCACGTGGCTGGAAGTCGACGAAAACGGTTTTTTGAATTTGGACGAATTAAAAAATTCCCTGCGCGCCGAAACGGCAATCGTTTCCGCGATGCTGGCAAACAACGAAACGGGAATTTTGTTTCCGGTCGCGGAAATCGCGCGCGTCGTGAAGGAAAACTCCGACGCGCTTTTCCATGTTGACGGCGTGAATGCGGTCGGGAAAATTCCCATTGATTTGAAACGGACGGAAATCGATTTGTTCTCGCTTTCCGGTCACAAATTTCACGCGCCGAAAGGCGTCGGCGCGCTTTATATTCGAGAAGGCGTCCGTTTGCCGTCGTTTTTCATCGGCGGCGGACAGGAAAACACGCGCCGCGCCGGAACCGAAGCCGTTCATCAAATCGCCGCCTTGGGCAAAGCGGCGGAAATCGCCAAGGATTTTTCCGCGATGGAAAAAGTCCGCGCCTTGCGCGACAAGCTGGAAGACGAAATTTTAAGGAAAATTCCAAACTCGAAACTTAACGGAACTTCCGACAGAAATTTTCGCCTGCCGAACACTTCCAACATCTCATTTCCGAATCTCAACGGCGAGGCGATTCTGGCAAAGCTAAACGATTCGGGCGTCTGCGTTTCGACCGGCTCGGCTTGCAACGCGGAAAACCACACCGCATCAGCCGTTTTGCAGGCGATGAACGTTCCATATTCCGATGCAATGGGCGCGATTCGTTTTTCGCTCGGACGATATAACACGGAAGCGGAAGTCGATTTCGTTTTGGAAAAATTGCCGCAGATTATCGCCGATTTAAGCTCTATGTCTCTGTGATTCTTTTATCGAGTTTTACTCGGCGATATATTTCTTCCAGATTTATCTTCAAGCCGACCGCTTGAAACTCAATCTGCTCGTCCAAATCATTGTCATTATAAAAATAAGTTATCCAGCGCCCGTCCGGTTGGCGACGATGGATTTCCACGTGCATTTTTTCCTGCTCGATGATGACATATTCCTGCACGCTCGGCATTTGCTGGTAAAACAGCAGCTTCTCGCGGCGGTCGATTACTTTGGTCGAAGGCGAGATAACCTCGACAATCAAAATCGGCTGATTGCGAAAGTAAGGATTTTCAGGATTTTCCTCACAGGAAACTAAAACGTCCGGGTAATAATAAACATTCGGGCTGACGCGGACCTTGATGTCGCCGAAAAAAGGCTCGCAAGCCGAATCGCGAAGATGATTAGATAGTGAAACGTAAATATTACCGGCAATTAGATTATGTTTATCGCTCGTGCCAGCCATCGCGTAAACTTCGCCGTAAACGTATTCGTGCTTGACCGGGCTGATTTTTTCGCCTTCAAGGTAGTCTTCGACGCTGACTTTTGATTTTAGTTTTGCTAATCCCATAACGCTGCGTTAATTGTAAATCGAAAATCGGAAATCACAAATAAAAAAAGGTGAAGCGCGGGCTTCGCCTTTTTGTTTGACAAGCATCGAACATAAAATTAATCTAAAAAATTTGAATCGGAGCAATTTATGAAATTACTACTCAACACGCTGATTCTGATTTTCGTTTTTTCGCTGACGGCTTTCTCGCAGGCTCAAACATTTCGCGATAAGGCTTTCGAGCTTTACAGACAAAAAAATTATGCGGGCGCGGCGCAGGCGCTGCAAACCTTAGCCGAAACAAATAAAAAAGACGCCGAAATCTGGAATCTGCTCGGCTTGTCTTATCTGAATCTGAACGACTTTAAAAAAAGCCGCAAGGCGCTCGGCACCGCCGTTAAAATCAGCCCGCAGGATTCGAATTATCGTGCGAATCTCGCGTTTGCCAATTTGCTCGGCAACAAATTAAAACCGGCGATGAAAGAAGCTGACATGGCTGTTCGTCTCAACCCGCAAAACGCCGAAGCTTATTACGTGAGAGGGTATGTCAATCTCCGTCAAAGCAAATTGAGCGAGGCAATCGCCGACGCCGACCGCGCCATCGGCGTCAAACCGGCTTTCGCGCTCGCGTATCTGCTGAAAGCGGACGGCTATCTATACAGTTTCGGAGAAGCTTTAGCCAAAGGCGCAAAGCCGTATGAGCACGTGGGTTTATTAAAAAAAGCGCAGGAAACGCTGGAAATCTGCCAGAAAGACTGCGATAAAAATTCCGATTTGAGCGGGCACCGGGAAGCCTTAACCGCGGTCAAGGCTTTCTATTCATATTTCAAACTGAATAAAGACGAAGCGCTGACGCCGGATACGCCGCTGCCGCCGCGCGATATGATTGCGCCGACGTCTGTGCCTGCCGCTAACGTCACGCCGCTAAAAATTTTGGCGAAACCGAGGGCTAACTACACCGATTCGGCGAGAAGCAACGGCATTCAGGGCGTGGTGAGAATCGCCGTTCTTTTCTCCGCCGAAGGAAAAGCCAGATACATGATGGTCATCAAACCGCTCAGCAACGGGCTGACGGAAGAGGCTCTGCGCGCGGCGCGGCAAATTACGTTCGAGCCGCAGCTGAGAGACGGAAAACCCGTTTCGGTCGTAAAAATTGTTGAATACACTTTTACGCTTTACTAGAAACTAATTCAAAACGTTCGTTTCCAAAACGGCTTGCGGGCTTTATTTTCTCTGAACTTCAATTACGGGCGAATCTTTTTCCTCGCTCGTCGCGTAAATCGCTTTGCCGTCGGCGGAATAGGCAATCGCTTCGCCCTGCTCGCGCTTTCCGAGCTCGATTTTCTGCGGCTTCTGCCGCCAGATTTCATCAAAACTTTTCGCCTGTTTTGGCAGGACAAGCTCGTAAGCGGCGAAATAATCGCAGACGACGACGCGCTTGCCGTCGGGCGAAATCGAGCCGCCGGTCAGCAGCCCGTTCGGAATCGCGGGCACGGCGAAATCGGTGATTTTTTCGAGCGTATTCGTTTTATTCAAATCAAATCCCGCTTTGAGTTTATAGACGGCTGACGCGCCGCCGATGCTTTTTGACAAAACGTAAATGTCGCCCGTCGCCGGGTGAACCAACAAAGTTTCGGCGTCCTGCCGCATATCGGGATATTGAAATTTTATCGCTTCCGCCGCTTCGGTCGCGAGCGGATTTTTTTTACTTGAATCCGTTTCGCCGGAAACTATCGGCTCTCTGACTTTGTAAACCGTAAACTGGCCGCGCGAGCGGGAGTTGTTGCCGATTTCGCCGATGTATAAAAAACATTCGCCCGACGGCTCGCGGCGCATCGACATATCTTCCCAATCGGTATTTTTCGCGCCGGTGACGCGGAAAGTGGCGAGTTTTTTTCCGGTTTTATCGAGCGCGAAGATAAAAGCATTGTTGCCGGAATCGTTGTGCGTCCATAAAATGTCGGGCTGGCACGGCGAATTCGCCAAGCCGCTGCTTTCCGAGATTTCGTCGGAGCTGATGGTGCCGACGACTTTCGGTTCTTTATAATCGGCTGATTTTTGCGCGTTGGCGAGACTTCCGCCGTTGTTCGCTTTCGAATCCTTCGAAGAAATTGAGAGACAAGCGGAAAAAACCACGCAAATCGCGCCAAAGCAAATGACAGACGCAAAGATTTTCGTTATATTTCTTTTCAACATACTTCGTTAAACGATTATAACGCCGATTCGTTTTGCAAGTTTCATTAAACTTTATAAATCTTTTTTCGTAAATTCAACTAATGCTCGTTGGAACTGAATGGATAATTGACGCCTTCGATTGCGACGCCGAAAAACTGCGCGATATGGAAGCCTTACGCGAAATTTTTTCGCTCGTCGTCCGGGATTTACAGTTAAAAGTCATCGACGAAGTCTGGCATCAATTTCCCGGCGAGCGCGGCGTGACGGGCTTTAATCTTTTGAGCGAATCGCATCTCGCCTGTCACACATACCCGGAATACCGCACGGCGACTTTTAATTTATATTGCTGCCGCACGCGCCCGGAATGGAACTGGGAGAAAAATTTAACCGCGATGCTCGGCGCGAAAAATGTAAAGATTCAAAAAATCGAGCGCGGCGATAAGCGTAACGCCGGCATCTTGCCGGCTGTCGCGGAAGCGTCCCGCTTTCGCACCGCTAATTTTCCAAAAGTCAGTTTCGGCGAGGTCGCAATTCGAGAACGCGGACGCCTGCCTCATTGGGAAAAAGAAGGCGGAATTTATTTTGTTACTTTTCGCCTTGCAGACTCGCTTCCAAAAGAAATTTTGCAAAAATTTGAGTTTGAGCGCGAAGCGGCACTTAAAGTTTTAGAAAAACTAGAGCGCAATCTTTCGCCGACCGAAAAAAGGAAAGTCGATGCGCTTTTTTCCGAAAAGCTCGATGAATATCTTGATAAGGGTTATGGCTCGTGTATTTTGAAAAATGACGATTTGGCAAAGATTGTCGTCGATTCACTGCTTCATTTTGACGGCGAACATTATGATTTATTTGCCTGGTGCGTAATGCCGAATCACGTTCATATAGTTTTTCGACCGCTTTCCGGCTACGATTTGGCAAATATTACACATTCATGGAAATCTTTTACATCCAAAGAGATAAATCGAATACTTGGAAAAACAGGAAAATTTTGGCAGCGTGAATCTTATGACCGCTTGATTCGTAGTCAGGAAGAATTTGAAAGCGTCATTCGCTACGTGGCGGATAATCCGGCAAAGGCAGGCTTAAAAGATTGGCGTTGGGTTAATATTGCCCGAAGATATTCTGCCGCAACCGCAGGCAAAAATATTGTGTTTTAAGCGGCGGCAGGATGCCGCCACGACAGCCGGCAAGATGCCGGCGCTACATTAGATATGAGTGTCCTGAAAGCGAATTGTCCTTCGTGCGCCGCGCCGATTGAGTTTAAAGCCGGCTCGACGATTGTTCTGGTTTGCCCGTTTTGCCGTTCGGCGGTCGCGCGAACCGACCGCGCGCTGGAAGATTTGGGAAAAGTCGCCGAGATTGTCGATTCGCAGTCGCCTCTGCGTCTGGGCTTGCGCGGCGAATGGCGCGGGCATCGTTTTGAGCTGACGGGACGCGCGCAGCTTCGACACGAGCTCGGCGGATTCTGGGACGAATGGTACGCGACTTTCTCGAACGGTTGGGTCGGCTGGCTCGCCGAAGCGCAAGGCAGATTTTATCTGACTTTTTTCCAGAAATTGCCTGACAACGCGCAGCTTCCGCCGTTTGAATATTTGCAATTGGGGCAAGCGCTGACGGAAATTCCGAGCAAAGTTCCCTTAATGGTGACGGAAAAGGGAACGGCGACATCGGTCGCGGCGGACGGCGAAATTCCGTATCAGCTTGTGCCGAATGAAAGAAGCAATTACGCGGATTTGGCGGGCGCGGGCAACGCTTTCGGCACGATTGATTACGGGATGAATCCGCCGCTCGCTTTTGTCGGCGAGCAGGTTTCGCTGGCTGACATCGGCTTAGCCAATGCGCGACCAGCCGAGCGCGAAGCGCGGCGCGTGGCTTCGGCGGCGATGGGCTGTCCGAATTGCGGCGGACCTTTAAATTTAATCGCGCCCGACAAAGCCGAGCGCGTGACGTGTCCGAACTGCGATTCGCTCCTTGAAGTCAATCAGGGAAATCTGCGCTGGCTGAACGCTTTGAAGCCTTCGCCCGATGCGCACAAATTCGATTTGGAAATCGGGATGAAAGGCGCGTTTAAGGACGGCGTCGAGATGACGATAATCGGCGCGGTCGTCCGCAGCGTGACGGTCGAAGGCGTTCAATATTTCTGGCACGAATATCTTTTATATAATCCGCAAATCGGTTTTCGCTGGCTAATTCATTCCGACAATCACTGGAATTACGTCGAGCCGGTTAACGCGGCGGAAGTTGTAAGCTACGGCAACACGGCGACTTACGGCGGCAAAACGTTTAAGATTTTTCAGGACGCTCCGGCGCGCGTCGAATACGTCAAAGGCGAATTTTACTGGCGCGTCGCGGTCGGCGAAACGGTGCGCGCGATTGATTACGTCAAAGCTCCGCAGATGCTCTCGTGCGAGACGACGCAAAACGAGATGAACTGGTCGCTCGGAACATATATGACGCGCGACGAAATCGAAAAAATCTTCGGCTTGCAGGAGAGTCTCGGCGCGCCCTGGTCGGTCGCGCCGAATCAGCCTTTTACGGGCGGGTTTTATATCAAATGGGGCTTTGCGATGCTCGGGCTTCTGTGCATCGTCGCGATTTTTATGCTGCCGCTGACCGGCTCGACGGCAACCGTAATGTCGGAAAATCTGACGCTTCCGCCGACGGCGAGCGCGACCACGCCGCAGACGGTTTTCAGCCAGCCCTTTCAGTTGAAAGGAAACCGCAACGTCAGGATTTCCGCTTCCGCGCCGGTCAGCAATTCTTATGCAGAACTAGATATTGATTTGGTCAACGAGCAAAACAACGAGGTCGAATCGGTCAGTATTCCGATTGAATATTATCAGGGCGTCGAAGACGGCGAATCGTGGACGGAAGGCGGGCAGACGGGCGATTCGACCATCTCGTCGCTTCCGGCGGGAAAATATATGCTGCGGCTGGAAGGCACGTGGCAGAATTTTCAGCAGCCTTTGCCCGTCGCGGTCAAGGTCGAGCAGAACGTGACGCGCGGGATGAATTTCTGCTGCGCTTTTCTGGTTCTGGCAATCGTGCCGCTGTTTTCTTTGCTCAGAAAATGGATGTTCGAATCGCGCCGCTGGAGCGAAAGTATGTTTAGCGGCAGTTCGAGCAGCGGCGATGATTCTTCGGGCGGAGACGATGAATAATTATTCGTCCTCGCGTCCTTTGTCCTTCGTCATTAGCAAGTTTATGAAAAATAATATTGCTTAATTAATTTCAACCGACGAAGGACAAAGGACGCGAGGACAAAGGATTAATTTATGTTAAAAACACTTTTTCTGGTTTTCAGCGGCGGAGTGCTTCTGCTTTATCTTTCGTCGAGCTGGTTGGGCTGGGAATTTGCCAATTCGGGCAGCCGTTCAATGTTTAGAGTGCCGTTTATCGGCGGTTATCGTGGAGGAAAATAAATAAATGTTGAGTTCAATTTCTAAATTTCACGCT
>DASVWG010000488.1:0-8229 GCA_036389695.1 Pyrinomonadaceae bacterium
GCCGTAACTTCCCGGTCGGCGCACGTATTCAGCGCCTTCTATTTTTTCACCGAATTCTTTCATATCTTCACTTTTGAATCGCAAAAAAGAAAAGCGAGACGTCTAACCTCGCTTTTCTTCCATACAAAAATCTAAAACTCTTAATTAGAAATTCAAAACCAATTCGCCATCTTTTTCGGTTACCGTCACGCTTCCGCCGTCGGTTAGTTTGCCGAAAAGAATTTCATTTGCCAGCGGCTGTTTGATTTTTTCGTGAATCAGGCGCGACATCGGGCGGGCGCCGTATTTGCCGTCGAAGCCGTTTTTCGCCAGCCATTCGCGGGCGGAGTCGTCGAGTTTGACGAGCACGCGTTTTTCCATTAATTGTCCGTTCAGTTCCTTGATGAATTTATCGACAATCAGTTTAATCACGTCCAAATCCAGCGCCTTAAACGCGACCCACGCGTCGAGGCGATTGCGAAATTCGGGCGTGAAGGTGCGCTCGATAGCGCCTTTCGCCTGTCCTTTGGTTTCGACCTGATTGCGGAAACCGACGCCGCCCGAAGACAATTCGCGCGCGCCGGCATTGGTCGTCATAATCAAAATGACGTTGCGAAAATCGGCTTTTTTGCCGTTGTTGTCGGTCAAAGTCGCCGAATCCATCACCTGCAAAAGCAGGTTGAAAAGATTCGGGTGCGCTTTTTCGATTTCGTCCAGCACGAGCACGGCGTGCGGCGTGCGCATAATCGCTTCGGTCAGAAGCCCGCCCTGGTCGAAGCCGACGTATCCCGGCGGCGCGCCGATTAATCGGGAAACCGTGTGCGGCTCGGCGTATTCGCTCATATCGTAGCGCAGAAATTCGATGCCGAGCTGTTCCGCCAATTGTTTCGAGAGCTCGGTTTTGCCGACGCCGGTCGGACCGGAAAACAGGAACGAGCCGACGGGTTTTGATTCGTGTCCGAGACCGGCGCGCGAAATCTGAATCGCATCGACGATTTTATTAATCGCTTCGTCCTGTCCGAAAATGACGTTTTTCAAATCCTCGCGCAGAGTTTTCAGACGGTCTTTTTCGTCTGCAACGACGGTTTTCGGCGGAATTTTCGCCATCCGCGCAATCGTGTTTTCGACCATCGTGACCGAGATTTGTTTCGGTCGCTTGTCTTCGGGAAGAAGCTTGGTCGCCGCGCCGACTTCGTCGATGACGTCAATCGCTTTGTCCGGCAAAAAGCGGTCGTTGATGTATTTTCCGGCAAGCTCCGAGGCGCTTTTCAGCGACGCGTCCGAGTATTTGACGCCGTGATGGTCTTCGTAAAATCGCTTTAATCCTTTCAGAATCTGGTAAGTTTCGTCAATCGTCGGCTCGCCGATTTCGATTTTTTGAAAGCGTCTGGCTAAAGCGCGGTCGCGTTCGAACGCGGCTTTGTATTCGCTGTAAGTCGTCGAGCCGATACAGCGAAGGTCGCCCGCCGCGAGCGCCGGTTTCAAAATGTTCGAAGCGTCCATCGCGCCGCCGGAAACCGCGCCCGCGCCGACAATCGTGTGAATCTCGTCGATAAACAGAATCGAGTTTTCGTGTTTTTTAAGGTCGTTGATGATGGCTTTGAAACGCTGCTCAAAATCGCCTCGATAACGCGTTCCGGCAAGCACCGCGCCCATATCGAGCGCGAAAACTTTCGCGTCTTTTAAAACTTCCGGCACGTCGCCCTCGCTGATTTTTAAGGCTAAACCTTCCGCCAGCGCCGTTTTGCCGACGCCCGGCTCGCCCACATAAAGCGGATTATTTTTCTTGCGGCGGCAGAGCACCTGAATCGTGCGCTCGATTTCCGCTTCGCGCCCGATTATCGGGTCGATGCCGCCCGTCTTTGCCAGCGCGACCAGCTCGACCGTGAAAGCTTCGAGCGGTTTCGGGCGTTTCGCGCCGCCGACGCGGTCTTCGGCAAATTCCGCGTCTTCGTCGTCGATGCCCGTTTCCGCATCGTTGAAAAACAAATTATCGTTTTTCGAAATGCCGTGCGCGATGTAATTCAAAACGTCGATTCTCGTAACTCCCTGCTGCTGCAAAAGATAGACGGCGTAAGACTGCTCGGTCTGAAACAGCGCCGCGAGAATATTTCCGCCGTCGACGGCGCGCTGCCCGCTGCCTTCGGCTTGCAGCATCGCGTATTGAATAATGCCCTGAAAAGTCGAAGTCAGCTCCGGCATCAACTGCACGTTTTCCGGCAAAATCTCCAGCACGTTGGTAAAATATTCGTCCAGGCTCGTCGCCAGCTTTTCCAAATCCGCGCCGCAGTTCAGCAGGACGTCGCGCGCCGTCCGGTCTTCCAAAAGCGCGTAGAGCAGATGCTCCAAAGTCACGTATTCGTGACGTCTTTTCACGGCTTCGTCCACCGCGATTCCTAAGGTTTCTTCTAATTCTTTCGTTAACATAAATCTTCAAACTCAAACTATTTGAAATGTTTTTAATCATCCGCAACGCTTGAATTTACTCTCTCCTGTAGCCAGAGATTGACCAAAGTTTCCGTCGAGACGCCCTTCTTTTCAGCAATTGAGCGAAGTTTTGTCGAAAGCGAAGTTTCTACGGCGTAATAAAAAATGTCCGAATCCAAATCAACTTCAAATTCTGCCGCTTCGGTTTTGTCCCAAACTTCACCTAAATCGTGCGCGTCCCAATACTCGCCGATTTCTCGATAAGAACCTGCTTCTGAAATTGAGCTTTTATTTTCTGCCACACTGTTTTCTTTCCGCGTTGGTCATATCTCTGGCTGATAAAATCAAAGCGCGATTGTCTTTTTTATAGACGAAAAAACAAACCAGATAGCGTCCGGCGTCGGTTTGTCCAAACGCCGCATAAACATTTTCATCTTTTCGATGCCCTTTTTCAACAAAACGAAACTCGGGTTTATTAAGAAAAATCTCGCTTACTTCTTCTGTCCGGACGGAATGTTTCCTAATCAGTTTTTGCACGATTTCTTCCAGCCAGATGAAGCCCTTAACTTTCATTTACTCTTCCTCGACCGTGCACAAAAGCGGATACTCGCTCGCCCGCGCCAGATTTATCGCTTTTTCGGCTTTCATCGTGGCGATTTCGTAAGTGTAAACGCCCGCCACGCCGATGCCTTCGGTATGAACCTTGAACATAATCGTAAAGGCTTCGGCATCCGACCGGTGAAAAATCGTCCGCAGGATATAAACGACGAAATCCATCGTCGTAAAATCGTCGTTGTGCAAAACGACTTTATACATCGGCGGCTTTTCCAGCTTCGTCTCGCTCTCGGTTAAAACATCAGTGTCAAAATCGGGAACATTCGGCATAAGATAATTTTGCCACAGAGTTCGCGGAGAAAACAGTGAATAGTGAATAGTAAATCGTGAATAGTGAAAACCAAACAACTATTTACTATTCACGATTCACGATTCACTTTCTTCAAATTTCTCCGACCTCAAAATAAGTCTTAATCGCTTTATACGCACCCGCGTTGTTTAAGATGTCGAAAACCTGCGCGTAGTTTTCCAAGCCTTTGACCGGATGCGTCAGCATTCTTTCAAGCCAGCCCGCATACATCGCTTCCGCCAGCGCCAAATCTTT
The DNA here is from genome assembly GCA_036389695.1 of Pyrinomonadaceae bacterium. Lineage (GTDB taxonomy): Bacteria > Acidobacteriota > Blastocatellia > Pyrinomonadales > Pyrinomonadaceae > JALZHR01. The sequence goes on from DASVWG010000488.1 coordinate 3,566, forward strand.
GACGCCCAGCTCGAAATGCTCGCGGTTGGCGTTGACCGTGCCGAACATCGCGCGGTTTCCCAAAACAAAGCTTTGATTGATTTTGTCTGACGGAACTTCCGTTCGCCGGTCGCCGCCCGTGACCGAAGACAAAATCAGAACGCCGTTTTGATTCAGGCTCTGCATCGCGTCGAAAACAATCGGCGAAAATCCGGTGCATTCGAAAATCAAATCGTATTCGCCGTATTTTTTCACCGAATCGACGACGGAAATTTCGTCGGTCGAATCGTAAGTCGCGCCGATTGCCGCGCACAATTCGGCATTTAAATAACCTTCGCGCGTTTGTTTGCCGAAACCGTGAACGTCGTAACCGCGCAGGCGCAGCGCCATCACGGTCAAAAGCCCGACGCTGCCCGTGCCCAGAACGGCGGCGGTTTTCGGTCGCCAGATTTTCAAGCGTTCCTGAATATCGGAAGCCTGTTTCAAGCCTTTTTCGATAATCGAAAGCGGCTCTAAAAGAACGGCAATTTCGCGAATCGCGGGCGGAACTTTAATAAGAAAATCCGCGCTTTCGGCGTAAAATTCCGCCATAAACCCGTGCAATTTGGAAATTCCGCGCTCGAAATATTCGTCGTCGGTCGTAAAATCCTGCTCGCCAATCGCATCGTAAAAACTTTTTCCCGGACGCCTGACGGTCGCGACGACGTAATCGCCTTTTTGGAATTCTTTGACGTTTTCGCCCGTTTCGACGACGCGCCCGAAATTTTCGTGACCGAGCACGAGAAAATCGAAGCCGTCCGGCGCGACGCCGTATTCCGCGTTATTGATTTCGCGGTCGGTTCCGCACGCGCCTACGCGCAAAACTTCGACCAGAACGCCGCGCCCGTTCGGAATGTCGGAAGGTTTCGGCGCGTCCATTTCAACCAGATGCACGCTGCCGGTTTGTTTCGGCGTCACGGCTATTGCTTTCATAAATTACAGTTTACCTTTTATCTCTATTTTGCGTAATAGCCGCGTCTGGTGCGCGCCGTGAGTTTCGGCTGATTTCTGATTTTTACCGTCAAGCTGCGCCACGCGCCGCCGCGCGTCTCGTTTTTCGGCTCGTAGCCGAGACTGTAAACCTGACTCAAATCATTGATTATTTTTTCGTAAATGCCGTTTAAATCCTTGAGCTGTCTGGCGTAATAATATTGCCCGCCGGTTTCTTCGCCGAGCATTTCCAGCGTGCGGCGTCCCTGCCTGACCGCTCTTTTATACCAATCGTCATTCCAGAAGTCGCCGTCCAGATAAATCGGAAAAATCGTCGCGTCATTCTGCCTGACGATTTCCAAAAGCTCTGTAAAAGTCGTGGCGGACGGCGCATTCAGCGGACTTAAACCGGCGACGCTGCCCGTAATCGGGTCGGCGCTGTTTCGGCGCTCCCACCGGCGTACGTCCTGGTAGAGCGAATTGTCGACGCCGTCGGTCATAAAAACGATGGCGCTGCGCCGCCCGGCGCTCTCGGTTTTAATGATGTTATCGTAGGTAAATTTCAGCGCATCCCAGACCTTCGAGCCGCCTCTGCCGCCGATTCCTTTAATCTTTTCCAGCAGAATTTTTTTATCGGTCGTCAAATCCGCCACGATTTTTACTTCGTGCGTAAAAGTGACGATCGCGATGCGGTCTGACGGGCGCGACGCCCGCACGAAGCGCTTCGCCGATTCGATTATCAAGCCCTGTTTTTCCTGCGTCGAGCCGGAAAGGTCGAGCAGCAGAATCAAATCGAAAGGCTTGTCGGTCGTCGAAAAAAAAGCGATTTCCTGTTCCTGACCGTCCTCGATGACGGCGAAATCCTCTTTCTTCAAATTCAGATTTCCGGCGTTCGTCAAGTCCTCGTTCAAAACGCGAACGTTCAGGTTGACCAGTTTCGTCTCGACCATAACAACCTCGTTTTCCTCGTCTTTCAAGCCCAGCGCGGAAGTCTCTTCGCTATTCGCCTGCTGCTTCAAAGACGGCGGCACGGGCAGGCGCGGCGATTTGATGACGATGGTCTGGTAGCGGACTTCCAAATCCTTTATAAAATCGGCGAGCGGCGGCAAATCGTAGAGCGCGCGCCATTTGTCGATTCTTTCCTCGTTTAAAATCGGATACAGATAAATCGTCTCGTTTTTCACGTAGCTTTGCGTGCCGAAAATCTGCGGCTGTCCCGCGCCGAGCCGAATGCTGTCAATCAGCCACGCCACGTTGCCTTTCGCAATCAAGCCTTTTTCCGACGCCGACGCCAGCACCGGAAAAAATTCTTTTTGCAGCTCGAACGCCTTGTTGTTTCTGACTATCGCCAGAGCCGCCGCGACGGCGTCTTCGCCGACCATTTCATTCGTCAGCCAGCCGTTTTCCTTGACGATTTGACACAGGCGAACGAGGTGAGCTTCGCCCATCTGATTCGATTCGACGATTAATTTCGGATTTTTCTCCGCGTTTTCGGAGACTTTTTGATTCAGCTCGCCGCGCGCCGCCTGCATTTTCAGCAATTCTTCGCGCAGCTTTTTATTTTCAGACGCCTTTGGCGGCGCGCCGATGGAACTGATGATTTTTTTCGCTTCTTCTTCGGTGAAACATTTCGCCTGCGCGAAAGCCTGCGCGGAAAAAGCCAGCATGAGGACGATTGTAGATGTGAAAATTGTACCCTTCATAAAACCCTTGTCGCTTAGGAATATTCTCCTATCTGCTGCAAAATTTTGCCAATCAAGCCCGTCCAGCCCGTCTGGTGGCTCGCGCCCAGACCGAAACCGTTGTCGCCGTGAAAATATTCATAGAAAAGGATGTAATCGCGCCAGTTTTCGTTCGTTTGAAATTTTTCGATTTTTCCGTAAACCGCTCGCCTGCCTTCTTCATCCTTCAAAAATATGCGCGTCAGACGTTTTTCCAGTTCCTGCGAAACCTGCCAGAGCGTCAGCATTCTGCCTGAGCCGGTCGGAAACTCGACTTTAAAATCTTCGCCGTAATAAAAATCGAATTTTTGCAGCGATTCAATCAAAAGATAATTGACCGGAAACCAGACCGGACCGCGCCAGTTCGAGTTTCCGCCGAAACTGCCGCTGCGCGATTCCGCCGGTTCGTAATCCAGACGATATTCCTCGCTGCCGAGACGCAAAGTATAAGGATTCGATTTATGCCAGCGCGAGACGGCACGGATGCCGTAATCGGACAAAAACTCGTTTTCCGAAAGCATCACGCGCAAAACGCGCTTCAGACGCTCGCGATTGACCACCGCCAGGATGCGCCGCTTTTCTCTGCCCGGCAATTGCGCGCATTCAATCGCGTCGGTCAAATCCGGTCGATGCTCCAGAAACCATTCCATCCGCCGACGGAAATCCGGCAATTCCGCGAGCCACGCTTCTTCGATGGTTTCGACGGCAAAAAGCGGAATCAGCCCGACCATCGAGCGCATTTTTAAAGGAATTTGCTTTCCGTCCAGATGCAGAACGTCGTAATAAAAACCGTCGCGCTCGTTCCAAAGCTCGGTTTCTTCCGCGCCGATGTTGTTCATCGCGTCGGCGATGTATATAAAATGCTCGAAAAACTTGCTCGCGACGTCCTCGTAAACTTTATCTTCTTTCGCCAGCTCCAGCGCGATGGCGAGCATATTCAGGCTGAACATCGCCATCCACGAAGTTCCGTCCGACTGCTCGATTTGCGCGTCCAGCGGCAGCGGCGCGCTGCGGTCGAAAATGCCGATGTTGTCGAGTCCGAGAAAGCCGCCTTCGAAAACGTTGTTGCCTTCAAAGTCCTTTCGATTGACCCACCACGTAAAATTCAAAAGCAGTTTGTGAAAGATTTTTTCCAGAAACGCGCGGTCGGCTCGTCCGCCTCGCCGCGCTTCGATTTTATAAACGCGCAGCGCCGCCCACGCGTGAACCGGCGGATTGACGTCTTCAAATTTCCATTCGTAAGCCGGAATCTGCCCGTTCGGGTGCATATACCATTCGCGCAGCATCAAAATAAGCTGCCGCTTCGCAAAATCCGCGTCAAGAATCGCCAGCGGAATGCAGTGAAACGCCAAATCCCAAGCCGCATACCACGGATATTCCCACTTATCAGGCATCGAAACGACGTCCGCGTTGTAAAGATGCGTCCATTTCGAATTTCTGCCGCGCTTTCTTTTCTCCGGCGGCGCGGGCTGTTTCGAATCGCCGCCGAGCCAATCTTTGACGATGTAATGATAAAACTGCTTTGACCACAACATTCCCGCAAACGATTGGCGCATCACGTTTTTCTCGTCGTCGGACAGATTTGCCGGAATAATTTCGGCGTAAAATTCGTCGGCTTCAATGATTCGCTTTTGAAAAATCGCTTCGCAGTCTTCGACGAAATTTTCATCAAGATTAAACTCTTTATCGGTAAAACGCAGGTAAATAGTTTCCTTCGATTCCGGCGCTAAATTCAAAACGTAATGCGCGGCGGCTTTCGTTCCGGTTTGATGCGGGTTGACGGCTGCGGTTTTTTGATTGACGACGTAATCGTCGATGCCGTCTTTGACGTAATCGGAGACGTTCGGCGCGCCGAAAAGTTTTTTATTGTTCGTTTCGTTTTCGGTAAAAAGCAGTTTCGGCGCGCCTTCGCAATAGAGCCGGCGCGTGCCCAATTCTTTGTGTTCCAATCTGATGACGGAAAAGTTTTCCGCTTCGATTTCTTCTTTTTCCAGA
>DASVWG010000489.1:0-2934 GCA_036389695.1 Pyrinomonadaceae bacterium
AAAGAGCGCAAAGATTTAATTATTTTCCGTCGCCGAAAGCTCCTTGTTTTCTTTCGTCCAGATTTTAATCAAGCGTTTGCGGCTTTCGAGCTTTGCCTCGACGTTCGGAATTCTCTGCATTAATTGCTCCAGATTTATTAAATACTCCGGCTCGCCGAAAAGCTGGCGAATCTCCGCCAGAAACGGCTGGATTTTGGCGTAGACGAAAATGTGTTCCGTGCCCGAATCGAGAAAAGTTTTTTCGTCCAGCGCTTCGTTTAAAACAAAAGACGCCGCCATATCCCAGAACGAGGTGACCATCCGGAAATACGCGCTCGCCTGCTCGCCGCCGCGATAAAGCGCGATAATGTCCATCGCCGTCTGCGGCGCAAACTCCGAAAAATACCACGCCCGCGCCGCGCGCATTTTCTCGTCGCGCCGCAATTCGTAAAGCTTCAGAATCGCCATCATTGATTGCTGTTTGTCCATTTTTCTCCAATTTGAAGACAGAAGACAGAAGTCAGAAGACAGTAGAAATTTTAGAATCGAGATTCAAGGTTCGAATCTGAAAATCTTTCTACTTCCGGCTTCTGTCTTCTGACTTCTGTCTTCCTTCATTACTCTTTCTACCTGCCGAATTCCAGTTTCGCCGACAAATCGCCGCTGAAATTTTGTTTGTAGGATTTGCAGAATTCGAGATTGTTGCGCGCGACGCTCGACGCGCCTTTTGATTCGAGCAAAGCCGTTTCAAATTCTTTTTCCGCCGCCGCGAAATTGCCTTTCATCGCATAAATCACGCCGATGTTGTTGTGCGCGTCCGATGCGGCGACGGTTTGGTAGCGGATTGAATTTTGAAACGCCGCCCGCGCCGCCGGAAAATCTTTTTCTTCCAGCAAAACCAATCCTAAATCAAACCACGCCTCGCCGTCATCTTTTTTCAGCTTGACCGCCTCGCGAAACGCGCTTTCCGCCTTGCGCCAGTTTTTCAGCCTTGCCTGCGCCATTCCGAGCACGTAAAACGCTTTTTGATAACTGCGCCGGCTGAAAGCGATTGCCTGATTAAATTCCGCGATTGCCTCGGCGTTTTGTTTCAGATGAAAAAGACAAACGCCCGCGTTAAAGTGAATCCGCGCCCGGAAATCGTCGCCGGTTTTTTCATTTTCCGTATGGAGAATCGCCTTCCGGTAATTTTCCAGCGCCTTTTCGTATTCGCCCGTATTCGCCAAACGCGTGCCTTCTTCAAACGATTGTTTGACGCTTTGCGCCGAGATATTTATCACGAGCGCGAAAACGATGATAAAAAGAAACGATAATTTACGCATAATCTTTTAAATCTCCTTGAGACTTTTTCCAAGTCTTGAAAGAGTTTAAAGATTTCGCGCCGCCGGAATCTTTCGCCTGTTTGCGGTTTATATTCTGAAATTGCTGGTAAAGTGAAAACGTGAAAAAGTGAAAAAGTGAAAAAGCGAGCTGAGCAAATTTCAACAAAACTTTTTCACTTTTAACCTTTTTCACTTTCAAGCGAGCTTCATTTCGCGCCAGAGTTTCGGCGTCAGCTTGGTGAATTTGCGGAAAAGCGCGGTGAAGTGGCTTTGATTTTTAAAGCCGGTGCGCAGGCTGATTTCGACAATCGGCAAATCGTCTTTTGCCAAAAGTTCTTTGGCGCGTTCGATGCGCTGCTGCATGACGTATTGCTGCGGCGTCGCGCCGGTCGTTTTGCGGAAGGCGCGGGCGAAATGATACTGGCTCAAATCGGCGACCGCCGCAATCTCCGCGAGACTCAAATCTTCTTCCAGATTGGCGTTGATAAATTCGGTCACGCGGCGCAGTTTATAACCTGAAAGACCGCCGTGCAGATTTTCCTGAACCGCGTTTGCCGTGCTGTAATTTTTTAAAAGATGCAGCGTTAAAGTCTGGACCAGAGAATCGGCATAAAGTTTTCCCGAAGGCGTCTCCGCGCTGGCTTCGGCGAGCAGCGCCAATCCGATGTGCTGCATCAGCGGGTCTTTATCTTCGTAAGTTTCGAGAAATTCAAAATTGGAACTGAAGCGATTTTCCAGCGCCGTCTGCAAAACAAACTCGGGCTGGAGAAAAATTCCCAGATGGTCAATCGGTTTTTCCCAGAAAGCGCCGATTGACTGACCGGCGGGCGTAATGCACAAACAGCCGTCAGAACCGTTGGTAATGACTTGCCTGCCGTTTGCCGAAATTTTTTGGGTTGTCAGGCTGCCCGCCAGCGGAATGTTCACCTCGTGAAATTCCGCCGTGTGTTCGAGCATTCTGCCGGGCATCACGTGCGCGCGATGAATTTTCACGCCCGTCCATTCCGCGCGCTGGCGAAACAGATACGGCGATTGATTCGGATTTACTCTCCACTCGAATTGCACAAATTAATATTTAATGCAGAGCCGAAGAAAAAGCAAGTCAGAACCGCCTGCGGTAGCGGGCGGTTTAAGTTTAGAGTTTCGATTTTTTAGATTCAGGTTTCAAGTTTTCGATTGTTTTAACTTGAAACCTGAATATAGAAACTTGAATCTATCAGCGTTCAACCGCCCGCTACGGCAGGCGGTTCTGACCGAGAAGCTCGCGCACGGCGGCGTCGAGCTGCGAATCTTTTCCGCTTAAAGATTCGCCGATTGGACGCGTGACCGGAACATCGACGGGGCGCGGATTCAGTTCCATATTTTTGCCGTCGCCGCCCGTCACCAACTGTCGCGGCAGGCGCACGGTCGTGCCGTCGAAAGTCGTGACGTTCCAGGTGTAAATAATCCATCCGGCGGTCGGCTCGCCGACGACTTTGCCGAGTTTCAGCGCGCGATAACCTTCGGTCAAATCTTCGGCGTCCGATAGCGAATGCTGATTGATTACCAGAACGGTCGGGCGCTCCAGCGCGCGCTGTCCGAGCGCCGTTCGTGCGGGAACAGCCCAAAGCCCTCGCTCTTTCATATTCAGATA
>DASVWG010000490.1:0-12396 GCA_036389695.1 Pyrinomonadaceae bacterium
ATCTCGCATACAACCGTTACTCCCAACGGCGATGCGACAACGATTATCGACAACATTTCCGTCAGGTGCAATGGGCAAGAATAGTGTCGAATGAGTCGGGATAACACCGGACAATTGAGTGTTGACTGGAATTGGAATTTAAACCGCTCATCTTTCAGCGATTAAAAACCGGAAGATGAGCGGTAAAACACGATTACGCACATTAATTTGAATAAATTTCAGCGAGCGTAAATTTACGCTCGTTCAATCTGCGAAAGCTTTTTGATATTTATCGAAATCGGCTCGCCGTTTTCGGCTTTGTTGTATAGATTGACGAATTTGTGATTGAATTTTATCTCGCTCGGTTTGTAAGACGAGCGCGTGTGGACGACCGAGGCGAAAGTTTCGTCCGTCGCGGTCAGCAAAATCAAAATTTCGGCGTCCGCTTTTTCCAAATCTTCGAGCGACAGACCGTAAAGCGGCGAATTTTCGTTAATCGGATGCACGATTGTCCACGCCAGCGGGAAAAAAGCGACGCGGTCGCGTTCGAGGTCGAGAAAATCGAAACGGCGCGTCACTTTGCCGTCCGTTTCAATAAAGCGGGCGAGCATTACTTTCGCTTCGACCTCGATGAGCTGGCTGCTTCTGCCGTTGACGAGGCGGAACATCAAGCCTTCGATGCCGCGATACGGCGCGACGACGGCGACTTCGCTGAAAATCACGCGCGCCGTCGGGCGGGCGAAACGCGCGAAGACGATGCCCGTAATCAGCGCCGTCACAATCATACTGTAATAAGATTCGATGGTGACGAGCAGATTCGGCACGACGCCGACCGGATGAATCGTGCCGTAACCGATGGTCGCAAAAGTTTGAACGCTGAAGAAAAACCCGCGCAAAATCAGATTTTCCGCCGGCGTCGCCGAAGAATCGACCAGCGCTTCCGCTCCGAGACTGGCATATAAAATTCCGAAAACGACGTTGCTCAGAAAGTAAAGCAGAAGCGTCTGCGTGATAAACATCGTCCACGACATCGAAATTACCGTGTGATAAAGACTCAGCGAATTTAAAAAAGGCAAGCCCGTGCGCTCGACATTAAACGTCCCGTCCTGATTCAGCAGACGCTGGCGGCTTTCGCGCGCGACGACCGAGCCGAAGCCCAAATCGCGTTCTTCATCACGCATCTCGTTCGGCTTTATATTAACGCGGTAAAAGTCTGATTCCTTCTGCATTATAATTATTGAAACGATAAAGTTTAATAATAGTCAACCATATCCGTTTTGCAAGTTTCGCCCTTTTGTTCGTTCCTTTTATGTGCTCCGCAAAGAGCATTTTTAGATTGTTCGAAACACAAGGGGAAATAATGAAGCTTAAATTTATAACCAATATTTTACCGGCTTTTCTGGCGATAATAATTTTTTCGACCGCCGCTTTCGCGCAAACCGGACGGCTGAAAGGAAACTGGAATTTAACCGGATTAAAACAAAACGGTAAATCGATTAACACCGGCGCGAAAGGGCGCGGCGGCAAAAATCTCGGCATCAATTTTACGGACGGAAAACGCTTCGGCTTGATTTCAACCTGTAACGGGATGGGCGCGGATTACACCGCCGACGCCAGAGGAAATTTCAAACCCGGCGCGATTATCAGCACAAAAATGTTCTGCGGCGAAGATTTGATGAAAATCGAAAACGCGCTCGCAAACGCGATGCAAGCCGTCACGAAATACGAAATCAAAAATAACAGATTGATTCTGCGCGACCGCAGCGGAAAGAATATTCTGACCTTTTCGCGGGCGAAATAAGCGTAAATAAAGTTTGTAGGGGCACGCCCGCGTGCCTGCCCAAAGCGTTCGCCAGAACGCTAATCAATTCTGAATAAATTCAACATAGAATTTATTCTAATCGTTTATTCGCTCTCGCTCATTGGGCAGGCACGCGGGCGTGCCCCTACAATTCTCGCCTAACTTTTCAAGCCGACGTCTTTAAAAATCTTGTCGAGAAACAGATTCGACAGTTTTTCCTGCACGCTGTTTGATTTCAGCGGCGCTCAGGTTTCTGAAATCGACCGAATTGAGATTTCGTTTGTGTTTTTTGAATTGGGAAAAATGCAAACCATCCATTTGCGACTTTCAAGTTCAGTTTTTACTAAACTGTAAACCGAAAGCATCTTTGTTTTATAATTAATATGCTCAATTGGTTCCGTTGAGTATTCTAAATTTGGTAACAATTCTTCCAAAGTTTTTCCTAATTGAATTTTTTTAACTTTATTGGATTCATATTTTCTCTCAATAAGTCTTTCTACAAACAAATCTCTATCAGTTTGCTTTACATCAAAAATACTTAGCGGACTAATTTCCGAAATCCTTCTGCGAAAAGCAGTGTTAGAAACATTGTAAATGTTAGGTAATTCTAAAATAGATTGAACTAGCCCTTTAATTTTGTTTCGTCTCAAATCTCGCAAAATCCACTCTTCCGGCATTAATAGAGAGGCAGCGAAACTATCGCACCACTTTTCAATGAAATTATTTTCATACTCTTTGCCGCGAAATGAAATACAATTTTCTAATTTGATATTATTTTCTTCTAATACAAGATGCCCGATTTCATGAGCGATAGTAAAACGCTGTCTCCATATAGGCGCAGTTGAACGAACGACAATTTCTTTCCCAAAACCGCCTAAATCTATTAAATAACCCTCATGCTCGAGTTCATCAAACTCTAAATTCAATTCCGACCAAAGGGAAATAATTTTCTCCAAGTTAACAGGCGGAGAAACTTGTTCGGATTGCTCTAGTAATCGATTTGCTATTTCCTTAGAATTTGGTAGTTTGAACATCATTTATTCCCTATCAAGAACTTCAATCATATGGAGTAAAGTTCGACGGAGTAATCTTTTTCGGTCTGCGGGTATAAAGATTCCTCCTCGCGCTGCCATTTTTTGGTTCAAAAGTTCTTCAAGTTTGGAAATAACAAAGTCACTTACACTTGGTTCAACAATATCCGCCACAGTTGTCTTTAAAACAACTGCAAGTTGTCTTAATTTAGCTAAACTAGGATTAGAAACTTTATCTACTGACTCTTCTAATTGTCGTAATGCTTCTATGTCAAGAGGTGGAGACAACTTACTTGCCACTTCCTCTCTAGTTAATCCTAACTCTTCTCTTAAAGAACGAACTCGTTCACCTACAATATTAGCTTCATACTTCGAGAATGAAACTTTTCTTTCTTCCAATATAGGACGTATTTTAAGAAGGGCTTGGCGCAACTGGAGTCGCATTTCTTCTGGTTCAGTATATTTAATCTCCAACTTAAATCCGGGGATACCTGTTATCATTCTGCTAACACGAGTATTACTGTGAGAAATTAAAATAATAGGCACCATCGCATCGTAAGCAAATGCCAATTCTTCTCCTGCCCCTGTGCTTGGGTAATGACAAAGATGAATTAACAAATCTGATTGTAAAACTCTTTCGCGGTCAATATGGAAAACATCGGTGTCCGGCACATCTATATTGTGAACAGGGTCTGTTTTTTTTCTTGGTTCATATAAACTTATATCAAAGCCTTCACACACCATTGCTACAACGTCGGATAACTGAAACATCAATTGTCGTTGTTCTTCAGTTAAACCTGTTAAAGCACAAGCAAGGTAAGCCTCAAGATGAAGAGGCAATGAAGACATCATCGTGTTTTGATGTGGAAAAAGTAATAACTGACCTATATCCTGACCCTTTTCTATACCTTCCATATTTTCATCCTCTGAGGTTTCTAAACAAAATTTTTCGACATTACGCTTAAATTCTGATTCCGAAACAGAATCGAAATGACTGCGAATTTCACTGATGACTTTTTCAGGAGTTAATGACATTTCTACCTCCTTGTGGTTCAGCCCACATTTTCTCAATTAACATAATATCACGGACCGCAATTTGCACATGCGCCCGATCAAAAATTGCAGAATCAGGAAAAATTGGTTTCCCTTCGATAAAAGCTCCTCTAACGCAACGAATCTTTGTTTCTCGCTCTGCAAGAAAACCGACCGCATAATTGATTACAAGTCTATCCAAACGATGTGCTCCAGAAGATTGTTTAGGCAATTCTAAATTTGAACGTTTCATTTGTGTTAAAAATGAGTCATACAATTCACTTAAAACGCTTGTCCAACGTATATCCAACAAATCAATACAAGCTTCCAGCCGAATTTTAGCTCCAATTACCGCTGCATTTTCTTTATGAATTCGTCTAGCCCATTCCCACGCTCTTCCCGGCGCATCTTGAAAAAAATACACTCCATCTCCAAGCCAATCATATTCATTATTGCTTGGCTTAAATCCCTCCGAGAGAATTTTTTCCACATAGTTTATTGATGTTCCGTGGAATCCAATTACTGTAGTTATTTGGCTCACAATTGTTTTTGCGAGTCTACATTAACTTAAAAATCTTGTCCAGAAACAGGTTCGACAGTTTTTCCTGCACGCTGTTTGATTTCAGACGGTCGTTCAGATTTCGGAAATCGACCGTATCCAGATTCTGGTCTTGATTAAAACACGAGAAAACAAAAAATTCCTCGCCCGTGTGCGGGTTGACGTGGCGCTGCAGACACTGCGCGCAGACTTCCTTCATCATGCATTGCATCGGGCTGTTGATTGAGCCGATGGCGATGTGATTTTCTTTTAAATAAGGCGCGAGCGTCGTGTAGCGCGCTTCCTTGACGCCGTTCATCATTCTGTCCGAGCCGATGGCGATAATGCGGTCGACGTCCGGCAGTTTGACGTTTTGATTATTAAGGCGTCCTTCGGCGTAAGCAATCATCGCCTGCACGATATTGCCGCGAAAATGCGCGTCCTGCGGTCGATTCGGCTTGATTTCCTCGCCCATATCGGTCGCCCAGATGACCTGGTCGGTCGCGTTTTCGATTTCCTCGCGCTTGAACAAATCCGCGCCGTTTTTGTATCCGGCAAAATAAATCAGGCGATTGCCGTTTTCCTTCATCGCTTTGGCAATCGAGAACAGAACGGCATTTCCCAAACCGCCGCCCGCGAGCAAAACGGTTTCGCCGTCGGGAATTTCGGTCGGCGTGCCCGTAGGTCCCATGACGACGACTTCTTCGCCTTCTTTCAAAAGCGAGCAAAGGCGCGAGGACGTTCCCATTTCGAGAACAATCATCGAAAGCAAGCCTTTTTCCTCGTCAACCCACGCGCCGGTCAACGCCAAGCCTTCCATCATCATCCGCTTGCCGTCGATAATCGGCGCGGTCGATTCAAAGTTTTGCAGGCGATAAAACTGTCCCGGCTGAAACTTTTTCGCCTGTAAAGGAGCTTTCACGATAACATCGACAATCGTCGGCGTTAAGCGTTTGACCTCAACGACATAAGCGCGCAATTGCTCGTCCAGAGTTCCGACCAGCTGCTGAAAAACTTTGTCGTTTTCGGCAGCGTTTTCGTTGATTTCGCCCGCGAAAATTTCCGTCACGCGCTCGTAACCGTGTTTTGCCGAAGCCATCGCTTTGACGACGTTTCCGGCGTAAATCGGGTGATTGTCGCCGTAATAGGAAATAAATTTTCCGTCGTGTTCGTAGGACGTAAAAAATCCGGCTTCGCCTTTGGCGACCGCGACGGTGTGAAATTTTCCGTCGCCGTTTTTCTCCAATTTGTGCGGCGCGAAATACTGTTTCCAATCGTCGAGTTTGAAAGTTCCGGGATTTTCTTTTTCGTAAATCACGTTCGGGCTTGTGCCCGCCGCGACGCAGACCGTGTGCGCGGGAAACGAGACCATTTCGCCGGAATTTTCAAATTTTTGAGTTTCCGCGTCGTAATTTACGCGGTCGAAAACCAGCGCTTTGACCGCGCCGTATTCGTCCGGCACGGCTTCGACCGGGTTCATCAATTCGACAAACTCGATGCCTTCTTCCAGCGCCTTCTGCACTTCTTCGTGATTCAGGCGATACGCGGGCGAATCCTGCAAACGCTTGCGATAGACGAGCGAAACGCCGCCCCAGCTTCTCACCAAAGGAATAAAATTCGGCTGCTCGCCCGCCTGCTCGGCGCGTTCGCGTTCGGCGCGGATTTCCTTTCCGTGTTCGAGAAATTCCTGCAAAACACGCGTTTCTTCTTCGTCGAAGCGATTCCAGACGGCTTCCTCGCCGAATTCCGCCGAAAGATTTTCAAACATTTCCAGCATCTTTTCGACCTGCGCCGGATAATAGGCGAAAAGCTCGGTCGCCGTGTCGATGCCCGTCAAGCCGCCGCCGATGACGACCGCCGGAAGCCGGACTTGCAGATTCGACAAAGTTTCTTTTTTAAACGCGCCCGTTAATTGCAAAGCCATCAGAAAATCCGACGCTTTGCGAATGCCGCGAATCAGGTTGTTTTTCATTCTGACAATCGTCGGTCGTCCCGCGCCGGTCGCAATCGCGATGTGGTCGAAGCCGAAATCCCACGCGTCTTCAATCGTCAAAGTTCCGCCGAAGCGTATGCCGCCGTAAGCGCGAAAATGCTCGCGTCTGGAAAGAAGAAGCTGAAGCATCGTCAGAAAATTTTTGTCCCAGCGCACGGTGATGCCGTATTCGGAAACGCCGCCGAAGCCGGACAAAATTCTTTCGTCAAGCTCGCTCGTGATTTCGTCGAGATTTTTGACGGGCTTCGGAACTCCGCCGTTTGCGCCCGTGTATTCTTCGGCTAAAGGCTCGATTTTTAAGCCGTCCATGCCGACCACGCCGAAACCTTCGTTCAAAAGATAATGCGCCAAAGTGTAGCCTGCGGGACCTAAACCGATGACGAGAATATTTTTCCCGTTATACGGCAGAGCGTACGGGCGTTTCGCGTTAAGCGGATTCCAGCGCGTCAAAAGGCTGTAGATTTCAAAGCCGTACGGCAAAGCCAGAACGTCGGTTAAAGTCGCGGTTTCGGCTTGCGGAATGTTGACCGGCTCCTGCTTCTGGAAAATGCAGGCTTTCATACAGTCGTTGCAGATGCGATGCCCGGTTCCGGCGCACATCGGGTTGTCGATTGTCACCAAAGCGAGCGAGGCAATCGAATCGCCCTGTCGCTTCATCAAATGCATTTCCGAGATTTTTTCGTCGAGCGGGCAGCCTTCCAGCTTGATGCCGAGCGGATTTCTTTTGATGTCGCCGCTTGGCTCGTGCAAGCCTTTCGAGCAGGAATCTTTCGAGCGTTCGTGGCAAATCAGGCAGTAATCGACTTCGTAAAGCGAATCGCGCAAGGTTCCGCGGTCGTCGGTTAATTTAAAACCGTCGCGGCGGCGCAATTCTTCTTCGAGCGAGTGCATCGCTTCGGGAACTTTCTCGTTTTCGCGCGTCAGGCGAACGAGTTTTTGATAGTCGAGCGCGTGCGGCGTTTTGAAGCTGTACCATTTTTTCTGGTGCGCGAAAAACTGCGCCGCCGACCACGCTTCGAGCAAAGTCAGAACGGCTTTGACTTGCAGAATTTCGCCGTTTTCGTTGATTTCATTGGCAAACGCGGCGAAGACTCTGCCGAAGGTTTTGTCTTTTAATTTATCGAAAGCCGTCGCGATTTTCCGCAGAGTTTCTTCCGTTTCGGGCGTTCGCTCGCCGTTTTTCGTCAAAGTTTCTTCGGCGTTCAAAAGTTTGACGGTAATTTCGGCAACCGAAAGCTCGTCATCGTGAATCAAAGTCTCGTCAAACGCCGAGAAACGGAATTCGCTCAGCGCCCAATCAAGCTCGCTCACGTTCAGCGCTTCGATTTTTTCCGGCGTAAATTTCTTGGTCGCGCGGCGCTGGACGAAAAATTTGTATTTCCAAATCGGGTCTTGTTCGTTGATTTCGCGCAGAAGATTCCGGCGCTCTTTCTCGACGCCGAACAGACGCGCGACGAATTCCGAAAGATACGGCGCGGCGTCGGTCAGAATTTTTGATTCCGTTTTTTGTTCGTAACCATCACCGCGCGCGTCGATGTATTTCGTTAAAGCTTCGTGCAAAAGCGGATTTTCCGCCGCTAATTCGGCGTAAAACGCCTGCGCCAAAGCTTTTAATTTTTCGGCGCGATAAAGGTCTGAGTATTGAAAACCGGCGATGCCCAGATTGAAATCGTAGTTTGCCGCAGCGGTTTCCGCTTCAAAAGTTGCTGTCATATAAGTCCTGTTGAAAATTTATATAAAAGTATAAAAGGAAATTTTAACATTTCGGTTTAGATGAAAACAAAGGCGCTCCGGTTTGGCAGGAGATTTTTGCTTGCTTTAATTGGCGGAAAAGTGTAATTTTGGACAGGAAAATCAGCAAAATTTATCGTCTAAATCATAAATTCAATTATGATTAGGGGAAAAATTTTGTCATCTGTGGTATAAAAGAGAACTTCGCGTTAGCGTTTGCCCCGGAAGTTTTACTGAGAGGTTTTTAAAAGAAGTAGTATGGAAAAAGACGAGCGGCTGTTGCCTTTACCGAACGAACTGCAACTGGCAGTTAATGCGGATATTCCCACAAATTATTCACCGATTTACGACGACGAGACTTTCAACGAAAAACACACATTTCGTGAATATTTCATTATCATTTACAAGCGTTTGCCGCTGATTCTGGCGCTCACCGTGCTGGTCACGGCGGCGGTCGCTTTTTATATGTATCGCCAGCCGTCGGTTTATCAGGCGGAAGTGACCTTGAACATTTCGCCGCCGAAGCCGAAAATCACCTCAAAAGATTCAATCAACATCAATTTCGGCAACGACGTCAATTATTCCAACACGCAGCTGAAGCTTTTGCAGAACCCGGATTTGATGCGCGAAGTCGTCATCCGGCTCGGTCTGCAGAAAGACCCGAATTTGCTGAACGCGCAGGGACAGGGCTTGTTCGGCTCGCTTCGCTCGGTGTTTTCGAGCGAAAAAACCGCGACGGGCAAAGAAGCGACGCTGCCGGTTTTGACGGACAATCCCGAAAGCGCAACCGTGACGGATGTCTCTTCGCTGACGGCGGAAGAAAAACAAAGAGCCGATGCTTATGCTTATTCGCTGCTTGGCGGCGTGACGGTCGAGCAGGTCGAGCGAACGAATCTGGTTAATATCCGCGTGACTCACAACAACCCGGAACTGGCGGCGAAAGTTGCCAATATGACGGCGCGTGTCTTTATCGAGCAGGACATCAAACGCGAAACGCAGGGGCAGCAGAAAGCGCTCGAAGATTTGAGCAAATCAATCGAAGATTTGCAATCGACCATCCAGCAGCAGGAAAATCAGCGCATTCAGCAAATGCGTGACAACGGGCAGCCTTTAGCCACCAAAGGCGAAGAATTAGCCGCCAGCATCTTGCAGCAAAAAAGCAGCGATTGGCTCACCGCCGAAAGCGACCGCCGTAAAATTCAAGGATTGTATGAAGCGGCTTTGCGGGCGAAAGACAGCGGGCAGATTCTTTCCGTACTCGGAGAAAAAGACAGATTTATTAATTCGGCGCGCGAGCAGAATCTCAAGCAGAGAATGGATTTGGAAAACCGGATTGACGAAATCGACAAACAGATTCAGGCAGTCGGAGTCGAGCGCGCGGCGCTGCTCGTCAAATACACGCCGGAGCATCCGGACGTGAAAAGAATCGAAGCGAGAATCCAAACGCTCGAACAAAACAAGGAAACAATCCGCAACGAAGTTTCAAAGAAAATCAAAACCGAAGGCGAAGCTTTGATAAAAAATGCGGAAAAAGAAGTTTTGACCGGCTTGCAGGCGCAGCTGGATTCGGCGCGAAAACGCGAGGCGCAGGCGCAGGCTTCATATTTAAGCGAGGTGACAAAGGCGAATCAACAGGGACAAGCCGCGACCGCTTTAACTACGCTGACCGAGACTATCGAAACCAACCGAAGCCTGCTCAACACATACATCCAGCGCCAGAAAGAACAGGAATTGGCTTTGAGCAGCGGTCGCCCCGACAATATCAAGATTACGACCGAGGCGCAGACGCCCGGCGGACCAATCGGACCGCAGCGCAATCGAAACATCATTATCGCTTTTCTGGTCGCGTTTGCGGCTGGCATCGGTCTGGCGTTTTTGATTGATTATCTCGACGATTCCATCCGCACTTCGGACGACATCGGCAGAAACTTGGGACTGCCGACGCTGGCGATGATTCCGCATCAAAGCCTCGTCGACAAAAAGCGCGGCGTTCTGCCGACGCAGGTGAACGGCAACGGCACATCGACCGCTTTGATAACATTGCAGGACAATCGCTCGGCGATGGCTGAAGCTTACCGTCACCTGCGCACGTCTTTGCTTTTCTCGTCCGCCGGAAAACCGCCCCAGACGATTCTCGTCACTTCGACGCAGCCTTCGGAAGGCAAAACGACGACCGCCATCAATACGGCGGTGACGCTGGCGCAAGCCGGTGTCGACGTCGTCCTGCTCGACTGCGATTTGCGCCGCCCGCGCCTGCACCAGCATTTTTCGCTGAGCAATACGAGCGGTCTGACGAATTATCTTTCGGGCGAGCGAAACACGGAAAATCTCCTGAAATCTTATCCGGGCTTGCCGAATCTGAAAGTCGTCACGAGCGGTCCGATTCCGCCGAATCCGGCGGAGCTTTTAAGCTCGAACGAGATGAAAAACCTTTTGCAGTTTTTAAAGGGCAATTTCAAGCACGTCGTTATCGATTCGCCGCCCGCGATTTCTTTCACGGACGCGGCGATTATGGCGACGCTCGTTGACGGCGTGGTGCTGGTCGCGATGGCTGGCAAAAGCTCGATTCACCTGATGCGCCGCTTTAAACATCGTCTCGCCAATCTCGGCGCGCGAATCTACGGCGTCGTGCTGAACGGCATCAAACCGAGCGCGCTCGAATACGGCTATTACGGATACGGTCACGGCTACACCACCTATTACGACACGCCGCTCGACGACGAAACAACGCCGCACATGGAAGAAGAAGAAACTGTTGTGTCACACACGACAAAGGGTTAGAGAAGGCAAAAGGTAAAAGTAAAAAGGCAAAAGTAAGGAAACTGGTTGTTTTCTTTTACTTTTGCCTTTTACCTTTTGCCTTTTGCCTTCTAAATTCCTTTGCCTTCCAGAAATTCTTCAAGCGCTTTTTCCCAGTTTTGCAGCGGCGGAAGTCCCAGACGGTCGCTGAAAAGACAGGCGAGCTTTGAAGATTGCGGGCGCGGCGCGGGGCGTTTCAGCGTGTCGGCGGAAATCGATTCCAGCAGATTGGTATCAAAACCTTTTATTTCGCAAACTTTACGCGCGAAGTCTGCATAAGAAGCGCCCGCGCCGGAGTTTGTCACGTGAAAAATGCAGGGCAAATCGAGCCGGGCAATCTCGCGCAGGCGCTTGACCAAATCCCGCGCAAAAGTCGGCGTGCCGTAAGCGTCTCT
Source organism: Pyrinomonadaceae bacterium (assembly GCA_036389695.1). Lineage (GTDB taxonomy): Bacteria > Acidobacteriota > Blastocatellia > Pyrinomonadales > Pyrinomonadaceae > JALZHR01. Next base: position 11,300 of record DASVWG010000490.1, read on the forward strand.
AATCACCTTGATACGTTTTCCTTCGGCTAAAAGCTGATGAATCACGCACAAAAAATTCGTTCCGCCCGCGCCGTAAATCCAGCCCGAACGAACGATGATGGAACGCGCGTAAACATTTCGCGCGCGCATTTCGCCTTCCAACTTCGCCTGCCCGTAAACGCTTATCGGGCGCGGCGTGTCGCGCTGCGTATAGAAACCGGGATTCGCGCCGTCAAAAACATAATCGGTCGAAATCGTGACGAAACCGCAGTCGATTTGTTTCGCCGCCAGCGCCAGATTTTCGACGCCCGTCGCATTCACGGCATAACATTGCTCCGCGTTCGTTTCGCTTCCGTCAACGTCCGTATAAGCCGCGCAATTTATTATGACGTCCGGTTTTGTTTCTACAACGGTCGCAAAAACCTGTTCTTTATCCGCAATATCAAATTGCTGGCGCGTGAAAGGCGAAACTTCGTCGCCGATTGACTGGTAATAATCAATCGCGGCTCTGGCGACCATTCCGTTTGCGCCGGTGATTAGGATTTTCATATTTAACAAAACAGGCAGAAACGCGACAGTTATGGAGCGTGTTCTTCTACTTGAGAAACACGCTCCATAACTGTCGCGTTTCTGCTTTACGCTTTCAAGCTCGCGCCGTACATGCTCTGATAATAATCGCGATATTTGCCGTCGCGGACGCGCGAAACCCAATCCTGATTGTTCAGATACCAGTCGATAGTTTTCTGCAGCCCTTCTTCCCACGTAACTAGCGGCTTCCAGCCGATTTCCCGCTCAATTTTTGCGGGATTAATCGCGTAGCGGCGGTCGTGTCCGAGACGGTCGGTGACGAATTTGATGAGCGAATGCGGTTTGCGCAAAGCGTCGAGAATCGCGGTGACGACTTCGATGTTTTCGCGTTCGTTTCGCGCGCCGATGTTATAGGCTTCGCCGGATTTTCCTTTTTCGTAAATCATCCAGATAGCGCGGCAATGGTCTTCGACGTAAATCCAGTCGCGCACGTTTCGCCCGTCGCCGTAGACGGGCAGCGGCTCGTCTAGCAGCGCGTTGGAAATCATCAGCGGAATCAGCTTTTCGGGAAACTGCCGCTGACCGTAATT